>DATKVD010000460.1:0-2276 GCA_035530235.1 Planctomycetota bacterium | reverse complement strand
CCATCTCCTTGTGACTCATGTGCTCGACGTAGGGGGCGTAGAGGATGTTGATATAGCCGACGCCGAGGGCCCCGGCGTAGTAGGCCTGCATGCTCGCGAGGAAGGTGTTGAGATGTCCGGTGAGGGTGCGGGCGTGCTTGGCCGGAGCGCTCGAGGTGTCGAGGTTCCCCAGGTGCAGTCCGTATTTCTTGATGTATTCCAGCGAGTGACTCGAGCAGTAGACCCGTGTCGGATAGCCCAGGTCGTGCAGGTGCACCATGCCGCGGAGGTGGGCGTCGGCCACGTCCTCGGTGAAGATCGTGTCAAGGGCGTACTGCTTGAGGACGGTCTCGGCAATGGTGAGGTTGATGGCTTCGGGATTGTTCGCGGTGATGTTGGAGTTTTCCTGTGACTTCAAGAGGATGAGCTGGTCGAGGTCGAAGCGCGGCATGCCGATGACGGCCTGCTTCTTGAGCTTGGCGTCGAGCCCGCGGTCGAACAGTTCGTTGTCGACCAGCTCACGGACCAGTGCGGTGGAAATGCGTCTGAGTCCGGAGTCGAAGACACGCCGCTCGACGGCACTGGCGATCTCGGAGGCCAGGGACGGACTGAGTCCGGCCTCCACCTCCAGCGCCTGGATGATGCGGCCCTTCTCCCAGGGCAGGATCTCGTCCTTGGAGCCGGGATCGACGAGAAGTGCGAGGTCGGTGGTGCTCTTGCCGTTCTTGAGCTGCTTGTGGACCTTGAGCTGCCGACGCAGTCTGGCCCGCTTGTCCCGGTAGAGGATATAGGCCTTGGCGGTCCGGGCGTGTCCCGTCTCGATCAGGACCTTCTCGACCATGTCCTGGATGTCTTCGATGCCCGGAACGTCGCCCTGGAAGCTCTTCTCGAGGAACATGACGACGACGTCGGCGAGTTCCTGTGCCATGAAACGGTCCTCGCCGCCCACGGCCTGGGCGGCGCGAAAGACCGCTTCGGTGATCTTCTCGACATCAAAGGGGACGACGCGTCCGTCCCGCTTCCTGACACGCTGAATCTTTCCCACGACTGTGCCCCCCGTTCTGCGGGCGGCGTTGCATAACGTCTGAAATGGCAAAACGTTACGGAAAGCCGGTGCCGCCTGTGTCCCTATGATGGATGCAACGTAATTATACCACGAAAACACGTCCACGAACAGCCCTACTCCGACGCCTTTTCCCCCTCCTCCTCCTGACGCTCCTTGTTCCTCGCCTCCTCGATATACTGGTAATATTCCGTCACGTCCTTGAAGTCACGGTACACCGACGCGAACCGCACATACGCCACGTCATCCAGGGTGCGCAGGTGCTTCATCACCTGCTCTCCGATGAACCGACTCGACACCTCCCGGTCGAACAGCTTGTTGATCTCGGTCTCGACGGCGTCGGTCATCTCCTCGAGAAGCCGGGTGGAGACGGGACGTTTCTCGCAGGCCTTCATCACACCGGCAACGAGCTTCGTGCGGTCGTACGGCTCGCGACTGCCGTCCTTTTTCACGACCCGGATCGCCCCCTCCTCGATCGTCTCGTAGGTCGTGTAGCGACGCTTGCACAGCTGACACTCCCGACGTCTGCGGATGGCGGTGCCGTCGGCCGAACTCCGTGAGTCCACCACCTTGTCGTCATCCTTCTTGCAGAAAGGACATCTCACGGGAGGTCCCCCCACGGCGTCCCACGACGTGAACCGAAAAAAAGCACCCTTCAACGAACCCGCGTTGAAAGGCGCACAAGGAAACAACCCAAGTTACCGACGACCAGTGACAGGCAGGATATGACCAAGGCATTCGGACCGATGGAACCATCCAACTGACAAGAGGAGGTGGGTTGCTGACCACACCTACCCGTCACCGGGCATTGCCCTTGGTCGTCGGTATGTTGCCTGTCCTTCCAGAGATACGTCCGACCGCATGCTAGCCTGAGCGGTCGTCCGGAAAACCCTCCGCAAAACGCCATGGCTGGACCGGAAATTCCCGTACCTTGCTTCCTTGCGGTGCCACTATATGTTGTATCGGCAGACCGGTCAACGTCCTATATGAAGTTTTCTCGGCAAGAACCCCACGTCCCATAATGTGACGCACCTAAGCCCAAGACTGGCGACCACTTACACCGGAGGGAGCGTGTCAGACGTGCCCCAGGATTTTTTCGGAAAGCGGCGACGCCTTGGTGGGGTGCCGACGGCTGCGGGCCGGAACTCACGCATCGAGATCTCTGCACTCTACGACAACCCAGCCGCAGCGCCCTATCGCCGCCGATGTCCCGCTGCGGCTCCCCCCGCCCCCG
>DATKVD010000459.1:0-12107 GCA_035530235.1 Planctomycetota bacterium | reverse complement strand
GCCTTGTGGTCGGTGAACTCGATGCCGCTGCCGCGACGCTTCGAGCGTCGACCGCCCATCAGCTCACCCGAGTACACCCCCTTGGCCATGAGCATGAGATGTTCGAGCTTGCGGAGGAACTTGGAGTCGAGACGGGTCTGTGGCATCGCTTCACGCTCCGGACTCGGGCACATGGTCGATGACTTCGGCGATGATGTCGTCCGGGTCGACGTTCTCGGCCTCGCCTTCGAAGTTGAGGATGAGACGGTGACGGAGGGAAGGCTTGGCCACCGAGCGCATGTCCGCCGCCGAGACGGTCTTTCGACCGTCGAGCAGTGCCCGCACCTTGCCGCCGATGGTGAGGGCCTGTGTCCCGCGCGGACTCGACCCGTACCGGACGAACCGTTTCACCCGGTCCGTGGCGGTCTCGTGCGTCGGGTGTGTGGCCAGGACGATGCGCGAGGCGTAGCGTCTCACCGCCGGCGCCACGTCCACCCCACGGGCCTCCCGCTTCATCTCCTCCACCTCGTCACGGTTCAGTTTCTTCTCGACGGTGTACCGGGAGGTGGTGGTGGTGCGTCGGCCGATCTCGCGGAGTTCGTCGAGGTCGGGGCTTCGCAGCCGGCTGTTGAAGAAGAAGCGGTCGAGCTGGGCCTCGGGCAGTGAATAGGTCCCCTCGGTCTCCAGGTGGTTCTCGGTGGCGACGACGATGAAGGGCTCTTCGAGTTCGCGACGGACGCCGCCCACCGTGACCGCGTGCTCCTGCATGGCCTCGAGGAGTGCCGACTGGGTCTTCGGGGTGGCACGGTTGATCTCGTCGGCCAGGAGGATGTTGGTGAAGACGGGACCGCGCTGGAACTGGAAGTAGCGCTTGCCGACGTCGTCCTGCATGATGATGTTGGTCCCGACGATGTCCGCCGGCATCAGGTCCGGGGTGAACTGGATGCGCGAAAACTGAAGGTCCAGCGCCTCCGACAGCGTCTTCACGATGAGGGTCTTGCCCAGACCCGGCGGACTCTCGATGAGGGCGTTCCCCCCGGAGAAGAGACACGTCAGCAGCTCCTCGATGACGTCCCGACACCCGACGATCACTCGCTCGACCTCTTCACGCAGTGTGGTGAAACGGACGGTGAACCTGCCGTTCTGCTTGCCGCTCATGACCGGTGGTCTCCCTTCGAGTTAGACGGCCTCGGCCGTCTGTGGGGTTTTCTCGAGAATGTCCGAAATGACGGCGTCGGTGGAGATCTCCTCCGCCTCGGCTTCCAGGTTCCTCTGGATGCGGTGACGCAGGGTCGGGTGGGCCGTCTCGTTGATGTCCTCACACGAGACCGCGTAGCGTCCGTCGAGCAGTGCCTTGACCTTTCCGGCGAGGAGGAGTCCCTGGAGTCCGCGCGGACTCGACCCGGCCTTCACGTACTGCCTCACCATGTCGGTGGCGAACTCCGACGTCGGGGAGGTGGCCAGGATGGTGCGGGCGGCGTAGTCCTCGACGTGCGGTGCGATGGGGACCTCCAGGACGAGCTTCCTCATCTCCAGGATGTCCTCTGTCTTTGCGACGACGTCCACGGGGGGCATCTCCTCGTAGGTGGTGCGGACGATGATTTCGTCCAGCTCGTCGAGTCCGGGGAATCCGACGTCGAGTTTGAAGATGAACTTGTCCAGCTCGGCCTGGGGCAGGGGATAGGTCCCTTCCATTTCGATGGGGTTCTCGGTGGCGAGTACGAAGAAGGGCTCGTCGAGGACGTACTTGGTGCCGGCGACGGTGACGGAGTGCTCCTCCATGGCCTCCAGGAGTGCCGCCTGCGTCTTGGGGGTCGCCCGGTTGATCTCGTCGGCCAGCAGCAGGTGGGTGAAGACGGGACCCCGCTCGAAGCGGAACGTGCGGTTGCCCGCTTCGTCCTGTGCGATCATGTTGGTGCCCAGGATGTCGGCCGGCATCAGGTCCGCCGTGAACTGCACCCGACGGAACTTCAGGTCCAGAATCTCACCCAGCGTGCGAACCAGCATCGTCTTGCCGATGCCCGGCACCCCCTCCAGCAGCACGTTCCCACGACTCATCAGTGCCGTGAGCACGTTGTCGATGACGTCCTTGTAGCCGACGATGACCTTGGAGATCTCGTCGGACATCCTGACGAAGGTGTCACGGAACGACTGCACGAGCTTTTCGGTGTTCGTCTCTTCCGACCTCTTGCCCATTGTGTGTCCTCGTGATTGAGGTAACGCTGCCGGCCGGCCTCACTCCGACGACGGTGCGGCGTCGGTCGGTTCCTCGGAGGGTTTCTCCGACGTCCGTCGGCCGCCCATCCCCTCGAAATACCGCTGCACGTATCCGCGGAGTCCCAGCGGCACATGCTCCTCGACCACCGGCTGTCGCGGCTGCGGCGTGAAGCGGGCCTCGACGTCCTTCGCCGTGCCCGTCATCTTCACGTCCTTCATGCTCAGTCGCATCATCAACTCGTTCATCACGGTGCGTTCGAGGTCGGTCTTTTCGAGGATGTCCTTGCTCTGTCGGCTTTCGATGATGAGCTTGTCGCGTCCGGGAATCGGGATGCGCTTGGGCGGCCCGCGGGTGTCGCCCGACTCGCCGACGTCGCCGCCGCCGTGACCGCCGCCGCCCTTTGCCCGGGGACCCCGCGGCCTCGCGCCGGGCGGGGCCGGCATCTTCACCGCCACACCGATCGCGTCCTCCGGCTTCCCCTCGCCCTTCTCCACCTTCTTCTTCTCGGCACGGGCGATGTCCTCCAGCAGTTCCTTGTCCAGCGGGGCGATCCGGGGAGGCGGCTCCTCACGCTCCTCGGCCGGGCCCTTCTTGTTGTCGTCCTTGAAGGCGTCCTCCATGTCCTTCAGCTCGCTGGCACTGAGGGCGTGCTTGATGTTCTCGATGTCCTCGAGCAGGTCCTGCGCCATGGTGGTGTCCATGGTGGCCGGGTCACGCTCGGGGGGACGGTCACTCTCGAGACGCGTCAGCTCGGTGAGGGGCTTCTTGGGCTCGATCTTCTGAAGTGGGGTCTCCTCGGTCGGCGCGGGGGCCGGGGCGGTGGCGTTGGTCTCGTCGCCGCGGTCGGCACGGACGGCGTCCGTGTCGGAGTCGGAGCGTGCAAAGAAGGATGCCAGGTTCTGCGGTCCGACGGCGACGACCAGCGTCAGCAGCGCGGCGACGATAAAGCGCCCGCTGTGACGCGGCCACGTCCCCACCGAGATGTCGCGCGTGTCGAGATGCCGGGCGTGTGCCACGCCCTCCTCGATGGCCGCCTGCGCCAGACCTTCGGTGTACTTCAGCGCCTCGAAGTAGAGTGCACTCGTCAGCCGGTCCTTCAGTCCCATCTGGTCGTCGATGATCTTCGCGACCTGGAAGCGGTTGACGCCCGCAAGCGCCTTGGCGCCGAGGACCGTGAACGCGATCACGAACGCGACGCCCGGAAGCGCGAGGATCACACCCGGCACGTCAACGAGCTTGTCGAGGATGAAGAGGACGAGTGCCGGCGGCAGACACCACTTGCCGGCACGGACGAACGCGTCGACGAGATGCCAGAACCGCACGCGGCCGGTGACACGGCCGACGACCTTGAGGATGGGTTGTGTGGCAGTCATGAGAGTGACCCCCGCCTGGTCCGGTCTCCCGCCCTTGGGGCGGGGGCGCCGGAAGCTCTAAGTGCTTCCCCGGCCGGGATTAGCGACGCGCCATCGGCCCCGGCACGGGGTGTCCACCTAAAATAGGGCGTCGAACGGGTGTTTCCTTACATCGAATAGGTGTTTTTCGCGCACTTTCCGTCGGAATGTGTCGCTTCGATGGCGCCTCGGGCGCCGCTCGATGTCGCGCCGGACGCACGTCGACGCACACTCGTGTCGCGCGCGCGTCCGCTCCTGACCTATTTCGGCCGCTTCTTCCACTCGAGCCCCGTGGCCTTCCGGATGCCCGCCACGATGGTCAGAATCTGGTCGTGCAGCTCGCGGTTGGCCGACGCAATCACATAAAAGCGCTTGTTGATGTCGTCACTGAAGGGCACCGCGTTCCCGTCGAAGTCCGTGATCACCGCCCCCGCCAGCCGTGCCACGCCCACCCCGCTGAAGACGTCGATCAAGGGCTGCTTGTGGGCGAAGTAGACGTCCATCCGGCCGAAGGCGACGTCCGAGAACCCGCCCGGACCGCCGTTCGGACACACGAACTTCACCTTGCTGAACAGCGGCTTGAACGTCTCGATAAATGAATACGCGTCGTCCGCTTCCTGGTACAGGTACTTCGGCTTCATCAGGTACGACTCGATGGTCACCTTCGAGAGGTCGGTGTTGATCGAGAGCTTCGGCGGCCTGACGTCGGTGAGGGCCGTCTCGGCGAACTTCGCCGTGAACGCACGCTCGGTGTTGGCGAAGTCGACGCGTCGGTTCACGCAGTCGCCGATCGCCGTCGCCAGGTGGTTGCCCTTGCCGTCGTACGCCGCGACCGTCGTGAAGTAGAACGCCCCCAGGTCGTTCTTGTAGAGGAGCGACCCGTCGAAGGGGTCGCTGATGATGACGATCTTCTCCGAACCGGTGCCGAACGACCGCTCGCCCGCCTCCTCCGAGATGACCCGTGCGCTGAAGGCGTTCGACTTCCTCTCACTGAACCGTTTCAGGCAGTCGAAGATGTAGCCCTCGGCGGCCTCGTCCACCGCCAGGACGTCGGGGTCCCAGTTGCGGTAGTTCCCGTCGCGGGTGGCCACCAGTCGCCGGCCTTCCTCCTTGAGGGCGTTGATCTCTTCGATCGACCCCTGCACGGTGGCGAGTGCGAACGCCCCCCAGTCGCCGTACTCGGCGTAGCGCTCCAGACGCTTCTCCCACAGCGCGTGACGCGCCTGCATCTCCTTGTCCGTCCCGCTCATTCCGTCTCCCTCTTCAATGTAGCGCCCCACGAGGGGGGCGCACTACACGAAAGTAGTCCGGGTCCCTTGTGGCCCGGCCTCGTGCTCATTTCAGTGTCAGGACCTCGGTCTTCGAAGCGTCGAGGGTCACCGTCTCGGTGGCGGTCCTGCCGTCCGCGGCGGCCGTGACCGTGTGCGGCGTCAGGACCGTGGTGCCCGTCGGCTTGACGGACCGTTCGGCCACGATCGCCTTGACTTTCCCGTCGGCGTCCGTCTTGCCCTCGAAGACGACGAGGCCGTCCTTGTCCTTGACGGTGACGCTCGCGTCGGCGGCGGCGCGGCCGGCAGCGTCGCGCACGGTCAGCTCCAGGTAATGACTGACGCGGATTTCCTTGGCCTGTCCCTCGTAGGGCCGTGTCCAGCTCACGCGCTCGAGTGACGCACCCCCTTCGTAGCGGTTGTCGATGAACTCCGCGTTCGCCGGACGCGTCGTGTAGGCATTCCTCACCGTCGCGTAGCTCTCCTGGTCGCCCACCTTGACGAACGTGTTGCCGATGAACCGCGGATACCCGTTCGAATGCCCATAGCTGTCGGAGAGCAGGACGTTCGCCCAGTTGCTCTCCACGCGGTTCTCCTCGAAGACGAGCAGGGGCGTCTCGTTGAGACAGACGATGGCGATGCCGGCGGCCTTGGCGCCGCCGCCGGCGTTCGTGGCGATGACGGTGTTGTGGTGGAAGTGCACACGCGGCTTCGTCCGTGCGGGGTCCTCGTCCTTGACCGGAAGCCCGATCCAGATCGCCCGGCCGTGACTGTCCATCGGTTTCCCCTGCCAGACGAACGCCTTCCGCTTCGCGTGGAGCACGAAGACGTTGTCGTAGACCTCGACGTCGTCGGCCTCGCCGCCCCAGGTCATCCGGTAGCAGGCACTCCCGGTGTTGCCGTACTCCGTGCTGCCCTTGGAGTTCTCGACCTCGACGTAGTTGGCATAGACGCGCAGGCCCTTCACGTTCCCGGTCGCCCCGATCCCGATGGGGTGCTCGCCCTTGCCGTAGATGCGGTTGTGGTGGATCTCGGTGGGTTTCCCCTTGGGGGCGTCAATGCCGAAGGCGTTGGTGGCCTGGCTGTCGACGTGGACCTCGTTGTGGTGGACGTTGGTGAGTGCGTTGATGGCGCGGTGGCGTGAGCGCTTGACGAGGTTGTGATCGGCCTCGCCTGTGCCGGCATACCCGATGTTGCAGATGGCCTGGTGACGGTTGCGGATGCCGGAGCCCTTGTCCTCGGTGACGCAGTGGTGCACGTGGTGGCCGTCGCCGCCGTGGAGGAAGAACCCGCCGATGTCGTCACCCGACCATATGGCGTGGATGCCGGCGATCTCGGTCGTCGCACCCGAGACGAAGATGGGGTTGTATCCGACGCCCGGGACGGTCCCGGCGTGGTTCCCTGCGCCCTGTCGGATCGTCCCGTTGAGGATGCGGATGCCCTTGCCGCGGATCCGCACGCGCACGCCCATCGGGGCCTGCTCACGCATAACGTTCCACGCCCCCTGCGGACGCTCGAGCGCCTCGTCGCCGTCGTAGGTCGCCGTGTGACCGTTCAGGTCGAGCGTCACCTCCGACGCCGCGATCTCGAACGCCTTCCCCGCACAGACGAGGTCTTTGGTGACGAGGTAAGTGGTGTTCGGCTTGTCGAGCACGTAAGGGGGGCCCTGGGGCATGTCGTCGGGGACGCAAACGACCGCACCGTCAGGTGTCTTCGGCGTCAGCATGCCGGGACGGGTCATCACACGTGTGCCGTCTTCGGCGACCGCGACAACCCGGTAGTGAACCGTGACCTCCGAGGTGAGGCCCTTCAGGTGGTGCAGGTGCTGGAAGTGGGGATCGGTGGGGGAGGTCTTCGTGTCGCAGGCGGGCGTGGGTCCGTACTCGACGTGGGTGCGCGCCGCGCGCGTGGTCTCGACGCCGAGGGCGGCCGAGTTCGCCGAGACGTAACTCCAGGTGACCTTGACCTCGAGCGGCGGGTTCATGTCGATCCGGCACTGCGCGAGCGTCGGCGCCGCGGCGAGCGCGAGGGCCACAAACAGCACCGCCGCGACACATACCTTCATTCTCAGCGTTCTATCCATGGGTCCCTCGGTCCGGGGGAGACTTCTGAGCCTTGTTAAGCGGGTATTGTAACAAAATCGGGGCGTTTTGTCAACCCTTCGGCAAGCTCGGGGTTGACCCTGAGCGGCGCCCCGGGCCGCGCCGTCGAACGGGTCAACGCGGGAATGGGCTGGACCTAGCGACTGTCCCCGCTGGGCAAGCTCGAAATCCAAAGCACGAAATCCGAAACAAGCAGAGACTGTAGCACGATTACAGCGTGAATGTCATTCTGAGCCCCGATGCAATCGGGGCGAAGAATCTGGCCACTCCGTCCGGAGGTCTCCCGAATCAACCGGAGTGCCTCTATACTTCACGGCCAGATCCTTCGACTCGGGCTTTGCCCTCGCTCAGGATGACATCCTGGGGCGGACCGACTCCGTAGCGTTGCTACAGTCTCGATTTGTTTCGTGCCCGCCAGAGGCGGGTAGACTTCGCGCTTCGGATTTCCACCCCCGGGGACAGTCCCCTAAGGTCGCGGCCCGACCCACACCCCGCCGCCGAAGGTGGTGATGTAGACCTTCTCGTGGTTGTCGGGGTCGAAGGTGACACGGTGGATGTTGGCAAACGGCACCCCCTCGAGCTGCGTCCACGTCTTCGCGCGGTCGCGCGAGATCCACAGCCCGTGACCGTCGGTGCCCACATACAGCGTGTCCGGGTTTTCGGGGTCCATGGTCACAAAAAGCGGCGTCGCCCAGCCCGGTCCACCCTTGTCCCGGAAGTCCTCGTTGGCGAGGTGGCGCGTCCAGGTCTTTCCGCCGTCCGTGGTGCTGTAGACGCCGCCGTTCTCGCGCCGGGTCGCCGTGTGGACCGCGAGGTAGATGACGTCGGGGTTCGTCGGATGCACGGCGAACTCCCCGGGCCAGTAGAGGTCGCGACTGGCGAGGATGTTGGTCCAGCTCTCACCCATGTCGATGGATTTGTAGAGTGCGCCCGGCCGGGGGTAGGTGTTCCCGCTTCGTCCGGGGCCGCGCGTGGCCGTGACGCAGCAGTAGAGGGTGCCGTTCGGATGGCGCTTCAGAAGCCAGGAGTGGGCGTTGGTCTTCAGGTCGATCCCGCGGTTCATCGCGCGCCACGTCTTCCCGTCGTCGACCGACCTGTAAACCCCGTGGCCGTAGAGCGTGACGTAGAGGGTGCGGCTGCCGACGGCGCTCATCGGTTCGAGGACGATGGAGGTGGCCGGGGCCTTGGGCAGGCCGTCCGACGATTCGGTCCACGTCACGCCGCCGTCGTCCGAGACGCACACGCCACCGGGGCCGCCGACCTCCTCGTGCACGTAGGTCCAGTGGGGAATGTCGTGAACCTGGCTCTGGACGGCCCACACGCGTCCCTTCTTCACCGGGTCGAAGACGATGTCGTAAGTGTTGCCTCCCCAAGGACTTCCGGCGTTGCTGTCGGTCCAGGTCACCCCCCCGTCTTCCGAGCGCATGAGGCCGATGTCGGTGTAGCAGATGAAGTGACGCTCGTGGTTGTGCGGGTCGATGCGGTAATTCCACGTGGTGGTCACTTCGAGGCCGATGGACTGCCAGCGGCCGGGACGCTCGCCGGGTATCGACACCGGCGGCTGTTGTCCGGGCGCGTATTTCGTGTAGCACTGCCGCCAGGTCTTTCCGCCGTCGGTCGTGACGTGGAGTTCGCCGCCGTCGGTGGCCATCAGGACGTCGGGGTTCCGCTCGTTGACGTGCATCCCCGTGCGCCCGGGCACGCCTCCCCAGATCCACGTGAGCGTGTACGGGATCCACCCGTGCTCGACGTTCATCTCGCGCAGACCCTTGTAGTCGGCCGCACGTTTGTCGGTGAAGCGGAAATCGTAGAACAGCGTCGGTTCCCACGTCTTCCCGCCGTCGTCCGAGCGGTAGATCGTATCGTTATAGGGCGGCCAGTATCCCGTCCCGCGGCCGTAGACGTACACGCGCGTGCCCGACGCCTCGATGCGGGAATACTCGGGGATCTCTCCCGAGCCCCATTGGTCCTTGCGTCCGAGCGAGGTGTTGATGCCTTCGCCCATCGCGCTTTCCCACGCCTCGCCGCGGTCCCTGGAGACATAGATGCCGCCCTCCAGCCTGCCGTCCACGTTCTTCGAGGGCACCGTGCAGATGCCCTCCACGAACCCGCGAATGCCGCGCCACGGCAGGCCCGCGCATGCCATCTGCTTCCACGTCTTGCCGCCGTCTTCGGTGGAATAGACCGTCTGCTCTGTTGCCAGCGTGAGGCTCCACACATTGTCGGCATCGAGGACCCACCAGAAATCACCGATGCCGATCACCTTGCCCTCAATGCCTTCGCATTGCGACCACGACATGCCCCCGTCGCGCGACACGAATGCGCCGTTGGTTGCGCCCAACAGAATGAATCCATTGCCGCTGACTGTCATCGTCGTCACGGTCCGCCAGGGGGCGGGGTTCGCCAGCGGTTTCCACGACTTGCCACGGTCGGTGCTGACCTTGCCGGAGAAGTAGATGACGTTGGGTTTCGTGGGATGGAAGACGGGCGGGCACGCCGTGTTGCCCTTCGTCTGGCGGAAGTCGATCATCTGCCACGATTGGCCGCCGTCTTCCGAGCGGTAGAACCCGCTCATGTCGCACGAGACGAACATCAGCTTCGCATCGTGCGGGCTCGAGGCCGGGGCGTACATCGCACCCCCGCCGCCCATCCCGACGGGATAGTACTTCGCTTGTGCGTCGGCACCGGCATCGGTAAGCAGCACGCCCACCAGCGCACAGGACAGGATCACTTGCAGGCGGTTCATCGCTCTCTCCCTTTATCATTCCGTCTCGTTGAACCAGACGTCGATGTGACGTTCCGGGTCGTAGGGCTTGCCGACGATGTCGGGCCGGCCGTCGCCGGTCAGGTCGGCGAGTTTCGCCTCGTGCGTGGGGATGCCTCGCTCAATCACCACCTCCTCGAACTTCCCGGCGCCGCGGTTCAGGTAGACGAACATCCGCGGCTCGCGGTTCCTCCCGAGGCCCATCTCGGCGACGAAGATGTCCGCGCGGCCGGAGCCCGTGAAGTCCGCCACGCTGAGGCTGTGCGGATGGAAGAGATCGTCGCGCAGAATCCTCGGTTCAAGGTCCGGCAAGTGACAGACGGCGAGACGTCCGGGGTGGCTCTCACCCTCGGCGATGATGATTTCCATCAGTCCGTCGCCGTCGAGGTCGGCCAGGGCCACGCGCGTCCTGTCGAACCCGTCGGCGAAGGGCGTGCGCTGCCAGTCCCGTGCGGGACGGAAGACGTTCGGCCCCACGATGAGTTCCATGTCGCCGTCGTCATCGATGTCCGCCGCGGCGAGCCCCTCGACGTCGTGCATGTCCTCGGCAACCACGTGACAGCACTCGACCGGCCAGGGCTCGACGGTCGGATCGTCGGGGACGTCGTAATAAACGAGGACGCCGGCCTTCTGCGAGAGCACCACGATCTCCGGCTCACCGTCCATGTCCACGTCGGCGGCGAGCTGGTCGTGGTACTTGCGGAAGCGGTTCTCGATGACGCGCCGCTTCCACCGCTTTCGTGGGTCGTCGGGGCATTCGAACCAGTAGAGTTCGTTCCCGGTCCACTGCTGTCCGGCGACGACGTCGAGCCGGCCGTTGCGGTTGACGTCGAGGAGGATCCCACCCGCTTCGAGTTCCGGTGCATGGGCCATCTCGTGACGCGGCCACCGGTCGGTCTTCCGGTCGCCGCCCGAGCCGGCCGGGTTCTCATACCAGAACAGGTTGACCTCGCCTTCCTTGCCGCCGATGACGATGTCGTTTGCGCCGCGGCCGCCGATGTCGCCGATGAGCGTGATGTCGTGCTTCCATCCGGGCGGGTTCGCGTCGATGACGACGTGCCGAAATCTCAGTTTCCTTTCCGTCATGTCGGCTCCTCCGAGTGGACCCCACGCCGTCCGTTCCCCGCACATGGATTATAGGCGCCCGGGACCGGCGATACAACAGGGGTTTGACAGGGGAGGGGGTTTGCTGCATGATGATGGCGTGGTGACGTCTCGCGGCGGGGGGACGCACGTGGTGGACGTCTCGGTCATCGTGGTGAACTGGAACACGAAAGCGCTGCTTCGAGCGTGCCTGCGGTCGGTGTTCGAGCACACGCGCGGCGTGTCGTTCGACGTCTGGGTGGTGGACAACGCCTCGACGGACGGCAGCGTGCGGATGGTGGCGGACGAGTTCCCGGCGGTCCGGCTCATCCGGAACGCGACCAACCGCGGCTTCGGCCCGGCGTGCAACCAGGCCATCGCCGCCGCCGACGGCCGATACCTCCTCCTCCTCAACTCCGACGCGCAGCTCATCGAGGACGCCGCGGCGGCGCTCGTCGACTTCATGGACGCCCACCCGCGCGTCGGGGCGCTCGGCTGCCGCATCGTGAACCCCGACGGTTCCCTCCAGCCCTCCTGCTATACCAACATGAACGTCTGGAAAGGCTTCGCGATAGCCAGTCTCCTCTACACGGTCATCCCGTACGGACTTCTGGGACGCCTCAGGCCCGGCGGGCTCTTCAGACGGGTCTTCGATTTTCCCGACCACGACCGTGTGCACGACCCGGACTGGTTCCGCGCGGCGTGCATGATGCTTCGTCCCGATGCACTCCAGGGGACGGGGTGCTTCGACGAGGCGTTCCGTCTCTATTGCGAGGAGATCGACCTGCAGTACCGGCTGCGCGCCGACGGGTGGCGGATCGCCTACACCCCGCAGACCACGGTCGTCCACCACGGGGAGCAGAGCGGCTCCCCGGCGCGCCGACCGGCGGTGGTCGAGTTCTGGCGGAGTCTGTTCCGGTTCTACCACAAGCACTTCGGCGGGAAGGGGATTGGGTTTCTGCGGGTGCTCATGACGGCGGGGGCGGGCCTCCGGCTGGTGCTGCTTTTCGCGGAACTCGCGTTCGGCACGGCGGGCGCACGCGACGACTTCGCCGCCGTCGGTGCGACGCTCCGGTTCGCCTGGAGTGGCGGCGCGCCGTCCGACACAGCAGCCGGAGGCGGTCCCCTTTCGCCGGCGGGGACTGTCCCAGTTTACCGGCGGCGCGCAGCGCCGCGGTAGAACGGGACTGTCCCCTTGGGGCTCTGGCCATTCGTCATTGGCCATTTGCAGACCATTGGCGGTTGGCGACAGTCCCCATAGGTCACGCACGGGGGTTTTTGTCTTGGTCTCGGGCCGCCGGA
>DATKVD010000458.1:0-17125 GCA_035530235.1 Planctomycetota bacterium | reverse complement strand
GATCGGCCACGCCAACATCGAGGTCGCGGACGGGTGGGTCTTTTCGATGTACTTGGCGTGGACAGTCTCGGAATTGATCCTGCGGCGGCTGCCGCGACTCGCCGGACGCGTCTTCATGATCGCGGGACTCTCCGGGCTCTTCATGCTGGCGATTTGCTACTGCATGGAGACGACGGCCGTCGCCGTCGGCTGGTGGTACTGGGACCTTCCCACGCAGTCGGTCCTCTTCGGCAACGCCAACACCCTCGGGATGGAGGGGTGGTTCTCGGTCGTCCCGGATTTCCTTCTCCCCTTCCTCGTGATCGTCTGCGCCCAGACGCGCGGGAAGGGGCTGAAGTGGCTCTGGGTGCTCGTGTTCCCGCTGCACATCGGGGGGCACATGCTCTGCCGCTGGGTTCCACAGGCCATGCTCGTGTACCACGTGCTGGAGCTGCTGGTGGTGGTGCCGATGATGTTCAGCCGGCTGCGGATGGCACGGGGGGCGATGAGGACCGATGTCCCGCGACACGTCGCCGCGCTGCCCGCGGCGGCGCTGGCGATATTCTTCGGTGTCCTCACGGCGGCCGCCCTGCTGCGGGGGCACGGCGGCGACGTCCTGATGACGCAGCTTCCGATGCTGATGCTGTGTCTGTTGGCGTGGTCGCGGCTGCCCGTGGGGGCGGTCTTGGGGCTCTCGGTCCTGGCGCTGGGGGGCTGGGTGTGGATGGGCCCGCGGGCGCTGTGGGCGCTGGTGCCGCTGGCGGCGTACGGGTTTCTAAAGCTCCTCGCGCGTCGGAACGAGCCGCTGGGCCTGAGGCTCGTTCTTCCGGCGGTCGTCATCGCCCTCGCGGCCGCTTCCGCCGTCCTCAACGAACGTGATGCCGCGCGGACGCTCGACTACATGAAGGCGTGGCGCGAGGGGGACCGGCTGTTCTTCGAAGGGAAGACGGAGGAGGCCGCCGAGGCGTACCGCCAGGCGGACCTGCTGAGGCCCCGGGACATCGTCCTTTTCCACGGCGCCGTCAAGCTCATGATGGCGATCCCCGAAGGCGACATCCGGCGAGCCATGCGGGTTTTCGAGCATCGGATGAACCGCTTGGTCCGAGAACTCGAGGAACTGGTCCGGCGGGACCCGCAACTGTACCCGGTCCGCCGCAACCTGTCCGAATACTACCTCCTCCAGGGCAGGCTCGCGGACGCCGTGCAGCAGTACCGCGAAATCCATGACCTTCGCCCAGAGGATGCTAACATCGCCGCGATGCTGGGGTACCTCCTGCTTCGCGTGGGAGAATTCACGCAGGCGGAATCCGCGTGCGAAAAGGCGGTGCGCGTAAGGATGCCTCCCGTCGAGGCCCTCGTCAACCTGGGCGTCATCCGCTTCAGTCAGGGACGCGACGACGAAGCACGCGGGCTCTGGGAGCAGGCGCGTCGTCGCGAGAGCGGGAACGTGATCGCGCGGCTGAACCTCGAAAGGCTCCAGGGCCCCTCGCCCGACCGAAGCATCGACACACGCTACCTGGCACGGAACAAGGACGTGGCCGACCTGGCCTGGTGGATCAACAACCTCGCGCTTGCCGGCTCCCACCCATCCGAGTCCGAGCGTCTCCGGCTCCTGCTTGAGGCGACCCAGATGAATCCCGGCCTGGTCCAGGCCCACTCCAACCTCGTCCGCGTCTACCTCGACCGGCGAAACCGGTTCTACAACCTGCGGCGAGCCGTCTGGCACGCCCGGCGCGCCGTTGCCGGGGCCCGGGAGTCCGGGAAGGACCTCGACCTCGCCAAGACGCTGCTGCTCCTGGGCCGGGCCCTCCAGACCGACGGAAAGCCCGAGGACGCCCGCCGCGCCCTCGAGGAAGGCCGGGCGAAGGCGACGCCCGACATGCATTGGGAATTCGAACGGCTGCTCAGTGGCCTCGCAGCACCGAGGTGACAGACAGGAGGACGGACCTTGAACCAACTGCTCTTGGTCGGCTCGACGATTGCCCTGGCCCTATTGGTGATTCATTCCTGGAAGACGCGCGGGCGCCGGGTCACGCTTGTCTTCTTCATTTCCGGGACGCTTTACGGGCTTCTCCGCGAGCACGCCCTTTGGCTGCTGATGCGCCACCTCACCGGCGGCGCCGGCAGCGGCCAGCCCTACATCCCGCAGGGGGGATTCCTCCCCGAGATCGGCCACGCCCACGTCCAGGTCGCCGTGGGGTGGGTGTTCTCGATGTATCTCGCGTGGACGGTGTCGGAACTCATTCTGCGTCGCATCCCGCGGCTCGCCGGACGCGTCTTCATGATCGCGGGACTCTCCGGACTCTTCATGCTGGCGATCTGCTACTGCATGGAGACGACGGCCGTCGCCGTCGGCTGGTGGTACTGGGACCTTCCCACACGGTCGGTCCTCTTCGGAAACGTTCCCACGCTGGGGATGGAGGGGTGGTTCTCCGTCGTCCCGGACTTCCTTCTCCCCTTCCTCGTCATCGTGTGCGCGGACGCGCGGGGGAAATACCTGAAGTGGCTCTGGGTGTTGGCGTTCCCGCTGCACATCCTCGGGCACATGGCCTACACGCTGTGGGATTACGCCTACGTCGTGTATCACGTGCTGGAGCTGCTGGTCGTGGTGCCGATGATGTTCAGTCGGCTGCGGATGACGCGAGGAGAGATGCAGACGCCATCGGGGGCGGGCGGGAAGTTTGCGGCGGCCCTTCCGGCCGTGGCGCTGGCCATTTTCTTCGGTGTTGTCACGGCGGCGGCCCTGCTGCGGGGGCACGGCGGCGAGGTCCTGATGACGCAGATTCCGATGCTGATGCTGTGTCTGATGGCGTGGTCGCGGCTGCCCGCGGGGGCGGTCTTGGGGCTCTCGGTGGTTACGCTGGGGGGTTGGCTGTGGATCGGTCCGCGTGCGCTGTGGGCGCTGGTGCCGACGGCGGCGTACGGGTTTCTAAAGCTCCTCGCGCGTCGGAACGAGCCGCTGGGCCTGAGGCTCGTTCTTCCGGCGAGTGTCATCGCCCTCGCGGCCCTTTCCGGCGTCCTCAACGAACGCGATGACGCGCGGATGCTCGACTACATGAAGACGTGGCGCGAGGGGGACCGGCTGTTCTTTGAAGGGAAGACGGAGGGGGCCGCCGAGGCGTACCGCCAAGCGGACCTGCTGAGGCCCCGGGACATCGTCAATTTCCACCGTGCCACCAAGAGCATGACAGAGATCCCCCCGGGCAACGTCCGGACGTCCGCGCCGATCTTCCAGTACCGGATGAACCGGCTGGTTCGGGAACTGGAGGAATTGGTTCGGCGGGATCCGGAGTTTTATCCCCCCCACCGTGACCTCGTCCTCTATTACCTGCTGCAGGGCAGGCTCGCGGACGCCGTGCAGCAGTACCGCGAAATCTACAACTTCCGCCGCGAGGATGCCGCCATCGCGTCCCTGTTCGGGTGGATCCTGCTGCGTGACGGGAACGTGGTCGAGGCACAGGAGGTGCTCGAGCGGCTGGCGCGCAGACGGGAGCCTCCCGTGGAGGCCCTCGTCAACCTGGGCGTCATCCGCTTCAGTCAGGGACGCGACGACGAGGCGCGCGGGCTCTGGGAGCAGGCGCGCCGTCGCGAAAGCGACAACGTGATCGCACGGCTCAACCTCGAGAGGCTGCGGGACCCCTCTCCCGACCGAAGCATCGACGCGCGCTACGTCATGCGGGACCGGGAGGTGGCCGACCTGGCCTGGTGGGTCAACGACCTCGCGATCCACGGCTCCCACCCCTCCGAGTCCGATCGCCTCCGGTTGCTCGTTGAGGCGACCCAGATGAATCCCGGCCTGGTCGCCGCCCACGCGAACATCGCCTCCATTTACCTCGACAGGCGAAGCCGGTTCTGCGACCTGCCGCGAGCGGTCTGGCACGCCCGTCGCGCCGTCGCCGGGGCCCGGGAATCGCAGAAGGCCCTCCACCTCGCCAAGACGCTGTTGCTCCTGGGCAAGGCCCTCCAGGCCGACGGGAAGCCCGAGGAAGCCCGCCGCGCCCTCGAGGAAGGCCGGGCGAAGGCGACGCCCGAGGCACATTGGGAATTCGACCGGCTGCTACGTGACCTCAAGTCGTCCCCGTGAGGGGGTCTCGGAAAAACAACAAGGCCGCCCCGACCTGGGTCGGGGCGGCCTCTCTTGCTTCTGTCACGGTTGCCGTCGCGAGTTCAACGTCTTGCCTGCGCGCTCTCAGCGCATGCGCCGTCTGCGCAGGTAGCCGAAAACTCCCAACACGCCCGTGCCGACGAGCAGGAGCGACCCGGGCTCCGGAATCGGGTCGAACTCGAAGAAGTTGTACCTCGCGTAAGTCGGGCTGCCAAACGTAGGCTGCGCTACCTGGACGTACCTCACGTCGTTCGGCGAGCCGGCGTAGTCGCCGTTGTCCGCCAGTTCCCAGACGATGAGATACCCGTTGTTGTAGCCGTCTCGCTGCACCTTCCCCATCAGGAACTTCGTGTCCCCACTCTCGATGAGTTCGAACTCGAAGCTCTTATAGCTGCCGCCATAGTTGGCCGGATCGGCCCAATCATCCGTGCCCGCCATGGCGGTGTCGAAGATGGAGACCGCCTCGCCCGCGTCCAACGCGTCGCCGTCGCCGTTGTAGTCGGCCAACATCACGATCTCGGGTTGCGCATCCGTCGTGTCATAGGCCAGCGTCCACACGGCCCAGTTCTCGCCGTTGTCCGTGATCTTCCCCGCGGCGATGCCTTTCATGGAGTAGCTCCAAGCGGAGGTGGGGCTGAGATTGTACCGGTGGCCCGTCGCGGTGCTGGCGTAGTAAAGACCATTGTTGTACGTCGAATCGTTCACGCGATCGATATACCGGACGTTGACCTCGCCGTAACCGCCGCCGGCACCCCCGGGCGCCATGTAACCGTAGGACGGGTCCCTGCCGCCGATGAACAACCGGCCGCCGACGATCTCATAGTCCTCGCCAATCGCCGGCGTCCATTTGTACGTCGACTGTGTGTAGATATAGTCGGCATCCGTCCCGCCGACGCCGCTGCCGCTGTCTCCCGTCGTCACCCAGCCGGCTTGGTAGTACCACTCGTGGTTGCCCACGACGTAGTCCGCGTTGGGACCGGTGAAGCCCTGGTTCGGGTCGGGCACAGCGAAAACGCCCATCTGCGTGTGCTTCAGGTCGGTTGCCGCGTCGCTCGCGCCGCCCGTGGCGGAGCGTCCGCCCACATCCGTCACCGTCAGGCCGGCGCCGGTCGGCGTGATGCTCAGGACATCCATGATGCAGATGCCCGAGTTGGGATCACGCGCGCCCTGGTAGAACGAGGGCGTGATGAGGGTGGCATAACCGGTGGGGTTGGAGGTCTGAATCTCCACGGCGTTCGCATGAAGCCAGGGCTGCCCCACATCGTACGAACCCCAGCACCCGGTGGGATAACCGCCGACGCCGTCTTGCAGCGGGGCGGCATACTTTATTCCGTCCACCCACTTGTTCGTGAGGTACGTGCCATGGTTGACCCACGGGCTTATCGTCCAGTCCGCGTTGACCGTGACGCTGGCCACCCGGCGGTTCAGACTGTTATCGGCCGCGACGAACTCTCTGAAGCCCTCCATGTAGATCCGTCCGCCCGGCCCGTTCGCAATCACGGCCTCCGCCGTCGAGCATGCAAGCAGCATGGCTACCGAAACACCTACAACCATTCCCAAGTACTTCATGACTCTCTCCTCCATAACAAAAAAAACCCGGAAATTACCTCTCACAACGACCGCCGGTCCCCCCCTGGAACCACCTCTCGGAAGGACGGCACTTTTCTTCCATGTTGGCTTCGCTCGTCACCTCCACTAATAGGAAATTAGCTCTTGTGCTTGCTGAATACGTTTGGTTGGGGCTTCCGACCTGGTCACATCATCCCTACGTCCTGCAAAAACCGTGCCGGGAATCCCGTCGTCTGCGAAATCCCGGGCCTCCGGCGCCCTAAAGTCAAAGGCCGCTTGTGCTTGCGTAATGGAAGAATATTTCCGTGAAATCATCGCCGCCGAGCCCGGAAGCCGCCCGTGTTTAGAAAATTGAACGTTGAGAACCGAGCCGTGGGGACGCGTGGCGCCCTAACCCTTTGGCAGGAAAGTACTTAGCCACACTTAGACCGATGTTCAGAAAATCGCACAGGGTCGGAGAAGGTCATCACCAGGGGCATCGCGCGCCAACCGGGGGTGAGGCCCAAGAGACCATACCCAGTAACGTAGGTGCTACAGACCACTTGGAACCTATCCGAATGACCCCGATTTGCCGGCATACAAGGGGAACGAAGCTCTTGGATAAGGGGGTTGGGCATGAAGAGTCGGGTGAGAACGAATCAGTACCAGGTTTCAGACGAGTTGTGGAAGAAGGATCGATCCGTTGCTGCCGAAGCATCCCAACACACACCGCTTCGGAGGCGGAGGACCCCGCGTACCGGCGCGGCAGGCCATGGACGCGATCCTCTTCGTCGCGCGGCGGTTCACCTGGCCTTGTCGTCGCCGATGCAATAGAGGTTCCGCTCGCCGCGCACGAACATGTGCTTGCCGTCGAACGTCGGGGTGGACTCGAACCGCTCCATCGTGCTGACCGGATAGGGATGCTGCATCTTCGTGTCGATGTGGTTGACCGCCACCTGCTTGTAGGTCCTGCCCGGCTCGACGATGACGCAGGCGCCCCGGTTGTCCGGCAGGTAAACGTATCTTCCCGGCAGGGCTACCGCACCGGGAGCTTGTAGATGCGCACCGGGTTGTCGTGGAACCAGAGTTTGGCGATGCGAAGCGCTTCGGCGCGATCGAAGTCGCCCGCGTCCACGCGCCGGGCGAGCGCCGAGGCGACGCATTCGCGGGCTAGCACGAGATGTCCCCAGACCTTCTGCACCGCATAAAGATAATCGGCGCCGAAAGCGATGATCTTGTTGACGGGAACCAGGTCGATGAGCTCGTCGAGCATCCGCTCGGTCTGCACCGGCGAGAGGAGCGACAGCCAGCAGAGGTTGAGCGTGACGTTGGGGAGGTTCTTTCCGATGAGCGCCGCCTCGCGGAGGAACGGCACGCCCAGGTGGAACATGTCGAACCGCACGTCGGGCCTGCGCGGAGCGAAGGATAGCATGAACTTCGGGTCGAGCTCGCGGAAGTCGCGCCAGTAGCCCGTGTGCACGGCGACCGGGACGTCCGCTTCGGCCACGACGTCGAGACACTTGTCATACAGGTAGTCGCGAAGCGCGGGCAACACGCCCGGCTTGCGTCCGGGGTTGAGGTCCTCCTTCAGCTCCTCCGCGGCCTTCGCGGCGTCCGGCGCGTGGAAGTCGACCACCGTCATCTTGAAACCGACCGCGCCTTTGGCGATATCCTCGCGCGTAAGCGACTGCGCGGCATCCACGGCGTCTTCGAGCGTGCGGATTTTTCGTCTCGTTCGCCGCTCGAGGAACGGGACATACTCGCCGGTGTCGCCCTGGTATCTCATGTAGGTGAGCCCGCGCAGACCGGGGTCGTTCGGAAAATCGGCGCGGTCGATGCAGGTGATGGAGAAGCGGATACGGCATCGCTCCTGCAGCGTCCGGCGGTAGATCCCGGGCGTGTTGTCGGCCTTCACCTTCGCGGCAAGCTCGTGGATGGTGGCGTCGTTGATGTCATCGATGCCGAAGACGTCCCGGGCCGTGATACGCAGCGCGCGCACGTAGGAGGTGTGCCTGGACGCCTCGTAGAACGGCTTGATCTTCGGCCACCATTCGTCGACGGGGCTCGTCGTGTCGCCGGGCATCTTCTCGAAGAAGGCGCTGTCGAGTCCGGCCGACAGCAGGTCGAGCCGGACATAGGTCGCGAAAAGGTTGAGCCCGGAGTAGCCGAACGCGAGGTAGTCCTCCTCGATTGGCAGGTGCTCGTGCGCGTCAATGACCGTCAGCTCGGAAATCGCGTCGTAGAGTTCGCTCGCCGTGCGGGAGAGTTTCATCGTGTTATCGTCCTCCTTCGCCGATGCAGTAGAGGTTCCGCTCGCCCCGGATGAACATGTGTTTCCCGTCGAACGTCGGCGTGGAATCGAACCGCTCCATCGTGCTGATCGGATAAGGATGCTGCATCATCGTGTCGATGCGGTTGACCGCCACCTGCTTGTAGGTCCTGCCCGGCTCGACGACGACGCAGGCGCCCTGGTTGTCCAGCAGGTAGATGTAATTTCCCGCCAGGCACACGCTGGGCACGGCGCCGATGGCGTTGTAATGGTACAGCGGCGTCATCTCGAGATCCTGCGAGTAGACCAGCTTGGACGTCAGCGCCTCATAGACATTCAGAATCCCCCGGCAGTCCAGAACATAGAGCAACCCGTCATAGACCAGGCCCGATGAGTATTCGACGTGCGGCGTCCGACCCCGCGACTGCAATTTGATTTCGCCGTCCTGGACGCTCATCTGGTACCGATGGCCGCCCCAGATGTAAGCGATGTCGCCGTCGATGACCGGCGTCGAGTGCGTCATAATGTTGGTGGTCGGCCCGGCCATCACTTTGCCGTCGGAGGCCCGCACGAAACGGCCGTGGAAACCGATCACGAAATCCACGCCCCCGATTCGCCCGGGAACGCACGACTGGGCGCACGTCAGCATCGGAAGCCCGCCGTGAGACGCATCGAATGTCTTGTCGAGAAGGCCCGTGTCCCAGACGATCTTCCCCGTCTTCTTGTCGAAAGCCCTCAGCCAGCCCTTGCAGACGATGAGTTTGTCGTCGATCAGGACCGGGGAAGCGGAGGCCTGGTGAGCATGCCAATTGCCCTTTCCCGCCTTGTCTGAGGCGTATCCGAGATCCCTGACATTCTGGATCCACTGCCGATTGCCCTCCAGGTCATAGCAGACGACGACGCTGGTGTGGAAATGCGCGTAGACGAACTGTCCGTCGCTCACCGGCGTCCGACAGGTGTAGCCGTAGGCGGCGATATGCTCGTCCTGATGCTTGCCATCGGGGATCCACTCGTACTTCTCCTTGTCCACCTTGAGGAGCAGGGCGGTGATCCTGCTGCGCAACATGAGCCCCTCGTATTCATCGACGCCCCTGGCCAGTTCCGCGGCCAGCGGCTCGATCTCCTTGAAGATCGGGTTTTTCGCCCGTTCCTCCTCCGGGATGGTGTCATAGATCATGTTCGACCGACGCCAGAGGATTTTGCCCGTGGCCTTGTCGATGCAGACCAGCTCGTCGGGCTCGCTCGTGACGAAAATCCGGTCCTTGACGAGAATCGGCGAAGACCAGGACCAGCTCGGCAGACGTGTCGACCAGACGATGTTCTCCTGCTCGTACTTCGTGTCGGGAGGCGTCGTGATCCGCAACGTGAAATAGCACTTGTCTCGCTTCTTCGCCACCTTCAGCAGCAGCCGGTTCCAGCCTTTCTGAAGTTCCGCGTTGAACTGCGACGACGTCTTCAGCGATCGAATGTAATCCGGGCGAAACAGGTAAACCCGCGACAGGGTGTAGATGTTCCAGTTCCAGAAGGCAGACGGGTTCTTATAGACTTCCTTCCCGTTGACCCACGCCTTGATGCCGTCGCCGTGATTGAGGATGAAAGAGGCCGTGCCCGCCGTCGCGGCGTAGAGGTAGGTGTGGGCGTAGGCAACCTGACTGTTGCCTCCTTGGTCGCCCATCCTCACGGGCCGGTCGTACCAGCCCAATCCCTGGGCTCCGCCGGACCGGAACCGGTACTTGCGCTTGGGATCGCGCACCACTTCCTGATAATGTTCCAGGATGAGGGCCTTCCAGCTCAGTTCGCCCGCCTTGTCTCCCTCCGCCGGCTCCACTTTCGTCTCATCGTCCAGGAACGATTCGTCGAGCGCGGTCTTGTCGTCCCTGGCATTAAACGCGCCCAGGGCGAGCCATTCGTTCACGTCACCCGCCCAGATCACCTTGGCGTTCTCGCCCGTGTCACCCGCCTGGGGCTTCGCCGCCTGACAGCGCAGGCCGTAGACCGGCGAAACCGGCCGGCAATACCAACGCGTCGGGGGATCGGCATCCGGATACTTCCCCGTCCAATCGCCGCGCCACCCGACGATCGTCTGTGCGTGCGCACCCGCAGAGGCGAGAAAGAAAACCGTTGTCGCGAGCAAGACACCATGTGCGAATCTGAACGTGAATCTCATCCTGCCTCTCCAGTCAGGTAGACCTCTCGGGGTGCTTCCGCCATTCACCGCTGGTCCCTTACAGGCAACCGGTTGCTATGATATGAGATGGGCCCTGATTTGGCAAGGCCGGACCACGCTGCCACGGAAGTGCAAGAAAAAGAAGGACAGCCGATTGGCGGTCCTTTGGTTTGTGGCAGCCGGGGCCCGATCCGAAGACCGGCACGCCCCGACGCGGGCAATTTCCCTGTGAGGTTCCCCTCCGGCCGTGCTACAATTATGTCATGTCGCCGTTCTCCGGGAATAGACCCCGGCAATGGAAGAAGGTGTGCCTGTTGTTCGGGTCTCTTCGAGTTCGCAGGTCCCACGACGTCATGAAAAGCCTGATTCCGAAATCGATTGTCTGTGCGCTCTGCTTCCTGCTCTCGGCCATTGCAGGGGCGCAGGCGCCGTCGCGTCCTGAGGCAGCGCCCTTCCGCACCCGGTTCGACCGGGAGAGAGTTCCGGGCACTCCCGTGCTGATCTGCACGCAGGTGGACAAGGGACCGACCATCGACGGCGAGGTGGATCGGGACCCGGTGTGGCCGAGGTGCGGTCGCACGCGCGGGGCGTGGACGCAATTGGCCCGACAGGAAGTCAGCGGCCGGCAGACGGTGGTGTATTCCTGCTACGACAGGGAGAACCTGTATCTCGGCTTCGTCTGCGAGGAGCGGGACCTGCAGGACGTGCGGATGGACGGCGTGCTCACGCAGTCCTTCCAGCCGTGCGGGCCCGACGACTGTGTGGAAGCGATCCTGGAGGTCGGCGCGGTGCAAGGAGACGGCGAAGTCTACTCGTTCCGCGCAAACTCGCGCTCGCAGCTTGCGGCGTGGGGGCTCACCGGCATCCCGGCGCGGTGGGGGTTCCATGTCCCGGCCTGGAAGGCCGTGGGCAAGTTCGGACCGAACCGCTGGATGCTGGAGATGGCGATCCCGTTTGCCACCATTAAGAGACTTCCCGGGCAGAAGGGGCTCACGACCCCCTCCCGCGGCGACGTCATGGGCTTGAAACTGGTGCGCTGGGGCGCGCAGCAGCAGGACACGAAGAACCGGATGGTCAGCGTCTGGAACACCGACATCGCCTTCACGACGCCCTACATCGCCGGGACCAACGGCCTCTTTTATTTCCAGGACTCGAATTCGCTCAAGGACGGCGGCTTCGCCCTGCCGGCCGCGGACTCGCCTTGGGAACGAAAAGGACAGGTCGAGAACCTCGCGCCGGGCGGCGTGTCCCTCGGCAAAGACGCCGGTCTGACTCAGACGGTGGACGTGCATCCGAACTGTTTCTACCTGCTCTCGGTCGAGGGCGAAGGCGCGTTCGACGTGCTGCTGGACGGGAAGAAGGTGGCGCTGAAGACCGGACAGGCCGGGTTCTGGACGACGGACAAGCAGGTAAAGACGACCGTAGCCCTGCAGGCCCCCGAGCAGGCCACGGTGAAGCGGGTCCTGATGCAGTACCAGCCCGGAGAGAAGCCCGCCGGGACGTACTGTCTCACCAACAACTACCGTCACGCCGACCGGAACATCCGCGCCCTGAAGCCCGACGCGCCCGAGGGCCGCTACCGTTACGTGTATCTCGACTACCTGCATCGGGTGGCCGGCGACGGCAACCCGTCGATCCAGATTCAGTCCTGGGCCTATGACTACAACCTCCGCGTGGAGGACGTGGGCGGCAAGCAGGGGTGGATCCCGTTCGGCAAGGGGAGCCTCACCGGGAGGCCCGAGCCGGTCTTCTGGCAGACGGCGAACCCGTCGGACCCCGCCTGCTGGGGCCGGCACACGCTTGTGGTCGACACGGACCTCGGACAGGAGTATTTCGTGCGCGGGGTCGACGTCCTCCTCCCGGCGCCGAACATGATCAACTTCGAGGTCTGGGGAAAGCTCAAGGCGGAGGACGACTGGACGCTGCTGCACATGGCCAACGGCACGTTCGTGGAGCCGTCGCGGCGCCGGGCCCACCGGCGCGCGTGGGAAAGCATCGGAGGGCTCGACTCGGTCATCCGCCATGTTCGGTGGCGCGTCTCCCAGACGACGGGGGGAATCGACTTTCCTCAGATGGACGGCCTCCAGGAGTTCTGGGTGTGGGGCAATCCCGTCGGCGCTCACAGCGGGATCAAGCCGTTTGAGCCGTGGGTCCCGAACGAAGCCGCCCCATCTGCAAAGTGGGTAACGACCGCCCCCGACCCCGACGTCTGTCTCATTATCCCGCGTCCGCGCCGGTGGGAGAAGACCGACGGATGGTTCGTCATCCGACCCCAGACCCGGATCATCGCCCAGCCGGACGCCGAGGCGCGCAAGGTCGCCGCGCAGATCCGTGACGAGATACGCGAGCGCTGGCAGCTGGACGTCCCCGTCGAGGAAGAACCGCCGGTTGCCGAGGCGATGAGGCCGGAGGACGTCATCTACGTGGGTCAGCCGCGGGTGAGCGCGCTCGCGGAGCAACTGCGTCGCTCGGAGGGACTGACGATCGAGCCGGGCAAGCCGCAGGCGTATGCCCTGCGGGCCTCGCGACACCGGGTCGTAATCCTCGGGGGCGACAGCGAGGGCCTCTACTGGGGCGTCCAGAGCCTGATGATGGCGATGCGCTGGCACAGTTCCAAAGACCCGAAGCAGAACGGGTTGGGCGTGCGGTGCATGAAGGTCGAGGACTGGCCCGCGACGCTGGACCGGAGCATCTTCTTCACCGAGGGGACGCTCTTCGGCGCGATAGAGTCGGAGATCCCCCGGATCGTGCGCAACGTCCACCTGCAGACGCGGTTCAAGTGGAACGCGACCTACTCGGAGATGTTTGTGCCGGCGCTCTCGTGGCCCCCGGGACGCATCGCGGAGGTCTGCCGGCAGCTCCGCGAACAGCACCACATGGAGGTCCGACCGATGCTGTTGTCGCCCCCGGCGTGGTACCACGGCGGGTGGGACCGGGTTGTGCAGGAGGCCAAGGACCTCAGCGTGGTGGAGCGCGATCCGGACGAAGCGCCGGAGGACTTGGGAGCCTCGCTGAACCTTTGTCCGCTGAACCCCCGCACCTACGACCTCGTCTTCTCCCGGCTGGACCGGCTCCTCGAGCAGTATGGCTGGCCGAGCAAGATATGGCTGGGCGGGCTGGTGTGTCACGATCCCTCCGGAGGGTCGCGTTGGGCCGTCTGCCGCGAATGCGTGAAGAGCGGCAAGAGCAAGGACGAGCTCTACGCCTACTTCGCCGACCGCATCGCTCGGCACCTGAAGGAACGGCACGTCACCGGCGTGCTGGAGCCCAACAACGTGGCCTTCGGCGACCGTGAGAACCCGAGGTGGAAGCGGGCGATCGTCGTCGCGGACGTGCGCGCGCTTCCGGGGGATTTTGAATACATCCTCCCGCAGGGCTTCTCGCCCGGGAACAATGAAGCCCTCAAGGCCAGGCTCCGTCCGTCGCTGACCGCCGACGGCTCCCTCGACTGGCCTTCCGTCGAGCGTCTCTTCCGCGCGCCCATGGGCTCCGACCTCGGGACATTGGGGAGGTTCGACGAGACGTATCACACCGCGGGGATGCTCCGGACGACCGAGGAGGTGTGGTACGGACCGGACAAACGTCCGGCGGGCGGGTATGATTTTCAGGACCTCTACGTGTGGGCGAACAGCTGGCACTTCCGTCGCGATTTCCCCTCCTGGCGGGCCGGCGACCGCCCGGGTTTCTTCCCGCTCAACCTCCGTCCCTTTGCCAACCACACGGGCGATGCCACGGGCATGGAGCCGCTGGAGCCCGGACGCACGCCCGCCGTCGACCTGCGATACGTCCCCACGGGACGACAGGTCCTCTCGGGAGTGGAGTTCGATCTCATCGACCCGGTCACCAACGATGGCAAGTCCATCCTGATGCTCGGACGTCCCATCCCGGGTGTGACGCATCAGAAGGACATCCGCAACGTGTCGGAGAGCGCGGGTCCCATCCCGGTGCAACGGAAGATGGCGAGCCTCGTGTTTCTTCATGCAGGGTGGGAGGCCAGCACGCAGGGCTTAGGAAGGGCAGAAGGCTGGCTCTTGCCCATCTGTCGGGTGATCTACGAAGATGACACGTGGCTCCCGGTGGATTCCTTCCGCATCTATGACGAGGGGGACTACTGGAACAGGGGCAACGCCTACGCCACCGGCTGCCCCCTGCTCCTGGAACGTGTGGGGTGGAGGGGAAACTGTCCGGGCGGCTCCCTCGTCTTGCTCAAGGTGTCCGAGTGGGTGAACCCGTATCCTGAGAAGACGGTGAAGTGCCTGCAGTTTGTAACGCCGAGCTACGAGGAGGGCGTGGGCTCGAAGCGCATGAACCCGCAGTGTCTCGGTATCGTCGCGCTGACCGGCGTGGAGCCGATCGAGCAGGACTTCAACTTCTGGTCGAAGAGAACCGATCGCCTGCCGCTGCTGCCGCCGGTCAAGCCGCCCCGCTACGCCGCCTCGAACGTATGCAGGCTTTGGGATTACGGGCCCGGGGGGCCCGCCAAAGGCCCGGCGGGCGAGTCGAGGTGCACGTTTGAGCTGACGCCCGGCGCCGGCTACACGACGAGTCGGACCGCGCGCTTGGACTTCGGCATGGTGCACTGCAATGCGAACTACAAGCCCTTCGGACTCGTGCAGACCTTCGACCCGCCGATGCGACTGTGCCGGGTGGACCTGCGCGGCCCGAACTCGAGCTTCGGACACGACCACGAGTACTCGCTCGGGCGCAGTCACCGGGTCGACGCGATGGTCGAGATCTCCGAGGACGGCACGACGTGGCGCAAGGTGGGCGAACTCAAGGGGCTCAGCGGCGACGCGGACTTCCTGCCCGTGGAATTCGAGCCGGCGCTCGTGAAGAAGCTCCGGCTCACCGGCGACGCCGGACCTTACCACGAAGAGTATAACCCCGCCATGGCCAGCCCCATCGCCAGACTGGACTACCCTTTCTTCGTCTGGCGGCTCTTTGCCCCGACGGAATCCGCGGAGACGAAGAAATAGCTGTCCGTTCCGGGGGCTTTCGCCGGCACCTGTTGGCAGGCCCACTGCAACCCGGCAGGCGTTCACGCGGGCGGTCGAACCCATGAGTTGGCCGGCCCCGGCAAAGGCGGCGCGTGATATCTCAACACGCCCCATGGCTAATCATCGTTGGCATCAACGCCACCCACGCGGTTCCTGCCTGGCAATCACTCTTCCGAATCCCGCACCCGGTGGGAGGAAGCCCTCCACGTGGCCGGCCAGTCGCTTGATCGCTCTCACTTCACCCCCGCCACTCCCTTCCCCGCTGGCGCAGGCGTGGAGCTATGCCATTCCGAGATGCTCTTGGCTATCCGGAACCGTGTTCAGGAAATGCAACACCGACGTAACATCATGTCCGACAACAGTTTAGGATATTTCTGGCGAAGAATAGCGTAGAAGCGTGTTTAAAATTTTCAACACGCAAGAGCGGGAGCGCCCACGGCCATTCCGAAATAGACCCCCGGCAGCGTATCGTAAAGCCTTTCGCGCCAAGAGGTTAAGGCGTGTCTCTGAGAATTCGGCGCCCGGGAGGCCTCGATTGGCACGAGATTTGCGGCACTGGTGCAAGGTGCGCTCGGGCGGGTGCAGGGGACGGCTCTCTTGAGGAAGGGCAAGTCATGGATAGCAGGACGCTGGTCGCGTGCCTGGCGATTGCGATGCTTCTGGTGGCGGCGGAGGCCCAGGCGGAACTGATCTGTTCGTTTCAGCAGCCCGGGGGCGAAGGCCATGGGGCGATCTTCACCAGCGCCGTCATCGGCTTCGGGGGCGCGGACAACATCGACGAATGGACATCGGTCCCCCTCCTGTTCGACGAGACGCCCCGCACGACGGCGGACATCGGGACGATCTTCACGGCGACGGACGCCGACCTACACTTCGCGCCGGTCGTAACGCGCCTTGCCAATGGGATTGACGGCCTGGTCGTTTTTAAGTTCGGGAACAGCGGCTCCGCCGGCTGGGAGAGCGTCTTCTTGCCGCTCAAGGGCTACAACCCGCCCAACGGTATTGACTTCCAAGGCTGCGTCATCGATACCATCACCATGACTATCGACACGCTGACGTTCGACACGCCCGGCGAGGACCCGAACCAAGACGGGGTCTGGACCAACATGACCGCGACCATAACCATCGAGATCTACGGGACGGCGGTCCCCGAGCCGGCGACGATGACGCTGCTGAGCGCCGGCGCATTAGGACTTGTCGGCTTTATCCGTCGGCAGCGGAGGAAGTAGCAGGCGGCAAACATGATCGAAAGTGGAAGGGCCGTCCTCGATAAACCGGGGCGGCCCTTCTTGTATGTACTTTGGCTGGCCAGTGCCTGGTCGTGGATTCGTAGTGGGGCGTATGCCGACTTGCACCAAGGCGGCAGATCTTGGAGTGCTGAGTTCGAACCGTAGGGTTTCAGACGCAAGTCTATGCGTAGCAAAGAGAAGGCCGTTCGACTTTCTTGCCGAACGGCCCTCCTTGAGTTCTGGTCGGGGCGACAGGATTTGAACCTGCGACCTCTTGAACCCCATTCAAGCGCTCTAGCCAAGCTGAGCTACGCCCCGAACTACCCCAGGTATGCTACACCGGCATCAGCGGCGCGTCAAGGCCAAAAGTGCCGTCGTGCGGAATGCACTCACTTCGGGCACAGTCGCATGTTGTCGACGAAGACCGTCGTGTCCTGCTGCTCGTCCACGGTGAAGAAGAAACTGAAGAGACAGCTCATGTCGAACTCGTGGTCGGCGTCGGAGGACTTCATCCCGACGAGCGGGATGGTGAACGTGTTCTTCCCCGGGACGCAGTTGAACTGCTCGCGGTGCGTCAGTGCCCAGTCGCCGAGGTTGGCGGCCATCTGGTCACGCAGGTTGAGGCTGAGCTTGACGACACGCGGCTCGGGATTGAAAACGTCGAGCCTGAGCGTACGGTAGCCGCGCCAGTCCTTCTCGGGCGCACGGCCCCACTGGTCGGCATAGCCCTTTCCATCCTTAAACGTCAGCTTGAAGCAGTGCTCGCCCTGGGTGGCGTGCTGTGGGTCCTTCACGAGCTCCGTCACCCGGCCACCCAGCTGACGCTTCGGG
>DATKVD010000457.1:0-12438 GCA_035530235.1 Planctomycetota bacterium | reverse complement strand
GACGACGAGCCGTCGCCGGATGAGGGCGCGACGGCGCCCGTTCCCGGTCCGCCCCCCGAGATGTTCAGAATGATGAAGCGGATGTGGGCGGTGCCGGAATGGTTCGGGATGTGGTCGGTCCTCACGGGACTCCTGAAGGCGCTCATCTGCGGCCTGATCCTCTTCGCGTCGATCGGGCTGCTTCAGACGAAGCCCATCTCGATTCCCCTCTTCTACTGGGGAGCCGGTCTGGCCATCGTCGTGGGCGTCGTCAAGGGGGTGGTCGCCGTGTCGTGGCTGGGGTTCATGGGGATGGCGATGACGTTCGGCGGGGTCTTCGGGGCGATGATCGACCTGGTGCTGCTGGTGGTGGTGGCCACCGGGGACAAGCAGGCGTTCCGGGTCAGAGCGGCCGTGGCCGCGGCACCGCCGATGCAGGGCCCGCCGCCTCTCCCCGGGCTCTGAGAGAGACCCGGGCCTCAGGGCGGACCTCACCGCGCCAGTTCATACCAGAGCGTCCGGTGCTCGGGACCGAGGCTCAGGCTCCACACGCCGGCTTCCCCGCTGGCCAGTCCGATCTCCTTCATCCGGGCGCCGCGACCGTCAAGGGCATGGACCCTTCTCACCCCGCCGCCAGGCAGCACAACACCCTCAGCCCTCCCCGCCCCATGGCATGCTCCCCGGAAATCAGAGGTCCTCGTCCTTTGCGGCCATCATACGATCGCCCGTGGTCAGCGTCAAGCGTCCCCCGTCTGGCCGCGCGGCTTCCTATAGGTCCCCTCTCCCCCCGTGTGTGCGGAACGCTGACAACGCAAGCCGAAACGCGGCTTGCCGCGGCAGTTTTCAGCCTGAAAGGCTGGCGTAATCCAGCCCAGGGCAGCGCCCTGGGTTGGCGCCGCCTTCACCCGTTCGGAGCCCTGAAAGGGCGAAATAGAGACACCCTATGGCGCCCCTTCAGGGCTTGGGGCTGTTGTGCAGACTCCGACCCAGGGCGCTGCCCTGGGCTGAACTATCTGAGCCCTTCGGGCTCCACGACGGCAACGCACGGACGCCGTATCCGTTAAGTCCTTGACGTTTGCCTGCCGGGGGAGAGGCAGCCACAGGCGCCAACCGGATGAAACTGGGGACGCGCCAGGAAGCCCGCCGCGGCCTTGCGCGGAGACCCCGAAAGAATCGAGAATTCCGCTGACCGGCACCCGACGCATCGGTATAATTATGCCGGCTGGACCGTCGGAGGGCCGTCCGCCAGGCGTCCACTGGAAAAGAAATAGGTGACTGTCCTGCTCTTTTAAGCTTGCCGTGGGCGGGACGCCTGGACGACTCGAGCAGTTTCTCTCTTGGGTTGCTGCGAACAACCCGTTGGGGGGTCAACATGATCGGTCGTAGGGGCACAGCCATTGCCGTCATAGTCATGACATGTGCGTTTGTCTGGGGGGGTGTCCTGGTCCTGCTCGGCTTTGGGGGTAACCTGGTCCTGCTCGCTTTTGCATTAACCGCATTATCAATCCCCGTGGGATGGGGCATCTTCTTCTTCGTGACGGCACTCAAAAGGCTGGTGTTTGGACGGCCTGTGAAGAATGGCAGACACGCCGATCACATGCCGCCTCATGAACGTCGTCACCGTATTGCTGAGCGAGAGGACCTGATCCAAAAAACCTTCGCGGCGGAAAGACGAGCCTCCGCTGAGGTCGTCGGGACTGCCGTGTTTCGGATCGAGCCGAGTTTCTCACCGACGAGCGTGTTCCGGTTCGAGTACCTCCCCGACTCGATTCGAATCACGGCGCTCATGGTCCCGGGCTTCGAGGATACGTATTACGGTCAGGTTCGGCCAACGGTGCTCGAACAACACCAAGGTACGGTTGTCCTCAGGGACGCGCCCGAGATCCTGCGGACATGGGACGAACTTCTGTCATCCGCTGAAGCGGCTATCAACTGCGAAACAACGGCGCTGGACGGAATCGGGTACACTCTCCGGGTCGCCGACTCGCAGCGGACCATTCAGGCGAGGTGGGATAACCCAGACGAGAAGCTGCACCGACCGCAATCCGCGCTGATCACCGCCTTTGAGGGATGCGTGCGCAAGGCCGGATTGGCGAAGTTTCTCATTTAATTCAGGACAGTCACCGTTTTCTTCCTTGCAGCCGGATCAAAAAAAGCAAAAAAAGCAGGACAGTCACCGTTTTCTTCCTTGCAGCAGGATCGGACCAGAGCAGGAGCATAGCACCTCAGTCGCGCCTTGTTTTCATGCTGCTTTGTCAGCGTTGAGCAGAGCAAAATAGGTGACTGTCCTGCTCTGTAGAAAACATGCCCTGGAGCGCACGTAGGAGGTCAGACATTCCTGTCTGACGCTGACCCATGACCCCGATGCATCGGGGTCCTCCTATCTTCTATACAGAGCAGGACTGTCCTGGGTTGTATAGGGTTGTACAGCCGGGGGGCACGCTCAAGTCCCTCTGCAACTTCATTTCCGGGCGTCCAGCATCAGAGACGTGAACTTGAGCTGGTTGTGCCGGTTTCGGCCGTCGAATCGGCGCGAGCGCCGAATCATGCCGTCGGCCGGATCCCATTCGGTGGTGTGAAACTCGCCCTTCTCATCCCAATACTCGCACAGCACGACGCGGAAACCGGCCGATTCGAAAACGTTCCTGAATGACCTGTAGGTATAGAGGACCCAGTGGGTGTCGGCCTCGGGACCCAGTCCGCCGAGCCTGACCCATTTGATGTAGTCGGGGTCCGGGAAAAGTCCGTCGGGGACGGCGGCCCTCAGGTATCCACCGGGCTTCAGATACTTGAAACACGTTTTCGCCGCGGCAATGCCCTCCTCGGCCGACAGGTGTTCCCAGACGTGTTCGGCCAGAAGCGCATCGATCGAGCCCGGCTGGAAATGCTGCTCCCAGTCGGCGGGCTTCAGCAGGTCGAGGTACTCGATGTCGCTCGGAATCCAGCCCTTGTCGAAGGCGCCGAAGGCCCCGATGACAATTTTCCATGGCGGGCCGGCGGCGAGTCTCCTCTCGAACCGCCCCGCGCCGACGCGCCCTCTCCGCCGCTCGACCACCCGCTTGTATGCCGCGTAAACCCGACGCACGATGGGATAATGAAGCCAGAGCTTTCGTGTAAGTTCTCTCATCGGCTTCTCGAACGCTTTGGGCAGGTCGACCGGCTTCGGTCCCCCCTCGGAGCCGCGCGAACCCGAGCGTATCACGCCCCGCGACCCCTTACATCCTCCGGGAACGGACCGGGTTTGTCAATGACTTTCGCGGGGAGGGGGGGGCCGTCCATATCGGCTTGGGACTGAAAAAGCAGAGAAAAAGCAGGACACCCACCGTCCTCTTTATGAAACGGCAGACGGTCGGGGTTCGATGATTCAGCACGCGCGTCGCGGTCGGCGGTGGCGATAACGTGTTCCCTTCGCTTCCGGTATCCTCGGGAACACATATTGACATTGCCCTGACCGTGCCCTGTAACGGGGCGGCGGGCACATGGCGCGGCGTCCATGTGTCCGGGCGGACCAGGAGCGTACGGCAAAATGAGATGTGGTGCCTCCCCCTCGTGGGTCGGCCCGGGCCAAATGCGTGACAGCGGGGCACAAGGCCCCGCGACTACATCATTTCGGGGGATCCTCCAAGGCAATCGGCGACCCGTTGGCACGGGTTGCCGCGGTGTCAAGCGGGCGGCAGCGGGCGGGCTTCGAGGGCGACGAAACGCCCCTGAAATGGGTCATGAGTGGCCTATCAGTGTCATACGAGTGTCCTATCAACGTCCTATGGGGTGCCGTCGAGGCGACATTTCGGGACATCAAAGCGACAGGAAGGGACGCAATGCGACAGTGCTTCGGCCGGGTGAGGCGCGGCGATCGCGCTACATGAGGTGCGCATCAGGGCCCTATCAGCGCCGCATGAGTGTCATACGAGGTGCTCACCAGGCGACATCAAAGCGACATTTAAGGACGCCAAAGCGCCACAAAGCGATGGGATGCGACACATTTCTGCCCTCTCGAGGGGCCGTTTGCGCCCCCGTGAGGCGGGTGGTCCCCGGCTTTGGACAGGTGCGCCGCTCCCCCTTCGACCCATCCGGAGGCGGAAGCTCTCGGAATTCCACCGGCCCCGGCTCGGACGAATTCTCTTATCCGCATGTGACTGCACGCCCTGACGACGGGCGGGCATGCCGACAGATCTTCTTCCGAAGCACTCGCCGTCTGGGGAGGAAACCACGTGGTCACGTATGAGAATACGTTCAAGGAAATCGAGGATGCGAAGCCGGAGCTAGCGGTCCTCGCCATCGGCGCCACCGAGCAGCACAGCACCCACCTGCCCATCGGCACCGATTACCTGATGGGAGGGTACCTCTCGCGGAAGGTGGCGGAAGCGCTCGATGCCTACCTCCTGCCGGTGCTGCCCTTCAGCAACTCGCAGGAGCACCAGGATTTCTTCGGCACGGTCTGGCTTCAGCCCACGACGCTGCGCCAGGTGGTGATGGACGTCTGCCGGGCGCTGAAGCACCACGGCATCCGCAAGGTCCTCGTCATGGAATGTCACGGCGGGAACTGGATCCTGAAGCCCACGATCCGCGAGATCAACCTGAACGACCCGGAGATGATGGTGATCCTCGCGGGCCCCGGGACGGTCACGGCGAAGCTCCAGGGCGCGAAGATCGAACTCCACTGCACCACCGCCGAGACCGCGCTGATGATGCATGTCTTCCCCGAGCTGGTCAAAGAGATGCCGGAGGATTTTCAACCGGACGTCGGCCGCGAGTATCTCGATTACGTCGGCATGCGTGCGGTGGCCCCCACCGGCGTCTGGGGCACGCCCAACGCCGCCACGCCCGAGAGCGGCCGTGAGAGCGTCGAAAAATGGGTCAAGCCCGTTGTCGATTACGCCAGGGAGACTTTCGCCCGACTGGAGGAAATCAAGTCGAAACGCGGTCGGAAATGAGACGCAAATTGCATCGCCGAGGCCCGGCAAAGGCTTGACAGGGCCGGGCTTCCGGTTATACTGGAGTGGACTGCGGAGAGGTGGCTGAGCGGTCGAAGGCGGCTGGTTGCTAACCAGTTGAACGGGTTTTGCCTGTTCCGCGGGTTCGAATCCCGCCCTCTCCGCCATCCTGATTTCGCGACGAGCGAAATCAGGATGGCGATCCCGAGCCCCGCAAAGGGGCGAGGGACGCCACCCATGCCCTTTTCGCGACAAGCGAAATCAGGATGGCGATCCCGAGGAGTCCCGACGCGTTGGGATGACGCGGGACCGCCGGTTTGGCGTCCCCCGGTTCGGCGGCCGCCTCTTCCGGAGATCACTCGCCCCTGACCTGCCGGTCGGCCGACGAGAATGCGACCTCAAGGACCGCGTCGTCCTCGCCGATGTTGCGGGCATGGTGCGGGAAACCCACCGGCACCGTGATGACGTCCCCCTCCCCCATCTCGAGTTCGGTGCCGCCCTCGGCCGTGTGCACGATGCGTCCCCGCGCCACGCGCAGCACCTCCTCGCAGTTGGGATGGCTGTGCGTCGGGTTGGCCCGGCCGGGCCTGATCACGCAGATGCCCAGCGTCATCCCGGCACTGTTGCCGAGCTTGCGACCGGCGTACCAGGTGAGTCGGCCCCAGTCGGCACTGACCACTTCACACTCCCCGGCACGAACGATGACCGGTGTCTCCATTCTGCCTTGCCTCCCTCCCGGCCGGAGAAGTCCCGGGACGTTGTCCGTCACCTCGCGAGGCGCCCGGCCGCGGTCCTGATCTTCCGGATCAGCGCGGTGACGTCCTTCGCCTTCCGGTCCGGACTGTTCCCGACGGCCACGGTGCGATCGAGGATGTCGAGCGACCGGCTGCACATGTCCAGGGTGTATCTCTTCCGGCAGCGCCTGTTCTGCGGCAGGTTATAGGGGTTGAGTGCCGGGTGGTGGGCGCCGCGGTGTCCGAGGATCGGGTCCCACTCGGTGTAGTTGTGGCGGCCCGTGTTTCTGAGGACGGTTCCCTTGACGAGTCCGGCGAAGCGCTCCGCCTCGGCGGGCGTGTCGAACTGGAACAGGTTCGTCGTGCCGCACTCGTGGTCGGGGCTGTTGACGGGCGCCGCGCGCACGACGTCCGCCGTCTCCCTGAGGACACGCTTCTTCTGCTTCCGCAGCCACCGGATCATGGCGGGAAGCCGGGTGAGCTGGGCGTTCAGCATCGCCCCTTCAAACTCCGACGGCCGGGCGCCGCTCGTGACGAACCCCCGGAAGTCCTTCTCACGTCCCGTCCAGTAGAACCGGCAGCAGTCGATCGCGCACAGCAGCCGCTTCAGCAGTCTGCCGTTGTTGGTGACCACCGCCCCACCCTCGCCGCAGGTCATGTTCTTATAGAAGTTGAAGCTGAATGCCCCGACGTGGCCGATGGCCCCGAGCATCTTCCCCTCGTAGCCGCCGCCGACCGCCTGGCAGGCGTCCTCGACGACGAGGAGCTTCCGCTTTCGAGCGACACGCATGATCCGGCGCATGTCGCAGGCCAGCCCCCACATGTGACACGGCATCACCGCACGCGTCCGCGGCCCCGCCGCGTCGTCGATCGCGTCCGGGTCGATCCCGATCGACGCGTCCACGTCGACGATGACCGGAATCGCCCCCACCGCCAGCACCGAGATCGCCGAGGCCATGAACGTGTGCGCGGGAACGATCACCTCGTCCCCCGGACCGATCTCGAGCGCCATCAGTCCCGCGGTCAACGCCACCGTCCCGGAGGACGTCTGCACGACGTGCTTCACGCCCAGGTGCTTCCCATAGCGCCGCTCGAACCGTGCACACTCGCTGCCGCCCCGGTACCGGAACGGCATCCCCGACTTCACGACCCTTCGAACCGCCTTCACTTCCTCTTCACCGATCCGCAGCATGGAGGTCTCCTTCCGGGACGCCACGTGCCCCCGTTCGTCTCTCTTCCCCGACGCACTCCCATCGACAGCTACCGGCCGGCGAGGTCGAGACACAGGAGTTGCGTGTTGGTTCGGATGTACATCTTCCCGTGACAGAGTGCCGGCTGCGACCACGTGTGGTCGCTCACCTTCGCGCGGGCGAGTTGACGGATGCCGTCACGTGCGTCGGCGTCGAACAGCACCAGCTCGCCGCCGTCGTAGAACTGGATGAGCTTGCCGTCACTCGCATACAGCCACTGGTACTGGTACTTGTCCTTGATCTGCTGCTCCCAGTGGAGCTTCCCCGTCGCGGGGTCCGCGCACCAGAACTTCTTCGGTCCCCCGTGTGCCCGCCAGCCCTGTCCGAAGACGAGTCCCCTGTAGCACAGGTAGTTGGAGAACCGCACCTGGTGGTCGTCGTCCTTCCACGCCTCCGTCGCCCGGCCCTTTCCCTCTTCGGGCGGGATGAACGCATAGGTGGGTCCGTCACCGCTGCCCCCCTCGACGAAGACCATCCCCCCCGCGGCGATGGGCGGCGGGGTGTTGTAGTAGGCCTTCCCGGCCTTCCCGGTCCACAGCAGCTGACCGTCGCGACCGTCGAAGGCCAGCACGTCGCCTCCGCGGAAGCGCTTGCGGTCGAGGTACGACGGCACCGCGATCACGACGGGCGTCTCGCCCTGCCACATGAACCCCGTCGACGAGCCGTAGTTCGAGAACGTCTCGGTCCGCCACACCTCTTTCCCGTCCTCGACCTTCAGCGCCACCAGTCCCGCCGACCCGCAGGCCATCATCACCACCCTGTCGTCCACCACCAGCGGCGAGGACGATGAGTCGTAGATGGCGTGTCCCTTCTTCGTCAGGATGCCGTATTCGGCGACGAGGTCCTTCTCCCAGACGAGCTTGCCGGTGCGGAGCATCAGGCAGCGGAGTCTCCCGTTGATGCACAGGCAGACAACCTTGTCGGCGACGCCGGCGGGGGTGGCCGCGGGTCCGTAGACGTGCTGGTCGCCCTTGAAAGTGCACGGGTAGAGGACCTTCCACAGTTCTTTGCCGGTGGCCGCGTCGAAGGCGCGGATCGTCTCGTCACCGTCGGGCTGGACCTTCTTCCCCGGACGCTCCATCAGCACGACGACGCCGTCTTTGACCATCGGACCCGACCAGCCCGGCAGGCAGTCGACCTTCCACAGCACCTTCGGCCCGGTCTCGGGCCACGCCGAAAGGAGCGTCGGTCCCTCGCAGATGCCGTTGCGCGTGGGGCCGAGGAACTGGTACCAGTCGGCGTTCGCGGCGTCGGTCCGCACCGTCGTGAGCACGGGGGCGGGCTCGGCGACCGCCACCCCGGCCGCCACCAGGACGAGAATCATCGCTACTGCACAGCGTCCGCTCGCGCTCAAACGGGCCTCCCTTCCCTCAGGGTTCGAACATACTCCCCGACGGCGGCGACCGTGTCAATCCAGATCCCGTTTGTCGGATCCGTGCAGAATTCGCAGAGCCTCTCCAGGGTGACCGGCGAAGTGGCCTGACGTCCCTCCGGTGCGACCTCGTGACCGAACAGGACCAGCCAGCGTCCCTCGGTCGCCGCCGACCGGATCAGTGTCCCGGCCCGTTCCCACGGCGTCCTGTCGAGGTCGATACCGGTCACCAGCGCGAGGTCGCAGAACGTCGGGTCGTTCGCGATCTCGTCGAACGCTCCGCGGCCGACCCGGAAGTGTTTCGCCACCAGCGGCACGTAGCTTCTCAGGTTCTCGCCGCGGCCGATGAACGTGTGACCACACGGGTAGGCAAACGTCTTCGGCGTCACGTCGAGCATGTCTTCGATCTGTGCGTTGGCGTCGAGGAGTTCCCGCTCCATGCGTTCCAGTGTGTAGTCTTCGAGGGCGTTCGTGCGTGCCCACGGGAAGTTGCCGCTGCACGGGTGGGTCACCGTGTGGTTGCCGATTTCGTGTCCGGTTTGGGCGGCGGCCCGCCAGGCGTCCAGTCGCTCACGCACGTTTCGCGGCGTCACGTAGAAGGTGCCCCTGACGTCGTGCCTGTCGAGGATGTCGAAGCCGACGTCCGGCTGGGTGAGCCGGGCGTCATCGAAACTCAGGCTCACCGCGACCCGCTTGCCTTCCGGCCAGCTGAATTCCTCCGTGTCCATCGTCGTTCCCTTCCGTGGTCTGCGGCTCACACCCGCCAAGATGTCACATCGGCGCCGTAAACGCAAGCGTCCCGGTGGATATTTCAGGAGAGGACCCGGTGAGGGTGGGTGTAGACGGTGGCGCGGTCATCGCGCACGAAGGCACAGAGCGTGATGCCGGTCATCCGGGCGACCTCGACCGCCATGGAGGTCGGCGCCGAGACGGCCGCGATGAGTTCGATCCCGGCACGGGCGGCCTTCGTCACCAGCTCCAAGCTCACGCGCCCCGAAAGCGCCACACCGCACCCCGCCGTGCTCTCGTTCGACAGCAGGCACTTCCCGATCGCTTTGTCCATCGCGTTGTGCCGGCCGATGTCCTCACCGAACGAGACGATCCGCCCCTCCGCATCGAAGACGGCCGCGGCGTGCGTGCCGCCGGTCGCGGCGAACAGCTCCTGTCGCGAACCCATCTCCTGGACCACCTCGTTCAAGAGTCGTGGCCGCACGCGAAGCGAATCGCCCGAGCGCGGCAGACGCACCAGGACCTCGGCGACATTCCGGCTGCCGCACATCCCACAGGAGCTTGCCACGACCAGGTTGCGCCCGGACGCCCCCTCGGGATTCCTGATCTTCAGCCTGACGGCCGTCGGGTCCTCTTCACACGCCGCGAGAAGGTGGATGTCGTTTGCGCAGGTGATCATGCCTTCCGAGAAGGCGAACCCCACGGCAAGCGCCCTGAGATCCCTCGGCGTGCACATGACGGTGAAGTCGCCGACGTCGTCGACCCTGATGGTGACGGCCTGCTCCACCACGACCTGAGTGTGTTCCGGGCGCGGCGCCGCATCGCTTCCGGAGAAGCGCACCGCCTCCACGTCGCGAACCGTCTCGCCCAGGCTGTCGTCGGCGTCGTCGGTCATCGTTCAGTGCACGTCCAGTCCGTGGACCATGAACAGGACATGCTCCATGGTCTTGAGGATTTCTCCCATGTATTCTTCGACCGCGCGGACGCTTCCCGGGAGGGTGTAGATCTGTGTCTGTCCGGCGATGCCGGCGATGCCCCGGCTGAGGAGCGCGTTGGGCTTCTCAGAGCCGAACTTCACGCGGATGTGCTCCATGATGCCCGGGATGAGCCTGTCACAGACCCGCGTCGCCGTCTCGGGCGTGACGTCCCTCGGACCGACGCCCGTGCCCCCCGTCGTGAAGACGACGTCCACGCCGTCCTCGCGACAGGCGGTCAGCTCGAGGGTGAGCTGGTCCGCGTCGTCGGGCAGCACAGCGGTCTTGATTTCGGGGTGCCAGCGCCTGCCCGCGAAGAAGGCGTCGAGCAGTTCGCGCACGCGCGGACCCGACCGGTCCTCGTATTCCCCCCGGAACGCCCGGTCGCTCAGCGTAACGACCCGCACCTTGAACGGAACGGGGAGGTGCTCGATCGCGTCCCCCGTCCGCACGGTTCCCCCCTCGATGACCCGGCAGAAGATGCCCTCCTTGGGCATGACGCACCGGCCGACCTGCCTGAACACCGTGCAGCCGTCCGCGTGACACGCCTTCCCGATCTGCGTCACCTCGAGCAACACCTCATCCGTGCGGAGCCGGTCGAGGACCGCGACGCGGCCCAGGTCGATCCCCCGCGTGGTCAGGTTCTCGGCGAAATCCCCGGGCGAGAACGCCCTCCCCTCCTGGGCCGAGAAACGGTCGATGCTCTCCCGTCCCAGAAGGCTCACCTGCCGGTGCCACGCGCCGGCGTGGGCGTCCCCCACGATGCCGTGCTCGTTGACGAGGGCCTCCGCGACCGGGCGTTTCGCCGTCCCCTTCTCGTCGGAGATGTTGATCGAGAGGATCTCACCCTTCTTCGACATCTTCTTTCACCTTCTCGATCAGACGGACGTCCGTGATGCACATCGCCCTGTCGGCGGCCTTGCACATGTCGTAAACGGTGAGGAGCGCAACGCTCACCGCGGTCAGCGCCTCCATTTCCACGCCGGTCCGGCCGATGCACCGCACCTCGCTCGTCGCCGTCACGCCGCCGTCGGCAAGTTCAAGCCGCACGTCGATCAGGTCGAGGGTGAGCGGGTGGCAGAGCGGGATGAGTTCCGCGGTGCGCTTGGCGGCCTGGAGACCCGCGACCTTTGCGACCGTCAGCACGTCGCCCTTCTTCATCTGATTCGTTCGGATCAGCTCCACTGTGGAGGCCGACATGTCGATTCGGCCCGCGGCCCGGGCGATGCGGCGCTGGGGCGTCTTGCCGCCGACGTCCACCATCTTCGCGCGCCCCGCGTCGTCCACGTGAGAGAGTTCGTCCATCTTACCCCCCTATCGCATACATCCAGGTGTCGGTGCAGCGCGTGCCCCGTTGTGGTTTATGGTTTATGGCCTGCTCGATCGCGCGTGCCGCTCCAAGACGTCGCACGCTGAAAGCCAGGTCCGAGAAGAGACACGGCTTAAGGATGCCGTTACTCAGGAGGCGCAGTCGCGTGCACTGTGTGCAATCCCCGCCCGACCCGCCCTCGACCACCCCGAAGCTGCCCGTCGCGAGGTCCATCTGCCGGATGAAGCGGACCTGGAGTCCGTGCCGTCGGGCGAACGTCTGCACGTCCCGTGCGTCCGGCTCGGCGGAGGATTCCCTGACCACGCAGTTGAGCTTGACGGGCGTGAGTCCGGCAGCGACCGCCGCGTCGATGCCGGAAAGGGCCCGACGAACGTCCCCCCCGCCTGTGCGTTCTGCGTAGTGTTCCGGACGGACGGCGTCGATGCTGACGTTCACGCGGCCGAGGCCCGCCGCGGCGAGCGCAGCGGCGTGGTCGGCGAGCAGCGTTCCGTTCGTGCTCATCGCGAGGTCACGGATGCCCTCGATGCGCGACAGCATGCCAACGAGGCGCTCGACGTCCGGTCGCAGGAGCGGCTCGCCGCCCGTGAGGCGGACCTTCCTCACGCCGTGCCGGACTGCAAGTCGCACCACCTCCACGATCTCGTCGAAGGTGAGCCGGTCCTCGTCGGGAACAAAGGTGGCGTCCGCCGGCATGCAGTACGAGCACCGCAGGTTGCACCGGTCCGTCACGGACACGCGCAGGTAATCGATGTTCCGGCCGAAGCGGTCTACCATGTGGCGATTCTCCCGAGCGGCACGAACGTGACCTCGTCGTTCGCGGCGAGCTTCCCGACGCCCACCGGCACGATGCAGAACCCGTCGGCTTCCATCACGGCCATCAGGTGTGCCGAGCCATGGTAGGCGATCGGCTCGACGCGTGCGTCCCTTATGAGCCGTGCAGGGACGAACTCGACGCGGTCCGTCTTTCGGCGGCTGAATCCGGAGGCCATGCGGAGCGTCATCTCGCGCATGGGCACCGCGCCGCCGGTCATGTGCGCCGCCGCACGCAGCACGAACAGGTGAAACATCAGGTAGACCGACACCGGGTTTCCGGGGAGTCCGAAGAAGCCCTTTCCCCCGGGGGCGGACGCGTAAAC
>DATKVD010000456.1:0-6206 GCA_035530235.1 Planctomycetota bacterium | reverse complement strand
TCATCTTATGACTTTCATTCTGTGGCTACGCTGCCTGCTACGGTCCCGTGACGTCAGGAAATCCCATACGGCGCTCGGCAGGGCGGAATCGAAGGGATACGCTCTGGTACCCGGCATCTTCTTGAATAGACTTCCCAGGCGATCGAGATCGTAACAGCACACAGCCCACCCTCTTGCCTCCAACGCTCTGCACAAATCCGATTGATGATCGTCTTGCAGCGATCTGTTGGGGACCGCGATGAACCGCGCGCCAATCTGCAGCAGTTCAAATACCGTTCCTGCGCCACCGTGGCAGACAACCAAGTCCGCGCGACGAAAACATTCCTGAATGTTCTTCACGTAGCGGGTCCACTTCATATTCGAGGGAACGTACTGGCCACTCCCGATCTGGGCGAACACCTCATCCGTGATCTCGCCCGCACCTACCAAGCGGTCCATTTCCATGACTAGGTCTTCAAAACGCGTTGTGCCGACCGTCACGAATATCATATAAGTCGCCCCGCGTAAATCGCCCGACGATACATTGCAGTACCCTCTGGCCATTGCACATACAGGCGGTCTGCCAATCCCAAGAAGGAGATAATCCGCCCTGTTCTGGATGGTTTTGTTACTCGGGTTATGGAGTCGATAAACACTGTCTTGATTCCCAGCCACTTGGCAGAAATAAGTAGGGGCACTGCGATGGATGAAGCCACAACTGCCACCCCGTCGGGCCGCTCCTTGAAGACGGCGCGAGCGCATGAGAGCATCCCGGACAAAAGCCTCTTTATGCTCTCATAAAATGAATGTCTCCCCAATTGGCGCTGAGCATCAACCCGATAGATCCTTAGATATCTCCGGCTGCTCTCTTCATCCTTCTCAAGGTCGGCGTACACATACCGGGTTGCTGCCAAGACAACCGATACTCCAGAAGGACAGTGCTCCAGCAGCCAAACGGTTTGGCGCTTCCAACCCCCACCGTCGTATCCCACCACAATCTTTACCGGTCCATTTCTCCCGTGAACGTGCAACTGCCTGGGCCGCGGCAATCTTCGGCCACTGACTCGACCCAGAGAGTCCGAGATCGATTCCACCTTGTGGTCCCATGTCTCTTTCGACATGGCTCTCTGCCGGTTAAGGCGTTTCTGGTAGTCCTCTGCCAGAACTACCTCCGCCGCCGTGATGAACTCGTCGGGCGTCCCGGCCATCCGCACCAGTCCCCCGTAGATTTCCACCTCCCGCAGGGGCGTCGAGATCACAGGGAGCCCGGCAGCCAGGTATTCCCGGAGCTTGATCGGGTTGACAGCGAGCGTCAGGTCGTTGATTTTGAAGGGGATCAAACCGGCGTCGAATGCCTTGCAGTAGGCTGGGAGCTGTTCGTAGGGCCTCCCGCCCAGGAAGTGCATATTGGGGAGTTCCCGGTAGGGCGTCAGGTCGACCTTGGAGTCGCCGATGAGGACGAAATGCCAGTCGGGCTTGCGTCGGGCCACTTCGGCCAGGAGGTCGAGGTCGATCCAGTCGCGGATCAGCCCGAAGAAGCCGAAGATTGGATGAGGAATGTCCGCGACGTCGTCGGGTGTCGGAAGGTTGTTGTCCGCGGCGCGCGCGAAATGCTCGTAATCGACGCCGTGCGGCACCATGATCGTGTTAGGATTAAGCGACTTCTTCGCCTCCTGCAGCGCCTTGGACGTCGTGACGACAAGGTCTGCCCTGCGACACAGCGCCGCCTCGTCACGGAGCACCTGCTCGGCGTCGTAGCCGGAGAAGTGCGCAAAGTCGTCCACGCAGTAGTAAACCACCGCCTCCGCATCGAACTCATCGATCAGGTATGCGACGTCGGGGGTGAAGCTCCATATCTGAAGCGGCCCGTTCCCGAGCCGGGTTACAAGTCTCTTGAGACGACTGACGAGAAGTCGACGATTGACATTCCTGGCCCAGTCGCAATCGGGCAGAGGAAGCACCATGGGCGTCGCCACGTACACGTTCTTCCGAGGGTTCGAAACCCCAGACACGACCTGCTTGAGCTTCTGCGCCACGTAGAAAAGATCGGAAGAACTCACCGACGGCGTTCTGGAAGCGTGGTAGTTTACCCACAGCACGACGTTGCGCTCGGCCAGCAGGTGCATCACGTGATGCTTGCTGGTCGGCGGCGCGTCATAGCCGCTTGCGAAGCACAGGATGGTGCGTCCTTCGATCATTGCAGCTTATCCCGCTCCCTCATTCGGTCGATTCTCCGGCAGCCGACGTTTGCGTGCGTTGCACGATACCCCGCCAGCCTATCGCCAGACCGGCCCCCACCAGGACACCGATCACGTTCAGCGCCGCATCCGTCACCGACGCGGTTCGTCCCGGGATGTACGCCTGTGCAGATTCCAGAATCGTGGCGAAAGCGGTGCAGAGCACGGCGATCACGAGGATTCGTCCGTATCCAATCGTCGGCGTGCGTGACGTCGTCACGGTCACCAGCAGAACCAGCAGAGCGTAAGCCGGGACGTGAAGTGCATTCTGCAAAGTCGGTGAGATGTCCTGATCCCACCCGCCCAGCACGCCCTTCCCCGAGGGAAGGATGCTCAGGACGATGAGCCCGAGCACGTAAGCGAACGTGACGATACACAGCAGCCTTCTCGAAGACCTGCCCATCCGTTCGACACCTCAAGCGTTACTCTGCTTCCGTGGCGGCCATTTCGGGACTGCCCACGGGTCCGGTCAACCTCTCGCAGAGGGCGACCAGCGGAGCCAGTCGTGTTTCCCAGCTGTAGTCGGCTTCGACTCGTCTCCGTGCAGCCCGTTCGATTTTCAGTCTGAATGCTTCGTCAGAAAGCAATCTCGTGACCTGGTCGTGCCACTCCTCGGTCGTGTCCGCACGAAGGACATCCTCGCCGGGCCTCACGTCGAGCCCCTCAAGCGCCGGTCCGGAGGCGACCACCGCACGCCCCATGGCCATGGCCTCCAACACCTTGTTCTGTATTCCCCGGGCGATTCTCAGCGGGACGACGGCCATGCTTGCGTCGGCCAGAAAGGGTCGGACATCCGGAACGGACCCGGTGACGCGTATGCCCGCCGCCTTTTCAAGGCGCTTGACAGCGCGAGTGGGGTTGCGGCCGACTATGGTAAAGGTCAGTCCAGGGACACGTTCCTTGAGACCCGGCCAGACATCCCTGACAAAGCCGCAAACGCCATCGATATTGGGTCGGTAGTCCATTGTGCCGGTGAACACCAAGCCGGGATGCTCGTTCCGGGCCGGGTCGGCAGGCGCGAAATATTCCATGTCCACCCCGTTGCTCACGGCTATGACTCTGGCGCTCCGCGTCGGCAACGCCCGCACCTCGGCCTCGCTGACGAGCAGCACCGCATCACATCGCTCTAGAGCTTCCAGTTCGAGGGCCCGAACGCCGCGGGCCTCCCTGCGATACAGCCAGCTTTTCGGCCAAGCAGACGAATCGCCGTAGCTTGCCCACTTGGCGCTGTCCACGTCCACGAGGTCCATAACCCGCGCCTTGGCATCCGCTGCAAGCAGGTACGGTAACGTACTCGATGAGTAAGCAATGGCGAGGTCGAAGGGCTTGCGACAGGCTTCGTGGATGGCTCGGAGCAGGCCCGGTGAGCGGAAGTAGCCTTCCGTGACTGCGCCGCCGTCAAGGAGAGAGAGAGCCCCGCGGATCAAGCCGAGGGAACCGCCTGCGCGGGCCAGGATGATCTCCTCGACCCACTGCTTCAGGGCGGGGGCCGCCTCGGCGTCCGCTCGGCTATGTGCAAGCGTCGCGAGAGTGATCTCATAGTGCTGCGAGAGCGTCTCGATCTGATGGAACGCACGGACGCGGTCGCCTTTGTCGGGTGGAAATGGCATCCGATGCGCGATGTAAAGCAGTCTTTTCATCAGACGGTCTCGCAAGCACTTGGCATATCCTGGTAGGCGGGGTGGGATTTGAACCACACGACCTCCCGGGTGTGTTCCGGGCGCTCTGCCACTGAGCTACCCGCCTACGCGTTTTCAGTAGCCCTGGAGAGGGGTGTTAGGGAATCCATTTCGTAATGCGTCCGCCGGCCGCTCTCGTCATCCAGAGAGGAAGCTTTCGCCAGATGCGCCCGGCCAGGGCGAACCTTCTGTTGCTCGGGCTCAGGTTCGGCAATTCCCTGGATCGGTTCAGACTGACCTGGTAATGCAAGGGCGTCGGCTCAAAACCGTGATGCCTCTTGAAATCATAGGGACCCGAGTTGTCCCGCCTCGTCCGGTTGAAGTCGAACCACCGCAGGCCCCGCCTGATCGCGTATTCCATCAACCGGAGGTACATCACGTTGTTCGCGTTCATGGCCATCCCGGCTTCCAGACTGCCAGAGAAATAAGGGACGATCTCATCGCGAAAGACGTAACTCACCACGCCGGCCACCGGTGTGCCGTTGTCCCTGACCACCAGGCAGACGCAGTCTTCACCGAAGCACTTCAACAGCTCGCGGAGCAACCTCCGTCGGTAATTGGGCGACCCCAGCCGTTTCAACGTAACGGCGTACAAATCGTAGATCGTGTCCAGCAGTTCCGGTCCCATCGCCACTGCATCCGGACCGAGCCACTCGATGCCCTTGCGCGTGGCGGCACGGGTTTTGCGTGGAAGCCGGGTGAGGATCTCATCCGGATCCTGTGGGAGCTCCTTGCGAAACGTGTCGTATCGTCCAATCTCCGGCAGTCCCAAAGCGTTCGGATCACGGTGCCTGAGTTCGAGGTATTCCGCGGCATACTCCCTGGAAAGGCCCTCAGCAAATGTGAGCAGCGCCTTGGCGATCTCGTCGGAATCCGCCACGATGCCGCCATAGGTTGCATAAGGCACGGAGACGAGCACGCGTCCCACAAAAACGCTCTTGACAAAGAACAGAGGAAGCAGGCCGACAAGCCTGCCTTCCGACCATGCCACCCCATGAATGGGTCGATGTCCGTAAGCCTTTTCCACAGCGTCGGACCAGGCCCGCCTGTGGAAAACGGTCGCCGACGGATGTATCCGGACGTAGTCGTCCCACGCCTTCCCATCCCCCTCGGCGAAAGGCTTCACCATCAGGGCGTTACGGTCCATCTGGCAAAAGCCCCCCCGGTTCTCCAGACATACTGGGTTCACAACCCGTGGGCTCCCCCCTTACGAATAACGGTAAAGGTAATTCGGGATGTAGAACTTCTGGTGCGTGAGGATCAGTCCGGCCACGCTGACGCTGGCGGCGTGAAGCAGTCGTATGGCCCTGTCCACGGATTCGCGATGTGTCTTGTTCATCCGGACCACGAGCAACGCACCGTCAACCGCCTGCCCGAGCATCCCGGCGTCCGCCGCCCGGTTGATGGGCGGCGTATCGACCAGAACATAGTCATACTTTCGGCGAAGTTCGGCCGCGATCTCCTTGAGTTCGGGTCGTCCCATGAGTTCGCCGACCTCACGCTGACGCGCTTCGCCCGCCGGGATCACAAAGAGATTCGGATAAACGGTCGGCCTCACCACGGCTTCGATGGCCGTACCACCACGAACGAGGTCCGCCATCCCGGGGCTTTTCTCAATATTCAGGTACGAAGAGATGTTGCCTTTGCGGAGATCTCCGTCCACGACGATCGTCGTGCGCTCCGGTCGCTCGGCCAGGACGATCCCCAGATTGAGGCAGGTTACGGTTTTGCCTTCGCCGGCCTCTGCGGAGGTGACGATGGCGCTGAAGCGCTTGTCGGCATAGTGTGCCAGTAGGTGGGTGCGGAGGGCGCGGAATTGCTCCGTGATCGGCCCGCCACGGTCGTGGTGCGCCGTGAGGAGTTCGGTGTAGCCGTTGTCCAGGGGTTGCCCCCCGGCCTTGGGCTTCGCCTGCTCAGAAGTCCCCCCTGCCGAGGCGCGTTCTTGTCCGCTCCGCGATGGAGACTCAGCCGATGCCTCGGGTGACGCTTCCTCGGCCTTATGCTTCTTCATTGCATCCCAGACGTGTGACACCTCAGGACTCCTATTCTGAGCCGGCAACCGACGGCGCATCCGGTGGTGCCGCTTGTAGGTCCGGCGCCATCGTCTGTGGTTCTGGCGGTAATTCCGGCAGCGTCGTCTGCGGTTCCTGCGGTGCATTCACTGCCACCGTTTGTGGCTCCCATGAAGAACCCGCCGCCGCCCTTCCCTCCCACGACGAATCCGCCGACACGGCCTGCGTTGAGGTGTTCAGCCCCCAACACGTCATATCCCGAAGGACTTCGCCGATGGTAGCTCTGTCGATACGGTGAA
>DATKVD010000455.1:0-9864 GCA_035530235.1 Planctomycetota bacterium | reverse complement strand
CTTCCTCAACACCACCTACAGCTGGTACGACCTGGTGCCCCGGGGCGGACACGACCGGGTGACGGTGACGACGGGGTTCCGGTCGAGTGCGACGGTGTGGCGGATCTACAACTACCACAACCGGCTTCTGGACGTCAACCGTCTCCGGCACGTCATCACGCCGACGGTCGACGTCTTCGGCACGTTCGTGAGGACGAAGCCCCCGGGGGACGTCTACCAGTTCGACGAGCCGGACGCCCTTGACGACACGAAGGTGGTCCGTCTCGGTCTCAGACAGCGTCTTCAGACGCGTCGGCTCGGTCGACGCATCGAGCCCGCCGGGATCGGGGGATGGTACACCGTCAACTGGATGATCCTCGACCTCGAGATGGACTACTTCCCACAGGGCGACCGGCACAACGCCGGCCGGGACCTGGGGCCCCTCAACGCCAGGTACCTCTGGCAGATCTCCGACCGGGCGGTGCTCGTCAGTGAGGCGGGCCTCCGCGTCGACCACGGGGTGAAGCTCGATACCTTCGACGTCGGCGTCATCCTCGACCGCTCCCCCAAGATGACCGTCTACCTCGGTCAGCGATACATCGACGTCTCGTCGAGCAACATGTTCATCGGGAGTCTGGACTACAAGCTGAACGAGCGCTGGACCCTGGGGTTCTTCGGCGAGATCGACGTCGGCGGACGCGACACCAGTGACTACCGTGTCGTGCTCAAGCGGCGCCTGCACCGCTGGGTGATGGAGTTCGCCTACGAGCACGACGGAGGCGAGAACGACGATGTCTTCATGCTCCTCTTCGGCCCGCAGGGACTCACCGAATCACGGTTCCGGTTCTACTGAGTCCGGACGCGAACACCTCTCCACGATTTTTGAGGGAATCCTCCGGGCCGAACGTCGTCTAAGACGAGGGGACGGGCCGCACACGGGACACCTGCCGTCAGGGAGCCCGAACATGAAAAGACTCATTCTGGCTCTGATCGTGATGTGGGTCGCTTCGCCCCCGGCCGCCGGGGCGCTGTGCGGGAAGTGCCGCGACCGGATGTACACGGCCGACGTGGGGACGTGCGTGGTGTGCGGCGGCGAGACCTCGAGCGGCGCCTTCAAGCTGTGCAAGGCGTGCAGTGGCAAGCTCGGCCAGTGCGAGCACTGCCGGGCGGCGCTGGCGGAGTCGAAGGCCCGCCCGGCCGAGGGGGCCAGGATCGACCTCCACAAGTCCGGCAGCTACAACGTCGGCAGGTGGCGGTACGAATATACCATCGGCGCGGCGGGCAGCCGCAGCGAAGGTCGGCACGGAGAACTCAGCTTCGACGACAAACCCATCCCGGATGTGCAACAATTCGACCGCATCAACACGCCATGGGGGATGATGCAGTTCTTCGGCCCGAAGCCCCGCCGGTGGGGAAACGGCGGCTGGCTCCTGAAGCAGTGCTACGACCAGCCGATCGACCCGAAGAAGGGCCGACTCCTGCCCGACCCCGCAGAGCGAGAGACAGCAAACCAGCACGCGGCGACGCTCAAGCGGGGTGTCAAGGATTTCATTCTCCTGCTTCAGTACTTCGGTGAGCAGGGGAAGCCCTTCTACGAGCTGAAACTCTCGCGCCAGCTATCCCGGCTGGATCGTGACCCGTTTCGTCTCTGCGTGGCCATCGACGAGAAGCAGGCGTTCGGGATCATCGATCACCTCGCTGCGTCCGGGTTTCTCGGGCGGGCCGAACAGATCGACCCGTTGGTGAGGGGAGAGTGGCCGGGGCCCCGCGGGCCCTGCTACCTGCTCACGGTGTGTGGCGGCGCGGCGACCTTCCGGGAAGACCTCGGCTGGGGGCTTCCGATGCTCAAGCGTCTGGACGCGCTCCGGGGCGTCCTCGAAGGCGACGCCGCCAAGCAGATGGACCTCCTCCTCGGACGTCTCAGCGGTCTCCGAAAGGCCTGGACGGACGCCGAGAAGAAGGCCGAAAAATAGCCCCTGATTCGCTACCCCCCGGAATCTGCCTTGCAAATCCCCGCCCGAGTCCTATACTCGTGGGACAATCCGCCCTCGGGCGGCACCTATAACCCTATGGTGGTCCGGGGTTTGCCGATGCCGTCGACCCTTGCGAAAGGAATCCATCCCTTGAAGAGGACACTTCTTTCGGTTCTGGTTCTGAGCGTGGTTCTTGCGGGGCCCTCCTGCCGGAGTGGACCTGCGAAGGAGGGTCTCTTCCGCGGGGAGGGTCAGCACATCCTGCCCGAGAGCCGACTGGTGGAACTGACCTGCCGGGTCACCGTCCGTGACATCCCCGAGGAGACCAAGGAGGTGCGTCTCTGGGTGCCGTTTCCGGTGGCTTCACGATACCAGCGGCTGATCGAACCTTCCATCCAGAGTCCGGCCAGCTACCGTCCGATGGTCCGGTATGACGCGCGGTACGGCACGGCGATGCTTTTCGTCTCGGCGGAAGCGCCCCTGCCGAAGACGTTCGACGTGGAGTACGTGCTGCACGTCCAGCGGAGACGGATCGACGACGCCGGCATGAAGCCGGGCCCCGTCGAGCCGGACAACGTCATCCGCCAGCACCTGGCCGCGGACCTCGCACTGCCCGAAGACGTGAGTCTGCCGGAACTCACGACGATCGTCGCCGACGTCGCTCCCCCCGACAACGACACCTTCAGCCGGGCCCACGCCATCTATGACTACGTCATGAACACACTCGAACCCGATAACACCGTGTTCGTCCGGGACACCAGGGCGGTGGAGGTCACCGAAGGGGCGGCTCCGTTCGATCCGGACGTCGGCACGGTCGTGACGACGACGGGACCGACCGGGCGAAGCGTCGGGGAGATCCTGTCCTCACGCAGGGGCAACGCGTTCGACTATGCACTCCTGACGGTGACACTGATGCGCTCGGCGGGGATCCCGGCGCGCATCGAGAGCGGCGTGATGCTCGCGGAGGACAAGACCCCGGACCGCACGGAGGTGGTGGGTCGGCACGCCTGGGTGCGCTTCCACGTGCCCGGGCTCGGCTGGAGTGTATGTGACCCGTATCTGGCTGAGCTATATCCCGAGCTGACGGCGTATCTGTTCCGTGGGGCGTGCTCGAACCGGGTGCAGTTGGGGGCGGGTCCGGCACCCGCACTGGACCCCGAACCGGCGTCGGGGGCGCCGACGGTGTTGGGCGACGCCCTCGCCGAGGCCGACGACAAGCCCGTCGCCGTTGAGACGCATCTCTTCTTCCGCGACGCGGCAGGAGGACCCTCACGGTGAGAAAGGCCGTCTATCCCGGGTCGTTCGACCCCGTCACCTACGGACACCTCGACCTCATCGAGCGCGGCGCCAAGGTCTTCGACGAACTGGTCGTGAGCGTCTCGTCGAGTGCCGACAAGAAGTACCTCTTCACGTTCGAGGAGCGTCTCGACATGGTCCGTGAACTCGTCAAACCCTACGGGAACGTCACCGTCGATTCGTTCGACGGACTGGCGATCGACCACGTCCGCTCGCACAGGACCAACATCATCCTCCGCGGCATCCGCACCGTCAGTGACTTCGAATACGAATTCCAGATGGCACTCACCAACCGCACCATGGACCCGGAAATCGAGACCGTCTTCGTGATGTCCGACGAGCGGTTCAGCTTCATCCGCTCCAGTCTCATCAAGGAGGTCGCCGCACTCGGGGGCTCCGTCGGGAGCATGGTCCCGCCTCTCGTGGAGGAGGCCCTGCGCGCGAAGCTCAGAGTCAAGTGACCCGACGAAGACGCCCTGAAACGAATGACAGGGGCACGGCCAAATGCCGTGCCCCTGCGCCGGTGTGGCCGAGGAGACTCATGACCTCCCGTGAACGGATGATCGCCACGTTGAACCACGAGAGACCCGACCGTGTTCCCATCCAGATCAACCTCCGCCCGGAACTCGCCGAGGAGGTCCGCCGGCACCTCGGGGTCGACACGGTCCACGAGGCGCTTGAGCGCCTCGGCTGCGACTTCTACCGGGACGCCCACGTCGGGACGCACTGGGCCGACTACGAGAAGCGCGCCAACGGAAAGCCTCCCGGGATGTACGCGTGGATGGGTCCGATGGTGATGCACGACGAGCGGACGTTCGAGGACCCATGGGGCGTGGTCGAGCGTGTGGGCGAGGACGGGAAGTATCTCGAGTGGGTGAGCGGTCCGTTCGCCCACACCGACGACCTCGACGGCTTCGACTGGCCCGGGGAGAAGGTGATCGTGGACGACCCGGAGCTCCCGGCGAAGGTGCGGGCGATGAAGGACGAGGGGTACTGGGTGGCCGGGTCGAGCGGGATGCACCCGTTCAAGCAGGCCTGGCGGATGCGCGGGTTCGAGAACTTCCTGTGCGACTACGTCGCGAACCCCGGGTTCGTCGAGCGACTCTACGACCGCATCCTGGAGCACACGATCGCCGTGTGCAGACGCTCGGCCGCCGCCGGGGCCGACATGCTCCACTTCTGGGGGGACGTCGCCATGCAGGACCGGATGATCGTCCCGCCCGAGAGCTGGCGCGCCCTCGACAAGCCCGCGTGGAAACGCATCATCACCGAGACCCGCAGGGTCGCCCCCGACGTGAAGTTCTTCTTCCACTCCGACGGCAACGTCACGCCCATCATCGACGACATCGTCGAGGTGGGGTTCGACATCCTGAACCCCCTGCAGCCGGAATGTGTGAACCCGGCACGCGTCAAGCAGACGTGGGGCGACCGCATCACGCTCGACGGGGGAGGCTCCGTCCAGCGGACACTCCCCATGGGGACGGTCGAGGACGTCAGACGCGAGGTCGATTTCCTCATCCGGTGCTGTGCCTACAACGGCGGCTACATCTTCCGTGCGTCGAACGTCATCGGGTTCGACTGTCCCGTCGAGAACGTCGTGACGTTCTTCGAGACGGCACGCGACTACGACCTCTCGACGCTCGAGGGACCGCCCGACGTCATCCCCGACCCGCCATGCCTGGGCGTCAAGCTGCATGTCTGAAGGAACACCGGAGGGCACGGCATCGTGCCCCTCCGACCCGATGCGATCCGTAACGGGAGGTGCCGTGGTGAAGAGCGTGTGCAGCGCCGGTCTCGTGGTCCTGCTCCTGTCCGTATCGGCTCATGCGGCCGAGGGAGGCAAGCTGATCCTCGGCTTCGAGACGGAGGAGCTGACCCGGACGAAGGAAGGGACATGGTGTCAGATGACGCCGGTCGAGGGCGGCGTGGACTTCTGGGCGAACTTCGAGTACGGCGAGGCGAACAGCCGGGCCTGGACCTGGCCCTGTCGTGAGGGGGACGCGACCGAGGGCAGACAGGCCCTCGTGCGGTCGGTCCGTCCCGGACGCCGGCAGCTGTCCTTCCGACGCTTCCCCTTCCAGGAGCGCTACTATCCCGTGCTGCGGAGCGGCTCCGACGCCTCGGTCATCCTCAACACCTTCCAGTGGCTCGCCCACACCCGGGGGGACCTCCGTGACTGGTCCGGCTGGGACCGTCTGTGGGTGGACGTGAAGACCGTCAAGCCGCTCGAGGTCCGACTCTGGCTGGAGGACGAGACGATCGAGCCCCCCGTGACGCGGACCTTCCAGGTGCCGGCCGGCGGCTGGGTGACCCTGGAGGTGGACCTGGAGGCCGCCGGGCGTGACCGGGGTCTCGACCTCAAGCACGTCGCCAACTTCTACCTCCTCGCCGTGGCGGGTGAGTCGACCACCGTGCACGTCGACAACGTCCGGCTCGTCCGGAAGGACGCCGCGGGCGGCCCGGAGGTGCTGCGCGACACGTCGCCGATGGGCATGACGGCGCCGGAGTTCCCGGCGTCACCCGTCGTTCCGAAGCGCGGTGAGACGTGGACGCCCGACCGGTCACCCGTCGAGCTTCAGTCCGCACGGAAGATCGCCGACGGCTCCGTCGTGCCGTTCGGGTGGATCGCCGCCGCAGACAACCGACACCTCTTCCTCGGGTGCATGCAGGGACGGGGACGCTGGCGACAGCGTCCGGCGGTGATGCACTCCTCGGACGGCGGGGAGACGTGGGAGCGACTGGCCGGGCCGAATGCGGCGAACTTCGACCACGGCACCGCGCGCGGGAGTGTGGTCGACGCGCACGGCGACGCGGTCGTGGTTTCGAACGGTCCGGGGTGTGCCGGCCTCGGCGTTCCGACGCCCCGACAGCACGTCACGAAGTACACGTTCACCGGGACGACCTGGGACCGTCGGCCGTGGGCGGGCATCCTCGACTGTGACATCCGGCACTGCGGCTCGACCGCGTGGGTCGTGCGACTCGACCGCGGTCCGAAGAAGGGCCGACTCTGGGCCTCGTGGGGTGAGGTGGACCGGATGCGACGACTCGTCGTCCACTGCAAGTTCTCCGACGACGACGGGGAGACCTGGTGGCATGCCGGGAAGTCGGCCCTCGTCCCGGGAAGTGCCGACAGCCCGTTCAGCTACAACAGCTACAGCTACCAGCAGCCGCGCATCACCTATTTCCGCGGACACGCCGCCGTCTTCTGGCAGGACGCGAAGGGACTCCGGTGGAGTCGCTTCGACGGCGAGAGGTGGTCCGAGGCCGAGGCCGTCGACCCGCAGGCGACCGCGAAGCTCGCCGTCAGTGAGAACGAGGGGTTCCGTGTGCCCGGGTCGGTGGTGACCGTGGGCGAGGACGAGGTCTTTCTCACCGCGTGGGGCCGGGGCGGGGTGTTCCGGTACGACGGGAAGACCTGGCACCGGGATCTCACCGACGCGGACGACGCCGGTTCGTTGACCGTCTGCGGCGGCAGGGACGTCATGCTCATCACGATGGGACACACCGAGGAGCCGCCCGAGGAGAAGCGCGTCGAACTGAAGCGTGAGGCGAAGGTGCTGTGCTATCGACGTCGGCCGGACGGCACCTGGGCGCCGCCCGTGGACCTCGCAGGCGGCACGGTGACACTCCAGGAATACCGCCAGATGACGGCGGTGGTGGTGCCGCCGGCGAGTCCGCCGAACTTCGCACCCGTCGCCTTCTCCGACGGACAGACCATCCATATGGTCAAGGTCCCGGTGCCGGCGGAATAGGGCCGGGCGTGTCGGCGACCCGCCCGGCACATCTTCAACGGACGAGGGGTGAAGGAGACTGCAGCATGGAGGCCGGTGACGACGTCAAGCTGATCCTCGGTTTCGAGACGGAGGAGCTCGCCGGGAAGATGGACGACACCTGGTGCGATCTGGGCCGTCGGGAGGATGGGTGCGACTTCTGGGCGCACTTCGAGTACGGCAGGAAGAATCGCATCTGGACCTGGGAGTGCCGCACCGGCGACTGCACCGTCGGCACACAGGCGCTTGTCGCGAAGGTCCGGCGAGGCCCACGACTGATGGCCGTCAGACGCACGCCCTTTCAGAGACGGTATTACCCGATTCTCAGACAGGCGTCCGACGCGTCGGTGATCCTCAACACCTTCCAGTGGCTGTCACACGCGGGTGAAGCGCTTCGCGACTGGTCCGGCTACGACCTCATGTGGGTCGACTTCAGGTCGAGCCGCCCGCTCCAGGTGTGGCTGACGGTCGAGGACGAGCTGATCGAGCCGCCGGTGGTGCGCATCTTCAAGGTCCCCGCGGGTAAGTGGGTGACGCTGGAGCTCGACCTGAGAGCCGCCGAGCGCACACGCGGGCTCGACCTCACCCAGATCACCAACTTCCACCTGCTCGGCCGGGCAAGGAAGGCCGCCACCGTGCGCGTGGACAACGTCCGGCTGGTAAGACGCGGCACCGGGAGCCGACTCGACGTGCTCCGCGACAACGTCCCCATGACCAGCCCGAAGCCGAAATGTCCCGCAAAGCCGAAGGTGCCGAAACTCAGCACGAGATACAGACCCGACCGGTCACGTGTCGAACTCGAACCGTCCCGGGTAATCGTGGACGGCACGCTCGTGCCGTTCGGGTGGATCGCCGCCGCCGACAACAGGCACATGATCCTCGGCTTCACCAGGGGTGAGGGACGCTGGGACCAGCGTGTGTTCGTGAAGCAGTCGACGGACGGCGGCAGACGATGGACGGCCCTTCCGAAGCCGCGTGCCAGGAACTTCGACCATGGGACCTCACGCGGGAGTGTCGTCGACGCCAACGGAGACGCCGTCACCCTGTCGAGCGGCGTCGGCTGTGCCGGCCCGGGAATTGCCACACCACGACAGACGATGACGAGGTACACCTTCACCGGTCTCGGTTACGAGCGTCGACGGTGGCCGAGCATCCTCGATTACGACATCCGTCACTGCGGCTCGGCCGTCTCGGTCGTCCGGCTTCCACGTGGGGCGAAGAAGGGGCGACTGTGGGCCTCCTGGGGCTCGGTGGACAGGAGACGGCGGCTGGTCGTCCACGGCAAGTTCTCCGACGACGACGGGGAGACCTGGTGGCACACGGGGAAGTCGGCCATGGTTCCCGGAAGCGCGAACGCACCCTTCAGCCTGAACAGCTACAGCTACCAGCAGCCGCGGGTCACGTATTTCCGGGGACACGCGGCGGTCTTCTGGCAGGACGCGAAGGGACTCCGGTGGAGCCGCTTCGACGGCGAGAGATGGTCCGAGGCCGAGGGCATCGAGGCGGAGGCGAAGGCGGTGCTCGCCGTGAGTGAGAACGAGTCGTTCCGTGTGCCCGGGTCGGTGGTGACCGTGGGCGAGGACGAGGTGTTCCTGACGGCATGGGGCCGCCACGGGGTGTTCCGGTACGACGGGAAGGCCTGGCACCGGGAACTCACCGACGCGGACGACGCCGGCTCATTGACCGTCTGCGGCGGAAAGGACGTCATGCTCATCACGATGGGGTCAACCGAACAGCCGCCCGAGCACAAGCGCATCTGGGTCAAACGCGAGGCGAAGGTGCAGTGTTACCGTCGGCGACGGGACGGGACTTGGGCGCCGCCCCTCGACCTGGCGGGCGGCAAGGTCACACTCCACGAATACCGCCAGATGACGGCGGTGGTGGTGCCGCCGGCGAGTCCGCCGAACTTCGCCCCCGTCGCCTTCTCCGACGGTGAGACCATCACGATGGTCAAGGTGCCCGTGCCGGGCAAGTGAACGCTCAGGCCGTTCCCATTGTAGTCACGCCCCCTTGTGGGGCGTGGAGAGGTCCGGGCCGCAAGCGACCCGGACTACCAGCGAAAGGGGTCGAGCGATGATCCAGTGCAAGGACTGTGAGTTCTGTCAGATCGGTCCGGACGGGAGCATCAAGCTCAACTGTCACCCGTTCCAGACCATCCGGGAGCCGGAGTGTCTGACGAAGTGGCAGCTGTTGAAGCTGGACACGATGGTGCGGGCGTACCTGGCGACCATCGCCCACTACAGGAAGCTCGCACCGCTCCAGGAGAAGATGATGAAGGCGGTGGAGCGCGAGATCGACGAGATGGAAGAGGGCGAGCAGTGGAAATACGGCGGTGACGAGGAAGCCCCCGGCGAGGAGGACGACAAGCCGCAGTAGCCGCCGTCAGTTTCCGTCGAGCCGGGAGCGGATGTAGGAGGCCCGTTCGACGTTGCGCTCGTCGGCGTCGAGGGCCTTGCCCCGCAGCTCCTGAAGGTGTGCCGGCTGGGTGTGGATGAACAGCTGGTTGACGGTCGCCATCGTCAGGTCCTTGACCAGTCCGATGTTGATGCCCATCCGCACCGCACTCAACAGGTGCATCGTTTCCTCGGAAGAGATGGTACGGGCGGAGCGGAGCTGTCCGTAGGCCCGCCACACACGGTCCTCGAGCGTCGGACGGTTCTCGGCCAGCAGCTTCGTCCGGGCGATCTTCTCGTATTCGACGATGCGCGGGACCACCGACTCGATGTTCTCGATGATCTGCATCTCGCTTTTGCCGAGGGTGCGCTGGTTCGAGATCTGATAGAAGTCCCCCGAGGCCTGGGTCCCTTCCCCGTAGAGTCCCCTCACCGCCAGGTTCACCTTGGAGA
>DATKVD010000454.1:0-3871 GCA_035530235.1 Planctomycetota bacterium | reverse complement strand
TGGGCGAGGCGGCCTCGACGCCCGGACCGCTGACGACCAGCGGCACGCGCAGGCTCCCCTCGTGGAAGCACGTCTTGCCGAAACGATGGTGGTCGCCGGCGTTCTCGCCGTGATCGGCGGCGAAGACGAAAATCGTGTTGTCGAGTTCCCCTTCGTCGGCCAGCACCCGGCGGATCTTTCCGACCCAGTCGTCGATCTCGCTGATCATCGCGCGGTATCCGCGTCGACCGTCGAGCAGCCAGTCGGGTGCGTCGGGCCAACCCCACGGCGCGGGCTCGGGCCGGTCGCGGTAGAGGTCCATGAAGCGTGCGAGGGGCTCGACGGGCGAGTGCGGCCCGCAGAACCCCACGTGCAGCAGGAACGGCTGCGAACGGTCGCGCTCCTCCAGCCACTTCACCGCGCTGCCACCGACGAAACTGCACTCCTTCAGCTCTTCCTCGAACGGGAACTCGTGGTAGACGAACGCGTGGTCGGCCTTGCGCTCGGTCTCCATGAAGTAGCCCCAGTGACCGTAGAACCGTGCGACGTCGTCGAAGCGACCCGCGCGACGCAGGAAGTCGCCCCACGCACACCGGATGCCCATGCGGATGAGCATCCCCCCGGCGATCTCGAAGCGCGTGTCGTCCCACCCCAGAGAGTCCATGAACGCACGGTGCTTTTCGCCGGGGAGGTAGCTGTCGTAGGCGTGGATTTCCATGTGCGTCTTGCCGATCGCCGCGGTGCGATACCCGGCATCGCGGAACTGCCGCACGAACGACGGACTTCCCGGCGGAGGCTCGTGCAGGTTGGTGAAGCACCCGCTGTTCATCCCGTAGCGTCCGAGCGCGACCGCCGCCCGCGACGGACTGCACAAGGGCGACGTGCAGTACGCCGAGTGGAACGCCACACCCGTGCGAGCCATCGCGTCGATGTTCGGCGTGAACGTCAAACCGTTGTCCTCGCGGCCGCCGATGAAGTCCCACCGGTGCTGGTCCGACATGATGAACACCACGTTCGGTTTCGTCATGCGTTCTGATCCCTTTCCTGGAATGCGTTCTCTCCGCAGCAGTCGTCGTCGATGCGCCGGAGCTGTCCGTCGCCCCAGACGGGAAGGCGCGACCCGTCGAGCCGCGGGATCACGTAGCGCGCGAACCACCCCGCCAGGCGCGTGCGCATCTCGGTCACCACCGGCTGTCTCGACTTCTCCCCGTAGAGGTTCTTCCGCTCGTCCGGGTCGGCCACCATGTCGTACAGCTCGTGCGGGCCGAACGGGTGACGGTGCACGTACTTCCACTCGGGCGTGCGGATCATCCGCACGGGTCCGTACTCGTCGTAGACCACGACGTCCTCCCGGGCCTCGTCGGTTTCGCCGCGCAGGACGCCCAGGAAGCTGCCGCCCGGGAGCGTCGCGTCGTCGAGCGCGGGAAGCCCCAGAAGCTCCAGCAGCGTCGGCATGAAGTCATACTGACTGACCATCGCGGAGGTCACTTTCCCGGCGGGAAGGACGCTAGGATGACTGAAGATCGCCGGCACCTTCACCGAGTTCTCGTACATGTTGATCGGGAACGTCCCGTTGCCCTTGTGCCAGAACCCGTGGTGGCCGCAGGAGTAGCCGTTGTCGCTCGAGAAGACCACCAGCGTGTTCTCGCGCAGTCCCAGCGCGTCGAGCCGGTCGACGATGCGTCCCACGCCCAGGTCCATCGCGGTGACCGCTGCGAAATATCCCTTGAGCGCCTCGCGGTTGCCCAGGAATTGTCGACTGCGCGGAAGGGCCCACGGGTGGGCCGCCTCCTGCGGACACGTCTTGAACGGGCAGTCGTCGTAGGAATCGACGATGTCCTGCGGGTGACCGGTGAACGGCCGGTGCGGGGCGTTGTAGTTCACGCTCAGGTAGAACGGCCCGGCCTTCTGTCGCTCGACGAAGCCGAGCGCGTCGTCGGTGATGACGTCGGTGAGGTAGCCGGGCGCGGTGACGGCCTCGCCGTCGCGAATGACCGTGGCGTCGTTGTATTCGCTCGACCCCTTGGGCAGCGTGAACCAGTGACGGAACCCGTGCTGCGGCGAGAGACTGTCGCCGAGGTGCCACTTGCCGCTGAGTCCGCAGGCATACCCGTTGGCGGCGAGGACGTCGGTGTAGCAGGTGAGTCCTTCGAGGTACTGCTGCGGGTCGGGGGGCATGTTGCCGCCATAGATCCAGTCGTGGACGCCGTGTTGCGAGGGAATGCGTCCGGTCATGAGACTAGCGCGCGCGGGCGAGCAGACCGGCGACGTGCAGAAGAAGTTTTCGAAGCGCACGCCCGCCTCGGCGAGCCGGTCGATGTGGGGCGTGCGGATCTCGTCGTTCCCGCACACGTGAGCCGCCCACGGACCCTGGTCGTCGGTGAGGATGAACACCACGTTCGGTCGTGTGTTGTCTACCACGTTTGCTCTCCTTATGGTCGCATGCTGGTGGCGCGCCCCTCTTCGGACCGGCGTCAGCTCATGTTTCCTCCACAACGCGCATGGCGATCTTCGCCCATTCCCAGAGACGCTGGGGCTGGTAGCGGACGGTGCTGATGTCCTTGAGGATGAGTTCGACGGGACAGCCGTGACGTCGGCAGACTTCGACGGTCTCGCGGAGGTCGCGCTCGACGAGGTCGCCGTCCCACGATTCCGTCGCCAGGAACGCCGGGTTGGGCTTGCGGGAGAAGACGAAGTCGGGGCCGATGCGCTCGGCGCCCTTCTCGACGTTCACCCAGGGGCTCATGGAGATCTTCCGCACGTGGGGCGTCCCGCGGATGACGTCGATCTTCCCATCCAGGGGCTCGCAGCATCCGTAATAGACCAGGCCGAAACGCTCGTGCCAACGGTTCGCGTAGTCCAACTCGAACTCTTTGTGCGTGGCCGGCCCGACGGTCGAGAAGATCTGCGACATGCCGAACGTCCACAGGTCCTTCGCACGCGGACGGTCCGGGTCGAACCCGGGCGCGGGCAGTTCGTCCGTCCACGCGCCCGTGCAGTGGATGAGCGCCTGCGAGTGACCCAGGAGACCTTTCTCCTCCAGCTGATCGAGCTGGTCAAGGTGTGCATCCGTCAGTCGCGAGATGATCCGGTGCATGAATGCGGGACGCATGGCGAGGTCCAGCAGCATGTTCTCGGGTCCACGCCACGTGACGATGCGGTCCCAGGGCGCAAAGACCGGGAACCACCCCTGCATCCGCACCTGGAGGATCCCGTCGAAGATCTCCTGCGCCTGCACCTCCCTGCGCGCGGTCGCTTCCTTGTCCAGGAACACCTCCCTCGCACGGATCCGCTCGACGTCCTCCTCCGTCCGCAGTTGGTCTTCGTAGGCATGAGCGACCACCGCGTTCTCGGGATCGGTCACCGCGACTTGTTCGATGGTATCGATGCCGAAGCCGCCGCCTCGGATCACTTTCGGGATGTCGATCACCCCTTCCACCACCCTGTCCACCGGCATGCGCTTCCACGAGTAAAGCGTCCGGCGCATCCGACTCTCGACCTGGCGGAAGAAGTCGTCCCGGCACCGCAGCGTCAGTCCCCCGTCGACGTCCATCTCGTTCCAGCAGACCTGGTCGACGGTCACCATCGGGCGGACGGGTTTCAGCGCGTTCAGTGCCTTCCACAGCGCGATCTTCTCCTTCTGCACGGGCAGGGCCGCGATATCCGCGACCCGCTTGCCCAGTTCTCTCAGGGTGTCCCGGTCTTTCACGCTGACGGCCACGTTGTGTCCTCACTGCTCGGTGTGAAGCTCTGCAAGTTCACGAAATCGAAGACGGCAGCGCATCGCATACGGGCATCCTTGGCCGCCCACGGACCCTGGTCGTCGGTGAGGATGAACACCACGTTCGGTCGCGACGTCTTCGCCACGGGTTCCCCTTTCAGATCACCTTCA
>DATKVD010000453.1:0-8696 GCA_035530235.1 Planctomycetota bacterium | reverse complement strand
CACAACCCAAGGACTATCAACGGCTTACGGCCAATAAAAGGGTCCTGGACCCTTTTTCCCCGGCTCAGTCGAAGGTCACGGGGCCGATGTCCTGGGTCAGTTTGGCGACGGCGGCGACCTTGTCGATGTCGGCATTCGGCGGGACCTGGTCGGCGACGTTGAGGATGAGCCGGCCGCCCAAGACGTCCACGATGTGGCGCGACTGACGAAGGATCTCGTCCGTGGGCGTCTCGTCGCAGAAGAGCGACGCCGGCACGCCGCACCAGCACTTCATGTGGTCCCCCAGCGCCCCCCGCACGTCCTCGGGCGTGAAATCCCCCGCCGGCTCGGGCGTCAGACCGTCCATCACGTCGAGACCCGTCTCCCCCATCAGCGGCAGGATGCCCTGGAGCTGTCCGTCCATGTGGAGCATGACGATCTTCCCGGCCCGGTGCAGCTCCTCGGCCCGCTTGCGGTAATACGGCACCTGGTATTTCCTGAAAATGGTCGGCGGCAGGAGGCTGCGGTCGACGTTGTCGCCGAGGATGACGATGCGGCCGGGGGTGTTGCAGGTGATTCGGGTCCATTCGTCCTCGCCGCGGTCGATGACCTCGAGGATGTGCGCCACCTCATCCGGGTGGTCGTGGAGCATGAAGATCCCGTTCTCGAGACCCGCCCAGTCGGTGAGGAACTTGCGCATGGGGGAGGCCCGCTGGACGAGCGTGTAGATGCCCCCCTCACCGATCTCCTTCCCGATCCTGACCGCGGCCTCCGGACGCGGCGTGAGCACCTCGTCGCCGATCATGTACTCCATGACCTTCAGGTCGGCCGGGGTCTTGATGAAGTGCTCGACGGGGAAGAAGCTCTCGGAGCTGTCGGCGGTGGACTGCCGGACCTCGCGCACCTCCCCCACCGGCGTGCGGATGACCGTCGTCTTGAGGGTCCCCTTGACCGTCGTCCTGAAGTCGGTGTTCCTGTAGCGGACCTTCACGTAGTCGCCGTAGACGTGCCGGCAGATGCCGCAGTCGAGTTGACGGTAGATGTCGTAGAGCCTGAGTCCGCGCAGGTGTCCGGGGATGCGCGCCTGGTGCTTCCGCACGCGATACCAGTAGAAGAGGTCCGGGAAATACGGCACCCGGTCGGTGGGCCTGCCCTCGAAGACCGCCAGCAGTCTTTCACGGTGCGTCATGCCGAACTCCGGCTCAATGGTCGTCGGGGTAGAACGGTTCGATATGGACGAGGGCCTGTAGGATGTGGTCGCCGTCGGCGACGAGCTTGTCACGGACGGCGGCGGCGATGGCGTGGGCCTCGTCGACCGGCATCTTCGGGTCCACCTCGATGTGGATGTCCACCAGGTATTCGAGTCCGGCCTTCCGGCAGCGGATCTTCTCGACACCCCTCACCCCCTCGACGGTGCGTGCCAGACTGCGGATGTCGGCCAGGAGACTCTCGGGCGGCGCGGCGTCCATCAGCTCGCCCATGGTGGAGGTGAACACACGGAAGGTGATCCAGAGGATGATGCCGGCGACGACGATCGCGGCGACGGGGTCAAGCCAGTTGAGTTTCCCGCGGCCGAGGACCGCCGCGGCCACACCCACGAACGCGGCGAGACTGGTCAGGGCGTCGCTCCGGTGGTGCCAGGCGTCGGCGTGAAGCGACGCACTGCCCGTCCGCTTCGCGTGGTATTCCTTGTAGCGGTAGAGGCCCTCCTTGACGACGATGCTGACGGCCGCCGCCCAGAGGGCGATCTGACGGGGAATCTCGATCTCCTCGGACCTCAGAAGTTTGCCGCTGGCCTCGTGCAGGATGAACCCGGCGACCACCAGCAGCAGGAACCCGACGAGCCGGGCGGCCAGCACCTCGGCCTTGCCGTGACCGTAGGGGTGTGACCCGTCCGGTGCACGCTTCGCCACGCGCAGTCCGACGAGAATGGCGATCGAACTCAGGAGGTCGCTGAGGGTGTGCAGTCCGTCGGCGATGACCGCCCAGGAGTGTCCCAGAAACCCGGCGGCCACCTTGCCCGCACCGAGGACGAGGTTGATGACGATGGTGATCCAGGTGACCTGTGTGGCTTCGCGGTAGCCTTCGGTGTGATCGTGCATGACTCATGCCTGGACGGGAAATGCAAAGGGGCTCCCGCGGGGAGCCCCTGGAAGACGGCTCACGTCGCCGGAGGCGTGTCGGTTCCGGCGTCCGTGGTGTGCTACGGCTCCTTGGGTTTCGACGTCTTTTCGGACTCGGTCTCTTCCTCGTCGCCGGAGGAATCGATCTCGTCTTCGACGTCCTTGAGTCCCTTCTTGAACTGGACGACCGCTTTCCCGGCCGACTTCGCCACCGACGGCAGTCGCTTCCCGAACAGAAGCAGCGCCACGATCACGATGCCGATGACCTCCCAAGGCCCGAGGCTCCCGATGAAAGCCAACGGCAGCAAAGCAAGTGCTCCCGACATCTCCGCACCCTTTCCGTAAAGCCCTGCATCCGCAACCAGTCTATCCGCCACAGAGAGCGGTGTCAATGCAAATTGTGCCTCGGCAAAGTCACCAGAAGGGCGTGCCAGGGGCAGCTGGTCTGCCCCTGTCCAGGACGGCCCTCCCAACTCGCGCAGGGGCAGACAAGCTGCCCCTGGCACGCGCTGCCCCTGGCACCCGGACTCACTTGTGCTTTGTCGTCCGACGGAGGGCCTTGAGCAGGCGTTCGAAGTCCTCGGGCAGGGGCGCCTCGAACTCGACCACACGCTCGGTCATCGGGTAGGCAAAGCGTATCCGCCGGGCGTGGAGGGCCTGACGGTCGATGACGGGGGTATCGGGGTCCTCGTCCGGGTCTTCGGGGTCGATCCCAAGCGAGCGCCAGGTGGGGACGCGACCCCGGTAGTCGCGGTCCGCCGCCACCGTGTGGCCGAGACTCCCCAGGTGCACGCGGATCTGGTGGGTGCGTCCGGTCTTCGGCACAATCCTCACGTAGGAGAACCCCGGGAACCGTTCGAGCACCTCGTAGAAGCTCTCGGAGGCCCGGCCGCCGTGACGCACCGCCATCCGCGTGCGGTCGCGCGCGTCACGTCCCAGGGGCCGGTCGATCACGTCACTGTCGAACGCCACCTCCCCCGTCACCACCGCCACGTACTCCTTCTCGACCCGGCGCTTTTCGAACTGCATGGAGATATGCCGGTGTGCCTCGTCGTTCTTGGCGGCGAGCATCACGCCGGTGGTGTCCTTGTCGAGACGGTGAACGATGCCGGGCTTGTAGAGTCCGCCGACGGTGGAGAGGTGTCGTGTGTGGTGGCGGAGTGCGTTGGCGAGGGTGCCGCCCATGTGTCCGCGCGCCGGGTGCACCACCATCCCGGCGGGCTTGTTGATCACGATGAGGTTCTCGTCCTCGAAAAGGATGTCCAGCGGGATGTCCTCAGCCTGGATGGTGTCGGTGTCGACGACGGGAAGCCGGAGGTCGATGACGTCGCCCTTGTGCACCTCGTGGGACGCCTTGGACTTGCGGCCGTTGACGAGGACCCCTCCCGACTTGATGAGTTTCTGGAAGAGGGCGCGGGAGTGGTGCGGGTAGCGTCCGCAGAGGTACCGGTCGAGCCGCTTCGGCTCGGGATACTTCCGCGGGACCGTGAAGTGAAGCTCCTCGATGCGCTCGACGTCGTCGGTCATGGTTCATCCCTGTCGGGGCTCCGCCTCCCTCTCAGGGAGCGGGGAGCCATGGGGATTGTTCCCTTACGTCCGTCGTGGGTGGCCCGGCCGACACCGATTCATCGGGGTCGTCCGGGTCCCGACTTGTCGGGACAAGAGGGTCTCCGTCGCTACCACCTCGTGTCGCTTCGCGACCCGGGCCCCGACAAGTCGGGGACCGGGCCACCCATGAGTCCTGACCCCCACCCCGGCTGTCCCTGGAAGGGATGGGGAGAAAGAAAAGAGGACCCCGACTCACTCGGGGTCCTCCTGTGAATTCGCGGGTGTGCGCGTCACGAGACCTTGAGCAGTTCCTTGGCCCTGTCGACGGCGGAAGCGGCGTCGGGGGCGTATCCCTGGGCGCCGATCTCGTCGGCGTAACTCTGGGTGACGGGTGCGCCGCCGATGAGCACCGGCACGGCCAGTCCGCCGGCCTTCAACGCCCCGATGACGTTCTTCATCTGCGGCATGGTGGTGGTGAGGAGCGCGGAAAGACAGACGAGCTGTGCCCCGTCCTTGGCGGCTTCAACGAACTTCTCGGGTGCGACGTCGATCTTCAGGTCCATCACCTCGAACCCGGCCCCGCGAAGCATCATGGCGACGAGGTTCTTGCCGATGTCGTGCAGGTCGCCCTTGACGGTGCCGATGGCCACCTTCGCCAGGGGCTCGACGCCGGCGTCGGCCAGGAGCGGTTCGAGCACACTGAGTCCGGCGTTCATGGCCCGTGCCGCGATCAGCACCTCCGGCACGTAGACCTCGTTGTTCTTGAACTTCCTGCCGATGACGCCCATCCCGGCGATCAGGCCCTTGTGAAGGATGTCGCCCACGGGCGACCCGGCGTCCACCTCGGCCTGCACCAGGGCCTTCACGTCGTCGGCCTTGCCCTGCTGAAGTTTCGCACTGATCTCGTCGTAATTAGGCATGCCCCACTCTCCCTCAAGTCACACGTGACGTCCATCCGTCGTTTCGGCGTGCCGCGTGCCGTGCAGAACGTGTTTTTATTCCCCCGGACCACGAAAATCAAGCCAAAAGCCGAGAAAATTTTCCGGGCGTCCCCGCCCCCCATTTGCCGCGCGGCCGCTACTTCTCCGGGGCCTCGGGCAGTCCCGGCGCCGGCTTCTCCTTCTCCAGCTTGTCGATCAGTTCGAGCATCCGTCGGGCCTCGACCGCGTAGAGCTTGTCCTCCTCCACCTGCTTGAAACGCCGCCGGGCCTCGACGTAGTCCTTCTTCCCCTGTGCCACGTACGCCAGTCCCAGGTGCGTCTGGACGCGATACAGCTTCAGGAGGTCCTTGTTCTCAAGCAGTGCGTTGAAGGCCTGTTCCGCCTCGTCGTGCCGCTCGGCCCGCAGCAGTGCCTGGGCGAGTCTGAGCCGGATGACGTCGACAAGCCCGGTGTCGGCGTAGTCCAGTTCGAGTTTCTTGAGACGCATCACCGCCCCGGGGTCGTCACGCTGGACGTTGTCCAGTTCGGCACGGCCCCTGGCCACCTGTCGTGAGCGGTGTCGCTCGAGCAGGGTCATCACGAGCACCACGATAAGGACGCCGACCACGACACTGCTGACCCAGGTCCCGTATTTCTCCCAGAAGCGCTGGAGGGACACCGTGGGTGGCGGGGTTCTCGAGGGTTTGCGGGCCATTGCTACCTTTCCGTTCGGACGATCTGGATCGCGGTGGCGTACTCATCCTTGGCGAAGATGGTGACGACGCAGGTCGGCACGTTGGTCGCCGTGGGATCGATGCCGCCCTTCCTGAAGTAGAGGGTCTTCCGTCCGCCGGCACTCACGTCCTGCTGGAGTCTCCAGCCGTCCACCGGCATCTGTCGCTTGTAGAAGGCCTCCACGTCCGTGAAGAACGCCCGTCCCTTGTAGTGGTAGTTGCAGTACCGCTCCCGGCCGTCCTGACTGGTGTAGCCGCTGCTGTGCTCCGGGTCGAACTTGAACGTCGTCGGCACGGGAACGTCCCCGATGAGTCCCTTGTCGGCGGGCACCAGGGTCCGCTGCGGCTCACAGCCCCCAACCACCGCCACCAGCACAGGCAGGACCACCGCAAACAGCATCACCATCGTTCGTCGTTTCATTCCACGTCCCCCTCCTGCGGTTCTCAACTCCCCCCAAGGACTCGCTTCACCAGGGCTTCACCGTTTTTCCAGACGGTGTCGACCTCGTCGTCGTCGAGACCCGCGGCGCGCAGGATGCGCCCGGCGTACTTTCTGGTGACGAGGTCCTCCGGGGCATGACAGTCGGTGCCGAAGACCAGCTTCGCCCCGGCGGCACGGGCGAGTCCCGCCACGTGACCGTTGGCGAGACAGTGTCCCTTGCGGGCGGATATTTCCAGATGCACGTCCTTCTGAGCGGCCAGGACGACGTCCTCTTCACGGATGAGACCCGGATGGGCCAGGATGTCGGCGCCCGCCTCGATCGCCGCACGGTTCGTGCCCGGCACAACCGGCTCCGAGAGCGTCTCGCCGTGGACCGTCACCAGCTGCGCCCCCAGCTTCCGTGCCTCCTCCACCAGCGGCGCGATCTGTTCCAGCGGACAGTGCGTGATCTCAACACCCGCGATGACCTTCACCGACGTGAGCCGCGTGAGTGCCGCGCACGCCTTCACCACCCTCGGGACGAGAAAATCGAGGTTCGAGAGGTCGGCGTGGTCGCTGATGTTGATCACGCGGTACCCCGCCGCCTCGGCCCGTCGGACGAGTTCCGAGACGAGGAGTTCCCCGTCGCTCAACAGCGTGTGGCTGTGAAGGTCAATCATGCCGCTGTCCCGTGCGCGAGATCAGGAAGACCACCGCAAGCGGCCGGTTTTCGTAACCTCCGGCCACACAAGCACTTACTGGTACGCCCGGCAGGACTCGAACCTGCGACCTGCGATTTAGGAAACCGCCGCTCTATCCGGGCTGAGCTACGGGCGCAAGGGATTGCCAAGACGACACTTGTGAACCGTCCGGCGGAATATATCGTCGAGAACGCCCGGCGTCAAGCACAAAGCCGCAGCCGCGGTCCCCACCCCCTGGCCGGGATGTCCGCTTTTTCCCCTCTCCCCCTGCCTGTGGAGGCAACGTTTAACAACTTAAGGGACCTCGCTGGCAAACCGGGTCATTCTGAGGAGTCCCGATGCAACCCCGACGTGTCGGGGAGAATCTGGCGCCACTTGCCGGGAAATCGCCGAAATTTGACCCGAATCGCCGCTTCTCCTGCTGCGTGGCCAGATGCTTCGCTGCGCTCAGCATGACAGTCCTTGGGGGGCAGCCCGTCCGTAAAGAGACTTGCATTGCCCGGGGAATTCGCATAGTGTCATGCGGCACGTCGGGGGCCTGCGCGACTCCCGCGGTCCTGACGTCCAGTCAATCTGGAGGATGACCCGTGAGACTTCGACTTGTTTTCGTGTCGACGCTGGCGGCCCTGTGCGGGGCGGGTTCGCTGTTTGCCGGGGACTGGCCGCAGTGGCGCGGTCCGCAGCGGAACGGTCTTGCGCCCGAGTCGCCGCGACTTCTTGAGCAGTTCCCGGCCGGCGGGCCGAAGCGGGTGTGGTCGAACGACGAGATCCGAGCCGGCAGTGACGCCGGGTACGGCTCTCCCACGGTCTCGCAGGGCAAGGTCTACGTCTACCAGAACCTGAACATGCCGCCGGTCCGTCGGGTGCTCTCGCGGGCGGTGTTCGACCGGTCCGGTTATGCTGCCGGGATGCCCGACGAACTCGCACAAGCGGTTGAGCAGGCCCGTCTCAGTGAGGCCCGCAGGACGCTCGACCCGCGGGGACTCGACCCGTGGGTCCGGGACTGGATGGACACGCACATGAAAGCGGACCAGCGCAAGTGGCGCGGCGCCGTGCAGGCCCGGCTGCGCGCCGGCACGAACGCACTCCCCATCGACCTCCTCGCAAAGCTCGTTCCCATCATCGACCGCAGCTTCGCCAACGAGACCGAACTCAACCGGTGGCTCGATGAGAACGCCTTCGATGAGGCGTCCCAGAAGCGCATCCGGCAGGTATGCGTCCCGACCGACGAGAAATCCTCGAATGACGTCGTCTGGTGTCTGGACGCGGCGACGGGAAAGACCGACTGGAGGAGGACGCTTTCCTCGCAGTGGTTCTACTATCCGGCGTCGACCACCCCGACCGTCGTCGACGGCAAGTGCTACGTGCTCAACTCCGAGGCGAGGGTGTTCTGTCTGGACGCGAAGACAGGCGAGGAGGTGTGGAAGAGCCCGCCGCTCGGCTCCGGAGGCTTCCACCACAACCGCTCCTCCTCGCCCCTGCTGGTGGACGGGGTGCTGGTGGTCCTCACCGAGGGCTGCCTGGCCGGCGTGGACGCCGCGGACGGCAAGGTCCTCTGGAACAATGCGGAACTGAAGAACCCGCAGAGTTCCGTCGCATGCTGGACGACGGACGGGAAGTCCTACGCGATCGTCAACGCCTCGGGCAAGCTGTGCTGTGTCGATCCGAAGGACGGCCTCACGAAGTGGTCGGTGCCGTCGGAGGGGGCGAGCACGCCGACGGTGGCGGGCGACTTTGCGGCGGTGGCCGGGGGCGGAAAGGTGGGGCTGGCGTGCTTCAAGCTGTCGGTCGAGAAGGCCGAGAAGCTGTGGGGGGTTGCGTGGAAGGACGCGCACAGCGGTCCGATCATCTTCGACGGGTGCGTCTATGCCCTGGGCGAGGCCTTCTATGACCGGGGCCAGGGCCGGGCCGTCTGCGTGGGGCTCGAGACCGGCAAGGTCGCCTGGAGCCAGGTCGTCGGCCCGCCGCAGCATTCCTCACCGCTCCTGGCCGACGGCAAGATCATCGCCGTCAGCGGCTCGCAGCTCCTCATGATCCGGGCGACCCCGGAGAAATACGCGCCGCTCGGCGTCGCGAACGTCGGTGCGGAAATGTGGCCCTCACCCGCCGTCGCCGATGGGAAGGTATTCGTCAGAACCGCCCGGGGAATCGCCTGTTTCGACCTCGCGAAGCCCTGACGAGTGCGTCTAAGCGGTCTCACCTGAGTTTCTTAGAGTGTGCGGGCGGCGGGGCTCCTGTCCCGCCGCCTGTTTGCCGGGTTCGGCGTGGTA
>DATKVD010000452.1:0-4841 GCA_035530235.1 Planctomycetota bacterium | reverse complement strand
CCCTCCCCTTTGCGGGGAGCACCGTTGTATATGACCATCCTGCCGTCGGCGAGGATCGGCGAAACACTGCGGTCCGGGCTGGTATCCCTTACGCCCGGCATCGTAAGCCATTTCCTGTTTCCATCGAGGTCGTAGCACGACGCCACTCCGAGCCCGGACCAGACGTAGACGTGACTCCCGTCGCTGACGGGCGTGGGCATGTCACCACAGGCATGGTGTCCGGGATATCCGGAGTATTTCTTGTCCGCCTGCCCCATCAGCCTGATCACCTGCTTGTGCAGGTCGAACCGGGTCTGCATCGTCTCCTCGGTCAGGGTGCCCTGCCGGACATACGCGGCGTCGATCTTCCCGATTTCAGCGACGAGCGGCCCGATCTTCTCAAACGCCGGGTTCTCCCGCTTGTCCTTGTCGCTCAGCAGGTCGTAGTACGTCGTGGTGCCGACCCACAGGACCTTGCCGTCCTGCTTGCGCAGGCAGACGAGGTCGCCGGGTTTCGACATCGCGAAGATCCTGTCACCGACGACCAAAGGGCACGCGACGTGGTAGTTGGGCAGGAGCGTCGCCCAGACGATCCCCTCGGAGGCGATCTCGCAGGGCCGGGTGGCCCTCAGACCCAGGTCGATGTACCAGGACCGAATGTGACGCCAGCTCTTCTTGGGCAGGACGAAATTGCGCGCCTTCAGCAGCACACGGTTCCAGCCCTTGCTCAGATTGGCCGAGAACTCGCCCGTGGCAGGCGAGTCCGATCCGTACGGCGAACCTCCCTGCTTCAGGCCCTCGATGAGCTTGCCGTTGACATACAGCTTCGTCGCCACAACGGCGCGCACACGGAACCGGAACGTCGCCTCCATCGGTGAATGGACGTAGGTGTGGGCGTAGGCTACAAACGGTTTGCCGAAATGCGGTGCCAGGCCCTCGGCATGCCGGAACGCCGGGGTGCCTTCCGGCATGTCCTTGGACAGGATGGAGGCGAAATCCACCACACTGCCGACGACCTCGACCTTCTTCCATCGGAGGCCGCCGACGGCGTCGCCCGCGTTCGGCTCGCAGGTCGCCTCGTCCTTCACGAATTCCTCGTCGACGGCCTTCTGGACGTCCTCATCCGCCGGGAACGGTCCGAGGACCAGCCACTCGGTCAGCGAGCCGCAGTACGCGGACACGCCGGCAGGCGTGTCGTCTCCGGGCTTCTGGGCCCGGCAGCGGAGGCCCTTCATCTGATTGCTGAGCTTGCTCCACTTGATCGGCGGATCGGCGTCGGGAAACACGCCGGTCCAGTTGCCCCGCCAGCCGACGTCCTCGCCGAACACCCCCGCGGCGAGCGCCAGCACCGCCACAGAAACCGCCAGCCTTCTCATGCCAGCCTCCGTTTCTTTTTCTTCTTCTGCTGCTTCTGCCGTACCTGCGGCCTGCAGCCTGCAGCCTTCAGTCTGCTTCATCTCCCGATGCAGTAGAGGTAATGCTCTCCGCGCAGGTACATCCGTGTGCCCTCGAACGTGGGGGGACTGTAGCCGATCTCCTCCTGCGGCCGCATGGGCCACAGGCGTTCCGCCTGGGTCCCGATGCGGTTGACGGCGACCTTCTCGAACTTCGGCCCGGGCTTGAACACGACGCACGTCCCCTGGTTGTCCATGACGTAGAGGTATTTCCCGCCCAGCGTCACGCTCGCCGCCACCCCGACGGCGTTGTAGTGACGGAGACTGTTGAAGGTGTGGCTCAGCTCCTCACGGTAGAGAAGTTTCCCCGTCTTCATGTCGATGGCACAGAGCGAGCCGAAGACGTCGATGTTGTAGTAGATGCCCTCGTGGATGAGCGGCGACCCGGGGCTCGGCCGGTCGACCCACTTTCCCTTGGAGTTCTTCGAGTTGACGGATCCGGAGAGCGACGTCTGCCGCGGAGCCCAGGCGTCACCCTCGGTCTTCCCCTCGCTGAAATCCAGGATCAGCAGATGGACGCCGTGGATCGGCTGGTAGACGACGTTCCCCAGACACACGGGTGCCGCCCAGCCCGTGCCGCGCTTCCCCGCGTCGGGACGTTCCCACAGCAGCTTCCCGTCGGACGCCCGGACGATATCGGCGTCTTGACTGATGACCACGTTCACGCCGTTGATCCTGGCAGGGATGAGCGAGGCCTGCGTCCGGTCGACTTTGGGCTGTCGCCAGACCTCGGCGCCGGTAGCGGCGTCCAGCGCCACCATGTTGAACCCCCCGCCCGCATAGACGATGAACTTCCCGTCGATGAGCGCGGGCGACGCCGGGTAGTGCATCTTGCCCGGGTTCACCCGACGGATCCACCGCGTGTTGCCGGCCAGGTCGTAACACGCCGCGATCCCGTTCCCGCACCACACCCATACGTGCTTGCCGTCACTCACCGGCGTCGGCATCGTCCACCCCACCACGCGGAAGTGCCCCTGCATGTGATCGTCCCAGACGAGCGTGTACTTCTCCTTGTCGATGGCGACCAGCGCCGCGTCGATCTCTTTGCGCAGGGCCATGCGCTCGGGCAGTGTTTTCATCTCGGGGAGCTTCGCGACGAGCGGCGCGACGGTTTGGGCGAACGCCGGGGTCGCGTCGCGCTCGGCCTTCGGCGTCGCGTGGTATCGGTTGACGAAGTTCGTCCAGAGCTGCCGCCCGGTCGCCTTGTCGAGACAGAGGATCTGGTCGGGCTCGGCCATGACGAAGATGCGGTCGCCGACCACGATGGGCGTCGCGATCGAACGGTCGTAGAGGGGCGCCGTCCACACGATGTTCCGGTCGACGTAAGGCGTGCCGGGCGGGTCGATGATGCGTGCGTTGAACCAGAAGAAGTGCTCGTTGCGCCATTTCCCGGGCGTCATCTTCACGAGCAGACGGTTCCATCCCTTCCTGAGCTTGAAGCCGACCCGCGGGGAGATCGGACAGAGGTGCCGTGCACGGTTCCTGCCGAGAAGGACGTAGTGTCCCAGGCCGGTCTTCTCCTCCTCGTCCCTGTAGACCTCCTCGCCGTTGACGAGAACCTTCACCCCGTAGGCGTGGTCGATGATGAGGACCACCTCGCCGTCGCGCTCGGCGTAGAGGTTGGTGGCGGCGTAGCAGACGGCCTTGTCCTTCGCCTCCTTGACGCCTTCGAGTTCCTTGTTGAAATTCAGCCGCTCCAGGCTGACCATCCCCGCCACCGAGCCCCGCTCGTAGGGGGGCATTGCGGGTTCGGGAATCTCGAAGCGCTTCCACGCCAGCTTCCCCACCTGGTCTCCGGCGGCCGGCTGCACCTGCGTCTCGTCCCCGAGAAACGCCTGCGCGAACCGCTCGGACGCCCTGGCGGAACCCGCCGGTCCCTCGAACGGCCCGATGATGAGCCACTCCTTCGGCCAGTGGTTGACCATGAGCTTCGCGTCGCCCGCGTCCGCACCCTTGGGTCTCTCGGCGCTGATCCGGAGCGTCCCCGCGATGCCCGTCGAGGTGCGTCCCCATTCGGTGGGAGCATCCGCGTCCGGGTAGAGTCCCGTCCAGTTCCCCCGCCAGCCGTGGGTCTTCGGCACACTCATGTCGGCCGCGAACGCACCCACGGCCCCCGACAGCAACACCACCGCCACTGACACCACCGATCTTCTCATGCGAACCTCCGTTGCGATCTCTTCTTATTCCGCCGCTTCTGCCGTACCTGCAGCCTACAGCCTTCAGCCTTCAGTCTGCTTTCCGTGTCCCTATAAGTTGCCCGAATCAGCGGCATGGCACAGCGAACCCCGACTCCCGAGAGGAGTCGGCACTATAGACCCCGGAACCGGTCCTGTCAAGCGGGGAGCGACGAAGGTGCCGGGTGAGGGCGCGAAAGACGGAGGTTTCGCGTCACGTGCGTGCGAGGTTCAGCCGGAGAAGGTTTGCGAGCACCCGCTGGTCCACGTCTTCGCGCCTTGCGGCGACGGAAACAGGTGCCGGTCCCTGGGATTGTCAGCCGGATGGGGCCCCTCCGGGTTTGCTCTTCTCCGGTGTCGAGTGCGTGGTTGGGCGGCGCAATTCAGGCAATTCGATCACGTAGAGCCGATCGTCTGAGTCCTGTGCCCGGAGGCGACCGTCAACGAGGCCCAGGCGGTCGCCAAAGATCCCTTCTTGGAGGTCATAGCTGGCAAGGATGCCGCCGCGAGCTGCATCGCACACCGTCAGACTCGGGTTACGTATCACGAGGTAATCGTTCAGCAGGAAAAGGTCGTCACAGTTGCCCGTCCCAAATGACATCTCCCAAAGCACCTTGCCCGTCCTGGGATCTGCAAGACAGGTGAACCCGGGAATCGATACGTAGAGCCTGTCGGTGCCGTCGTCAAAGAGCCACCGCAGTTCCCGCACGCTGCCGGACGTGGATACAATGAGCTGTCTGGAGTAGACCAGCCGGCCCGAACTGGGGGAACGCCCCTCCAGGCTGAGGATCGCGGGCCGGCAGTATCCCGTGCTTTCGTGGTCGATCCGGATGATGCACGCCGGCCTTTCGGGCTCCCCCGGATTGGCCTTGCCGGGAGCGACTTGGGTTTTCCACTGGGAAGTGTCGTCCGCAGTCCAGGGGCGCTGTGATCCCACCTGAGCGGCCACAGCGTCTTTCCCGGCCGGGGCGAAGAACTCATCCGGGTCGACTTGGCCGGACTCGTATCGCGCCAGGATGCACCCCTCGGGATTCCTGAGCCACTTCAGACGGCAGCGACACAGCACCCCGCTGGCCCACAGACGAACCGATCGGTCTCCGTCACCCAGGAGTGCGAGGAGGATTGGCTCGGCGTCCGTTCGGTGAAGCTCCCCGGCGTACCGCGCGAGTCCGCACCGCTGCTCGGCAGTGCCGCTCCGGCGCACTTGGGCCATCACCGTTCCGACCCGGGCCTC
>DATKVD010000451.1:0-3147 GCA_035530235.1 Planctomycetota bacterium | reverse complement strand
CCGACGGATGGGACGACGACTACTGGTACGACATGCGCCGCTATCTGGAGGAGCTCATCCCGGCGGACCGCGTGCGCTCGCGGTGGCGGCCGACCAACCGCGAAGGCATCGACGAGGACTTCACCTTCGGACACCGCGTGTCGAACCGTGCTATCGACTTCCTCGGCAAGCACGCGGACGAGGATTTCTTCCTCGTCGTCTCCTACGACGAGCCGCATGGGCCCGGCCTCTGCCCCAGGCCCTACGCCGACATGTACGCCGACTACGAGTTCCCCAAGAGCCGGAACGTGTGGGACACGCTCGAAGGGAAGCCCGAGCACCAGCGCGTGTGGGCCGGGAAGGCGCGCCTGACGGAGGACAAGGACGCCAGGGTGCTCCGCTACCCGGATTACCTGGGCTGCAACAGCTTCGTGGACCACGAGATCGGCCGGGTGCTGGAAGCGGTGGACCGGCACGTCCCCGACGCCCTCGTCATCTACACCTCCGACCACGGCGACATGCTGGACTCGCACTCGATCCAGAACAAGGGCCCGGTGATGTACGACGAGATCACGCGGATGCCGATGCTGGCGCGGTGGCCGGGCGTGACGCCCGCGGGCGCCGTGTGTCCGCATCCCGTGTCGCACATCGATCTCGTGCCGACGATCATGGACGCGGCGGGGCTCACCGTTCCGAAGTCGGTGGAGGGGCGGAGTCTGGTCGGGGCGATCGGCTCGCCCGGGACGCGCGTGAACGACGCGGTGTTCATGGAGTTCCACCGCTACGAGGTGGCCCACGACGGATTCGGCGGCTTTCAGCCCATCCGCGCCGCGTTCGACGGACGCTACAAGCTCGTGGTCAACCTGCTGACCACCGACGAGTTCTACGACCTCGAGACCGATCCGGCGGAGATGACGAACCTGGTCGGGTCCGCCGAGCACGCCGACGCACGGAACGCACTGCACGACAGACTGCTCGACTGGATGAACGGGACGCACGACCCGCTGCGCGGCTACTACTGGGAGCGCCGGCCGTGGCGCACCGACGCCCGCGAGGCCACCTGGGACTACACCGGCTGCACGAGGCAGCGCGAGGAGGAGGAATACGAGCCGCGGCAACTCGACTACGACACCGGACTCGAAATCACCGACGCGACACGCCCGAAGCACGTCCCCTCGCGCGAGGAGATGGAAGCACTCATCAAACGGCTGAAGTCCGAGCGGAAACCATGACGCAGCGCAAGATGTATCTCGACATCGACGGGGTGCTGGTGGTGTGGGACGCCGAGCACAACTGCATCGAACTCGCGCGCGGGTTCGGCCGGCTCATGCGCTTCTGCAAGATCCACGACATCCGGCCCTACTGGCTCTCGATGTGGAGCAGGTTTCCCGGGGCGCTCGACGGGGTCAACTGCCTCTTGTGGCCGAAGAGCTGCCCGACGCTGGCGGTGCTGGAGGTCCTGACGTACGGCGAGGACGGGAAGGCCGCGGCGATCGACTACGAGAGCGACTTCGTATGGATCGAGGACGGCATCGGCGACAAGGACCTCGCGGTGCTGGACGCGCACGGCGCCCGCGGGCGGTTCTTCTGCGCCGACGGGCTGGACGCGGACTGCCTGCTGAAGTTCATGGCATTCACGCGCAACGTGATGGGCCTTCCGGAGATCACCGACTGGGGTCCGAACTGGGAGTCGCCCTTCACGCGTGCGCGGAGGCCGCCCGGGGGCTGACCTCGGGCACTTCACATGCGCATATGCTGAATCCTCAGCCCACCGTCACCCACACCGGTGAGCTCCAGGCGCACTCGCCGTCCGCCTGAGTCACCTTCACGTAGTACCAGTTTTCGCCCTTCGGCGGGTCGGGATCGCGCCAGGCGAATGTCGCATCGTGTCGGTTCCCGCGCACTTCGTGGACCCTTTCGCCGCCCCGGATGACCTCTATGCGGTCGATCGTGTCGCATGCATGCACCGTCGTACGCACCTCAACGTCACCTGATGTCGCTTTCCGTCCTCCCATCGGGATGCCGGCGACCGTGACGTCGAGGAGGATGCGCGCGCCGGTGGTGGCGTAGGTCCGGCGGTCGCGCAGCGCCGCCACGAGGTCGACGCGCGTGAGGTCCGGCATCACCGCCGCGGTCATCCCGCACTTGTATTTGATCGCCCCCGAGAGTCCGAGCGGTACCCCGCCCGCGCGGCGGACGTCCTCCGGCGAGAACCCGCACCGTCCGATGTGACAGTCGCCGCCGCCCGTGAAGCCGACCACCGCGCCCTTCGCGAGGTTCTCGTGCACCAGCTCTTCGAATGCGCCCCACATCGAGTAGATCTCGATGAACCGTTCGACGTCCGGGTTGTGGTGCGCCCAGAAGTCGCCGGTGTGCCCGGTGTGCGGGCCGGCGACGACGTCCGTGGGTCCGGCGAAATGATCGTAGACGGCGTTCAGCTGGGAGGTCCGTCGGCACATCCCGCGGAAAAGTTCCAGCCGCCCGCCCGACGTGTAGACGTTCCGGTGGCCCTGACTGCCGGCCCATTCGTACCCGACGAGCGTGACGAACTCGCCCTCGCGGTTGAACCAGTTCGTGATGTCCTGGAACCGGAGCCACTCGTTATCCGAGAAATAGCACGCGTGGTCGGCCGACGCCGCGAAGTCGAGCCGCCCCTCCTCCCGCGCGTGACGATACATCTCGGCGTAGTCGCCGCAGCCGTCCGAGGCCTCGCAGTGACCGTGAATCTCGCCCCACCAGATGCGCGGGCGGTCGGAATCCGCGGGCAGAATCTCGAGCGGGTTGCTCGTGGCCACGGTTTCACCCGTGGCCGCATCGACGGCGCGGGCCCGCCAGACGCCGGGCTTGAGTTTCGGCAGCGGCACCTCGAAGCGATGCGCGCGCACGAGATGTTCCGCCGGCGCCCCAAGCTCGACCGTCCCCTCGCCCTCCAGCACCAGCCGCCACGGCATGTGCACCTGTCCCGCGGGCGGGGTGTTCCGGTAGCGGTCGGTGACGAGTCCGACGAGGGAGAGGTCTTCGTCTTCGCCGCGTCGCCCCGGCAGGAAGAGGAAGAGCCGCTCGGCCGGGCCCGCCACGTGTTGCACCACGTGACCGGCGCCCTCCAGCGGCGGGACGTAGGCCTTCCGCTGGAGGGCGCCGGTCACGTGGTGCAACACGTGGCGGGCC
>DATKVD010000450.1:0-8305 GCA_035530235.1 Planctomycetota bacterium | reverse complement strand
CCCCAGGTGTGCTGGAGGATGACGGCCTTGAAGGAGCCGGGGGGCCGCCGCGCCAGGTGTCCCGGATCGATGCAGCCGTGCTCGTCGACGTCGAGATAGACCGGTTTGGCCCCGCAGAGCTTGACGGGGGCGACGGCACTCACACACGTGAAGCCGCACACCCCCACGCGGTCTCGCGGGGCGACCCCGAGCGCCTTCAGGAGCATCACGAGGGCGTGTCGTCCGCGGCTGAACGCCCGCGCGCCCGCCGACCCCACCAGCCGACGGAACGCCTCCTCATATTCCCGCCTGGCGTCACACACCGACCCCCGGCCCTCCCGTGCGCCGGCCATCGCCGGCCCCCTCCCGCGCCGGCGCCTGACGTGTCCGGCCGTCCCAGAGCTCCTGAGGCTTACGTCCCTTGAAGGCGTAGTGACACTTCTCGACGCCGTAGGAGGCCGTCCGGTGCCACAGCACCGCCGCGGCGTTGAGCAGCGAGGCGCTCGGCATCCACACGTACATCACCTGGGGAATCACCGAGAACCCGAGGGCCGACTTCGGCTCGTAGGTGGTGATCCCGGCCTCGACGCACTCGAGCCCCTCGTCGAGCGCCAGGCGCAGCATGTCATAGTACGAGTTGAAATAGAGCGCGGCCCGGCGCGAGACGTCGTAGTCCATCCCCACGTACTGCGCGATCACCTGCTTGCGGTATCTGACCAGATGGGCGAAGGCGACCAGCGTGTCCCCGCGAAAGTACTCCAGCAGGAGGGAGTGCCGGCGGAAGTGGGCGACCATGGAGCGGAAGTAGTCTGCGGAGAGGGCGTCCCTGTTGAACCGCGACGACCGTCGGCGGACGTTCTCGTAGAGTTCGAGACAGCGTTCGAGATGTTCGAGGCCGTCGTCGGTGAAGACCGTGCGGATGCCGTGGGCCTCTTTCCTCTTGATCTTCCTGCGGATGTTGTTGCGGACGGGTTTCCGGAGCGCCATGAGGTAATCGTCGAAGGAATCCCAGGCGATGTTCATGGTGGCGAGCGGGAGGTTGAAGAACGCCCTGAAGCCGCTGCGGCCCAGGGCGTCCTCGATGGGGTGTCGCCGTCCGCTGAAATCGCGGAGCACGACGAGGTCTATCCGGTGCTCGCGGGCGTAGCCGGTGATCATGCGGGCGATGTCGCGCCAGCGCTCGGGGCTCATCCCGGGGACGTGCGATATGGACGTGCCCAGGCCGAGCAGCGGGCCGATCTCCAGCATCGTGCGTTTCAGGTAAGACGGGAACAGCCGCCGGACGACGGCCACGAGATGTTTCAGCGCGTTGTCGGCGAACATCACCATGTCGTTGATGAGGACGCCGCCCGACATCGTGCATATCGCCCGGCCGTCGTCGCGGAACTCGAAGTAGCGCGGGGCGCACTCGACGACGTGCGCGTCCTCGGTCGCCTTCAGGAACGCCAGGTCGGTCCAGGGGTTGTCCGCGTCCCGCAGGGCGTTCCACCGCCCGGCGTCGACCCGGTCGACGCCGTCATGGACTTCCATCTGAAGACCGTTCCCGGAACTCAAGGTCGCCCCTCCCGCCGCCGACGCCGGTCCGTGTCACTCGGACAGGACAGCATAGCGACCGTGACTCCCGAATACAAGTCCCCCCCGTGGGGGCCCGGGGGCACACACCGGCACCCGTTCCGGAACGGGCCGCGGACGAAAGCTGTTGACTCGTGACCGTCCAAGCGTTAGTATGACGTTTTGCGGCCGTTCGACGGGGACGACGTGCGCCCCGTGGGACGGCAAAGGGTTCGGGGGGAGCCGTCGGATGGACCGCAGGACGCCCGAAAGCATCTCTGTCTTCTTCCCAGTCTACAACGACGCCCGCAGCATCGGCAAGCTCGTGTCCGACGTCTCCGACGTGCTCGAACGACGCTTCCGTCGGTGGGAGATCATCCTCGTCGACGACGGCAGTGAGGACGACTCGGGACAGGTGGTGGACCGACTGGCGGCCGACGACGGACGCATCAAGGCGGTCCATCACGGTGTGAACCGTGGCTACGGCGCCGCCCTCAACACCGGGTTCGCCCGCAGCACCGGGGAGGTCGTCTTCTACACCGACGGTGACGGGCAGTACGACCCGAGGGAACTCGAACGACTGCTCGATTGTCTGGACGGCGCGGACGTCGTCAACGGGTTCAAGCGGTCGCGCAGTGACCACGTCTTCAGGATATTCGAGGGACGGCTCTACCACGCCTGCTGCCGGGCGCTGTTCAATCTGAGCGTACGTGACATCGACTGTGACTTCCGGCTGCTCCGGCGTCACGTCGTCCGCGACCTCCTGCCGCTCGAGTCGCGAGGCGGGGCGGTGGGTGCCGAGATCCTGTCGAAGGTGCACGACCGTGCCTGGCGTGTGGCGGAAGCGCCGGTGCATCACTACCCGAGACCCTATGGCCGCTCACAGTTTTTCCGGGCCTGGCGGCTCGCGCACGCCGTGTATGAACTGGCGCGGTTCTGGTTCCGGCGGGGCGCCGGCGGGGGACGTCCCGCCCGACGGCCCGCGGCCGCGGAACCTCCAGCGCACGAGGACCGCACTTGAGACGAAAGACCCGGCGTGAGACGATCGACCCGGCGGAGGTCTACGGGGGCAGGAGCGTCCTCATCACCGGCGGACTCGGGTTCATCGGCAGCAGCCTCGCCCACCGGCTCGTCGAGCTCGGGGCCGTCGTCGACCTCGTCGACGCCATGGTCCCCAACTGCGGCGGAAACCCCTTCAACATCGACCGCATCCGTGACCGTGTCGGCGTCCACATCGCCGATATCGACGACCGCGAGATGACCGAGACGATGGTCCGCGGACGGGACTTCATCTTCGACCTCGTGGGACACGTCAGCCACATCGACAGTCTCACCGACCCGCAGCTCGACCTCCGCATCAACTGCCGGTGCCCGCTCGTGCTGCTCGAGGCCTGCCGGAAGCACAACCCCTCGGCCGCCGTCCTCTTCGCCGGCACACGCGGACAATACGGACGCACCGTGAAACTCCCCGTCACCGAGTCTCACCCGCTCCGGCCCATCGACGTCAACGGCGTCAACAAGCTCGCCAGTGAGATGCACCACCTCCTCTACCACCGGCTCTACGGGCTGCGGGTGTGCAGCCTGCGACTGACCAACACCTTCGGCCCGCGGCACCTCATGAGGCACAGCCGACAGGGCTTCCTCAACTGGTTCATCCGGCTGGCGATGGACGACGAGACGCTCCCCGTCTACGGCGAGGGGTCACAGCTGAGGGACTTCAACTACGTGGACGACGTGGTCGAGGCAATGCTCCTGGCACTGGCCGGTGAGGAGACGTCGGGTCGGGCGTTCAACCTGGGCGGCGGACGGGCGGTGAGCCTGCTGGACTCCGCCCGGGCGGTCGTCGCCGCCTGCGGAAGCGGACGCATCCAGCACGTCCCCTTCCCACCCGAAAAACAGGCCATCGAGGTGGGCGACTACTGGGCCGACCACGGGCTCTTCACGTCCGTCACCGGCTGGCAGCCCGTCGTCCCGTTCGAGGAAGGTCTCCGGCGGACCGTCGCGTTCTATCGTGACCACCGTGAGCACTACTGGGGTCCGGGTCATGATCCCGCTGTTTGACTGCCGGCGTCAGTGTGAGCCGCTGCGTGGGGAGCTGGACGCCGCCATCTCGCGAGTCCTCGACCGGGGGTGGTTCGTCCTCGGGGAGTGTGTCGGGGAGTTCGAGGAGGCCTGGGCGTCCTACTGCGGCGTGCGGCACTGCGTGGGCGTCGGATCGGGGATGGACGCGCTCGTCCTCTCACTGAAGGCGCTCGGCGTGGGACCGGGCGACGAGGTGGTGACGGCGGCCAACGTCGTCTACGGTGCACTCGCCGCACGGCTGTGCGGGGCCGACGTCGTCCTCACGGACGTCGACGAAAACACGGGACTCATGGACCTCGACGCCCTCGAAGGGGCCATCTCGTCGAGGACGAAGGTCATCCTCCCGACCCACCTCTACGGTCGGAGGGTCGACATGGGGACGCTCGGCCGACTGGCACGGAAACACGGGTGTCGGGTGGTGGAGGACGCCTGCCAGGCCCACGGCGCCGCGCTCGACGGACGCCGCGCCGGAGCGTGGTCCGACGCCGGGTGCTTCAGCTTCTATCCCAGCAAGAACCTCGGGGCCCTCGGCGACGCCGGCGCCGTGGTCACCGACGACCCCCAAGTCGCCGATCGGCTCCGCATGCTCCGTGACTACGGACAGCGCACACGGGGCGTTCACGAACTCGCGGGCGCCAACAGCCGGCTCGACGAACTCCAGGCCGCGGTCCTCCGCGTCAAACTCCCCCATCTCGACCGGTGGAACGCCGAACGCCGACGGATCGCCGGAATCTATCACGCACGCTTCGCCCGGCTCCGTCACGTGAGACCCCTCGACCCGGAGCCCGGAACCCGACACGTCCACCACCTCTTCGTCGTGACGTGCCGCCGACGCGACGACCTCCGCGCCTTCCTCGCCGGGCAGGGCGTCGCCACGCAGGTCCACTATCCCCTCCCCGTTCACTTTCAGCCCGCATTCGCCTGCCTGGGGAAACCCGCGGGGAGTTTCCCGCGGGCGGAGCGGCTTTGCGTCGAGGGGCTTTCGCTTCCGCTCTTTCCCGAACTCGCCGCCGAGGAGGTCGAGCGGATTGCACGTGCCGTCGAGGCCTTCGACGGCGCCTTCCGAGGATGAACCCGCCGACGTGCAGGAACCACAGGGCGGCCGCGCCTTGGGCGGGAATGACGAATGTCTAAGGACGAATGACGATTCAAGCCCGAATGAAAGAATGACGAACGACCGAAATTCGCCATTCGGACTTCGTCATTGATTCGTCCTTCGTCATTCGTCATTTGTCTTTGATGGGCACCTTGAGTGCCGAGTCCACCGCTTCCAGCTCCATGGCGAGCGGGGCGCTGGAGGGGGGTCGGTCCTTGGGCGAGGCCTTGACCTCGGCGTGGAAGATCATGTCCCGGGTGGCATTGAGAAGGGTGCCGAAGCCCCAGTCGCTGAACTTGCGTCGACGGTCGTAGAGACTGTAGGCCCGGTTGATGAGCTGTGCGACGACGATAGCGTCCAGTTCGGCACGGAGCTCCACACTGCCGTCGTCGGCCCACTTCTCCGAGTGGACGCGCATGGTGCCGAGACCGAGGGCGATCTTGGCGGGCACCTGCTTGAAGGCGAGAGCGAAATCCCGCAGCCACTTGCGCTCGGTCTCGCGCCAGTCATCCTCCCTCAGGACGAGCTTGGCCACCTCGACGCCGATCTCGTGCGCCGCCTTCGCCATCGCCGCCCGACGCACCGGGATCCGCTTCTCCCCCACGCTGCCCGTCAGCGCCGCTTCGCCCACCGCCAGGATCTGCGTGTCAGCCTTCGTCTGGGTGCCCACCGCCGCGATCACCGAGTCCTCCTCCGCCAGGTCCCAGTCCACCTTGGCGTAAGCGGCCTTCAGAACCGTCACCACCTGTGCGGGCGTCGTCACCACCGTCACACGGACCGTCCCGTCCTCGAGGTAGTCGGCCCCCACGGGCACACACTTCGACAGCCCGTCGATGAGGTCCTTGTCGACCTGCTTGTTGCGGAGCATCATGTCGAGGATGTCGCGCTCGCCGCTGACGGGCAGACGGTAGACGGCTTCCACGAGACGCAGACAGCCATCCTTGCGTGCGGCCTCCTCGGCACGCTTGACGTCGGCGGCGGAGGCCTTCTGCCAGATCTCGGGTTTCGCCTTCTCCTTGGGGGCGTCGAGGTCGATCACCTGGGCGGCGGCCCACCCGGCGCACAGCACCACGACGGCAGCCGACGCGAAGAACGTCCTGCGGGTCCACATAGCTTGTCTCCTGTGACGGAACACGGGACTCCCCAACGGCTTAGACGCAGCCGCGGGGAACCTCTTCAGGCGAATCCACGCCCGAGAGGCGCCTTTCCATCCCCTTATATGATACGGAATTTACGGGATTCTTTCCAGCACTTTTGGCCAGCCGGCGAACCGCACCCCGAGCGTGCCATGGCTGGCTTGTCCCGCCGTGCTTTCGCATCGCCGGGCCCCGTCTTCCCACAGGCGCAAGCGAGCGGTGCCAGGGGCAGCTTGCCTGCCCCTGTTTCCTCGACGCGTCCGGTTCCGGGCAGGGCAGACAAGCTGCCCCTGGCACAATTCTATTCCGGAAGGTCGATGGTCTTTCCCGGACCTTCCAGGAACGCCTCGTAGAGTTTCATGACCTCGCGGGCGTCGTCGAGGTTGCACTTTTCGGGTCGGCGGTTCTCCTTCACGGCGCGCACGAACGCGGCCACCTCACCGTAGTATCCGAGGAGGAAGAGTCCCTTGTTGTAGAGCTGTCCGAGACTCCATTCGGGCTCCCAGACGACGGGCGCGGCGTCGTCGGGGCCGATGAAGTCCGGCGCGCGGCCGTAGCCGCCTTCGCCGCGCGCGCCCGGACGATAATACGTCAGCTTCACCCCGTTGTCCACGACGACGTTTGCCCCGTCGCCCACCACCTCCACACGCTCCAGGGGTGACGTGCCCGACTGCCCCGCGCTCAGGTGAATCGTCCCCACCGCGCCCGAGCGGAAGACGAGACTCGCGAACCCGCCGCCGGCGCCCTCGCGCACGTAATGAAGCGTCTTCACCGGCCCGGCGAGAAGCTGCACGATGCTCGCCGGGTGAACGATGTGGTCCAGGAAGCCGACGAGCTTCCGGTTCCCGCGCAGCTCACGCATCTCGTCCGCGGCCGGGATAGACTGCGGGTAGCGGACGTAGATCTGCCGCACGGCGCCGAATTCCTCGCGACCCACGATCTCCTTCATCTTCTCGATCGCCGGGAAGAAGCACTTCTTGAAGCCGACCATCGTGAACTTTCCGGTTTCCTTTTCGACCGCGAGCATCCCGTCGATCTCGGCGACCGACGCCGCGGGAGGCTTTTCGATCCACGCATGCAGCCCGGCCCGCATCACGTCCATCGCGAGCCCCGGGAACTGCGGTTTTGAACTCGCGTCGTAGTCGGTCACGATGAAGACCGCGTCGAGGTCCTCTTCCTTTGCGAGCATCTCGGTGTGATCGGTGTAGGTACGCTCGCCGCCGAAGAGCTTCGCGAACGCCTCGCGCCGGTCGGCGTGGTGGTCGCACACGGCGACCAGGTCCACCGGCACGAACTGAAAGACCGGGTAGATGTTCCGGAACGCGTGCGACCCGCACCCGATGAATCCCACGCGGATCGATGCCTCCCCACCCGGCCGACCACCGATGTCCAGTCCCCTCGCCATCATTTCTCCTTCGCCCCGTGCTTGCGGAGAAGTTCCGCCACGTCCGGATGTTTCTGTTCGAGGGCCCATTTGAGCGGGGTGTACCCGAGTGTGTCCTTGGCGTTCACGTCGGAACCTTTTGCGACCAAAAACTCGACCACGTCCTTGTGACCACCCATGGCCGCCAAGAGGAGCGGCGTGGAGTGCATCACGTCTTCTGAGTTAACGTCCGCCCCCGCCGAAACGAGAGCCTGCACAATGGCAAGGAAATCCCCGTCCTTCGGCAGTTTGAGGGGGCTCCCAAGGCCCGGCGGAGGCGCGGAATATCCTCGCAGCTTCCGCAGGGATTCTCTCGCGGTGCCTTCGGCGGCAAGGTGCAGGGGGGTCTGCTTGCGCCTGTTGTCGCTCACGTCCACAGCCGCCCCTTTTGAGATCAGGAACTCCACCACAGCGATCCATCCGCGATTGGCGGCGCGGTGAACGGCCGTCTGGCCGTCGCCATCCACCGCATCGATTTCGGCCCCTTGCGAGAGCAGCAGTTCAAGGATCGGCCTGTCCCCCTCTGTCGCCGCCCAGTGAAGCGGGGTCTGCTTCCCGTTGTCCACCGTGTTGACGTCCGCCCCGCTCGCAATCAGCAGTTCGGCGACCTCCTTGTGCCCATTACTCGCGGCCCCCGACAGCGGAGTGCCGCCTCCTGCGCCCTTCGCGTCCACCTTCGCACCGTGCCGGATCAGAAGGGCCGCCACCTCCTTCCTGTTATTCCACGCGGCGAGGTGCAGCGGCGCCACACCCAGCATATCCTTTTTCGAAACCGCGTTAACATCCGCTCCTCTCGCAATCAACTCCTCCGTGACCTCCGCGTGTCCTTCTGACGCGGCTTCGTGAAGCGGCGTGTACCCGTTTTCGTCGCGTGCGTTGACCAGCGTGGGGTCCTTCTGGAGAAAGTCCTTTACCCCGCCGATGTCGCCGAACTTGGCGGCTTCGTGGATCGTGCTGGCACGCCTGCAACCCGCGAGGAACAGAACGGCGCCGAGCAAAACGCACACGACACCTGCTGCCTTGCCCCTCATAGCCCTC
>DATKVD010000449.1:0-5370 GCA_035530235.1 Planctomycetota bacterium | reverse complement strand
GCCTCCCCGGGGCCGACGCGGTCTAGGCGCGACCGCCCGCCCACGAGATCGAATCGAAGACCCCCGGCGACTACTCGACGGTCACCCGCGTCGGTCGACGATTCGGTTGCTCTTGGGTCGTCCGGCCGACAGTGTGCCGGGCGGCACCACCTCGAACCTGTCGATGACGATCGTCCGTGAGTCTTCGCACCCGTCGCGGATCTCCCGTATGGTAAGCAGTGCCTTGACGACGGCGTCTCTCAGACCGGTCCCCTCCCCGTCGTGTTCCACGGTCACACGCAGGGCGTCCCTGTAGGAGTCCTTCTCCACGACGATCTGGTAATCGGTGACTCCCGGCACCGACATGACGGCCGCGTCGATGCTGTCGGGGTAGACGTTGGTACCCACGCCGACGATCAGCAGGTCGTCCCATCGTCCGCGGACCCGTGACATCTTCCGAAAGGGCAGCCCGCAGGCACAGCGACCTTCCCGTGGGAGGAGGTGTGCAATGTCTCCGGTCCTGTACCTGACCAGGGGCATCCCGACACGGCTCAGCGTGGTGATGATGAGTTCCCCTTCCTCGCCGTCGGGCAGCACCTCGCCGGAGACAGGGTCCACCACCTCGAGCCAGAACTCCGTCTCCGGGACGTGCAGGCCGTTCTGCCGGTCGCATTCGGCGGCGAATCCGAAGAGGGTTTCGGCACTCCCGTAGGAGTCGATCAGCGTGGCGCCCCACGTCTTCTCCATTTCGGTGCGAAGTTCCTCGGGCCACGGCTGGGTGCCGAGGAAAACGTACCGCACCCCCAACGTCTTCGGGTCGCAGTCCGCCTCGAGGGTGAGCCGACGGAGGTACGTGGGTGCGGTGAGGAGGAGGTTGATGTTGTGTTCTCGGATAGCGGCCATCTGCTCGTGGGGGGAGTGCTCGGTTCCCGAGAGGACGACGAACAGCCCGGCCTTCCGGAAGGCACGTTTCGTTACCTCGGGTGAGGCCCAGCCCGGCAGGCGCATGCTGAGCATCACCAGGGCGCGTGCCGGCCCCGGCAGCCGCAGGAAGTGCGACCCGATGATCGACAGGTGCTGCTCGAGATCCTGCGCCGTCAGGTAAACCCGCTTGGGTCGTCCCTTCGTCCCGGTGGTGTTGACGACGTGGATGAGTTTCTCGCGGGGCACGCACAGGAAGTCTTCCGGATGCTCGATGAGGTCCGATCCCGTGGTCAAGGGGATGTGAGGAAGGACTTCGGGCGAGCGGAGGTCGGAGATCTTGATCCCGGTCCGGTTCCATCGCTCGCGCTGCGCCGGTGAGTTGAAGTAAACATGCTCGAGAGTTCTGAGCAGTCTGGCTCTTGCGACCCTCCGGATGACCCACGGCGGCACGTGGTCCACGAGCCGTGCCAAGTGGTCCGGGGTCACCCGTATCCCACGTGACAGCGCAAGAAGCGTCCTGGTCAGCATGACGTCTTCTTCCTCCCGTCGGCGGCGTCCTCGCGCGATGCGCGATATCGCTGATGCTTCCAGACCACCTCACGCCCGGCGTCATGTGCGCCGGTCGACGACTCGGTTGCTCTTGGGGCGAGCTTCCGACAGGGTGCCTCGCGGCACGACCTCGATGCCGTCGATGGTGACCGTTTGCGTATGCTCGCAGCCGTGACGGATTTCCGCTATGCTCAGGAGTGCCTTCGTGACCGCGTCCTTCACGCCCGGCTCTTCCCCGTCCTGTTCCACCGTCACGTGCAAGGTGTCCTTGTAGCCGTCCTTTCCCACAACGAGCCGGTAATCGGTGACTCCCGGGACCGAAAGGACGGCAGTGTCGATGTCGTCGGGATAGACGTTGGTGGCCACGCCGAGCTTGAGGATGTCGTCCAGTCGTCCCCGGACGCGTGACATCTTGCGAAGGGGCATGCCGCACGCGCAGCGACCTTCCTGCTTGATGAGGTGTGCGATGTCTCTCGTCCTGTACCTCACCAGGGGCATGCCGAACCGGCTCAGCGTGGTCAGAATGAGTTCCCCCTCCTCGCCGTCGGGAAGCGGCGTGCCGGACGCAGGGTCCACCACCTCCAGCCAGAAGTCGGTCTCGGCGACGTGCAGCCCGTTCTGGTGAACACACTCGGCGGCGGTGCCAAAGGCGGATTCGGCACTGCCGTAACAATCGATCAGCGTGGCACCCCAGGCAGAGGCCATCTCGGCCCGGAATGCCTCGGTCCAGGCCTGGGCGCCGAGGTGAATGTACCGTATCCCCAGGCTCCTCGGCTCGACGTCCGCCTCGACGGTGAGACGGTGGAGGTAAGTGGGGGTGGTGAAGAGCACGTTGATGTTGTGTTCCCGGATGAGACTGATCTGCTCCTGGGGGGAGTGCTCGGCTCCCGAGAGGATGCTGAACACCCCGGCTCTTTCGAGGGCGTTCTGTATGACGTGTGCGGTGGCCCATCCGGGAAAACTCACGCAGAACATCACCAGGATGCGCGTCGACCGCCCGAGCCGCCGGAAGTTCATCCCGATCATGGTCAGGTGATGGTCCAGGTCGTGCTGCGTCAGGAAGACCTGCTTCCGTCGTCCCTTCGTCCCGGCGGTGCTGACGACATGAACGAGTTCCCCGGGAGGCGCACACTTGTAGTCTTCCGGACGCTCGATGATATCGGCTCCGGTGGTAAAGGGAATATGGCGGAGGACCTCGGGGATGCCGAGGTCCGAAAGCTTGACGCCGGCTCGTCCCCAGCGCTCGCGCTGTGCCGGTGAGTTGCGGTAGACGTGCCGGAGCGTTCTGAGCAGTCTGGCTTCACTGATTTTCCGGATTGCCCACAGCGGCACACGGTCCGCCAGCCATGCCAGTTGCCGCGGCGTCACCCGTATCTCGCGTGACAGTGCCAGAAGCGCCCGGGTCAGCATCACGTCTTCTCCCCGCCGCCGGCCGTGTCCCGGCGCGATGCCTGGTACCGCTGCCCCTTCCACACCACCTCCCCTCCGACACACAGCTTGACGATCGCGTGCAGAACCATTCCCGTGATGAAGAAGGCCGCCGGGTAGAAGAGCGCCGCGTAGCGGAGGTCCGCGTGACACAGGTGGTAGCCCGCGATGCCCATCGTCTGAACCCCGACCACCACCAGTCCGGTCAGGCCGAAGAGTGTCCAGAGAAGTGGACCTCCGTGTCCAAGAAGGAGGGCCGCGGAGACCCCCAGGAAGAGCGCAAAGGGACCCAGGATGAGAAACACGAACCGCAGCAGCACCTGCACGGCCAGCCGTGGGGACCGCTGGAGGACCCCCAGGAAGATGCGTGTCCAGCCGTTCCAGATGCCCCTGAACGAGTTCCACGAGCGGGCCTGTGCCAGGCGGTCGCCCGCGTGTGCCATCCACGTCTTCAGCCCTGCCTGCTTGACGCGTCTTCCCAAGGCCAGGTCCATGAACTCCGAACGTATCGCCTCACGTCCCCCCACCTGGTCGTACGCCTCCCGACGAATGAGGCTGTATTGCCCGTTCGCGAAGAACTTGTCCGACGTCGGGTCGTTCACCTCCTTCATGCGGTATTGCACCATCAGCGTCACCGACGCCAGGGGGTTCAGGAATTTCTGCCAGAACGTCTCGTCTTTCAGCCGGAGGACGAGACTGAGCAGGTCGATGCCGTTGGTGACCGCGCAGGTGACGGACTGGGAGAGGCTCTGCGGGGCGTGGACGGTGTCGGCGTCGGTGAAGAGGAGGAACTCGCCCCGTGCCTGCTGTGCCGCTAAGTGCAGGGCGTGATGTCTGCCGCCCCAGCCCTCGGGCAACTCACGGTTGCGGATCAGCTTCACGCGGCGGTCGCGCTTAACATAGCCCTGCACGATTTCGGCCGTGCGGTCCTCACTCCGGTCGTCGGTGACGATGATCTCGAAGTTGGGATAGTCCTGGGCGACGAGACTGTCGAGACAGCCGCGGATGTTGTGTTCCTCGTCCCGGGCCGGCACCAGCACCGACACCATGGGCGCCGGGTCCACGCGGTGCGCGAACGTCGTCGGGGCGACGACGGGATCGCGCGTCATCGCGTTTCGCAGGATGCGACCGTAGCGCATGACGCACGCCACGACAACCACACAGACATAGACCAGGAGCAGGTGGATCAAGGCCTTTCCCTCATGAGGAGCTTCCTGTTTCCGCCGGAGCCACGTCTTATAGACTGTACGTCGTCCGAGGCAATTGCAAGGGTCTTCGGACGCCGGGTGTGGATTTCCGTTGGCGCCCGGGCGGGCCCCTCGCCGCAGCGGCCGGTTTGGGGCCGGAGCGCCGCGTTTTCCCGCGCCGAACGGGCGTTTTTTGATGGGACTTGCAATTGGCGGCGTGATATGGTAAGATGCTGTGGACGTGCCGTCCCCGGACGATATCCGGGGAGGGACATCCCAGGGGCCGTAGCTCAACTGGTTAGAGTACCAGACTGTCGATCTGGAAGTTGCGGGTTCGAGTCCCGTCGGCCTCGCCAGAACACACCGGTCCCGGCTCACTGCCGGGACCTTTTTCCGTCAGTTTATCGCCGGTTGACACGTGACTTCCACGCTCAGCTCAGCCGGCAAGGAGACCCGAAGTGAAACGTCCGATTCCCAGGGATGTCCGTCACGCCCACCGACGCTTCAGGCCGAGACACTTCGCGTCCCGGAGACAGTGGGTCGCGTATGCACGTTGGCTTCGACGTGAGGCAAGGATCGCTCTGGCGCTGCTGCCCGAGCCGCGACGCGGTCCCCTTCGCCCGAGGGTGTTCGACCGGTGGCGGGGCGACCGCTTCACCTGTGAGAAGGTGGCGTTCGAGTCGATGCCGGGGTTCTATGTGACCGGAAACCTGTTCCGCCCGGCGAAGGTCGGAAGCCGGAAGAAGATGCCCGGCATCCTGTGCCCGCACGGACACTGGGCGGACGGCCGGCTTCACGACCACGACCCGGCAGGCAGCGTCGTCGCCCGGTGCATCCAGCTCGCACGGATGGGGGCGACGGTGTTCAGCTACGACATGGTCGGTTACAACGACTCGTGCCAGCTTCCGCACCAGGGGTTCGGCGCCGACCCGCACTGGGGACTCTCGCTCATGGCACTCCAGACGTGGAACAGCGTCCGGTCGCTGGATTTCCTGCTGACGCTTGGCGAGGTCGATCCGAAGCGCATCGGGGTGACGGGGGCCTCGGGCGGGGGCACGCAGACGTTCGCCCTGACCGCCGTGGATGAGCGTGTCGCCGCGGCCGCCCCCATCTGCATGATCTCCTATCACATGCAGGGCGACTGTCTCTGCGAGAACGCGCCGCTCCTGCGCATCGACGCGACGAGCGTCGACCTGGCGCGACTCTTCGCACCGAAGCCGATGTTCATGGGAAGCTGCACCGGCGACTGGACGAAGAACACGCCGACCGAGGAGCTTCCGGCGGTGCGCGAAATCTACGACCT
>DATKVD010000448.1:0-9878 GCA_035530235.1 Planctomycetota bacterium | reverse complement strand
TCAGGCGCGGGATCATCAGCAAGGGGATGCTGCCGAAGGTGGAGGGGGGCCTGCGCGCGGTGAAAGCGGGCGTGCGCAAGGCGCACATCATCGACGGACGCATCCAGCACAGCCTGCTCCTGGAGATTTTCACCAGTCGGGGCATCGGGACCGAGATCGTACTTAACTGAAGACGCTGAGACGCTGAGACGCTGAGACGCTGAGTTAGAAGCAGTGGCTCCGCGGCGTTTCTTCTTCTGCTGTTTTCGACTGAGCGTCTTAGCGTCTTAGCGACTTAGCGTCTGAGGTTGTGATGCTGGCCAAACGGATCATTCCGTGTCTGGACGTGACGGGCGGTCGGGTGGTGAAGGGCACACGGTTCGTGAACCTTCGCGACGCGGGTGACCCGGTCGAGGTGGCCCGACGCTACGACGAGGAAGGCGCCGACGAACTGACCTTCCTCGACATCACCGCCTCGCACGAAGAGCGCGACATCATCATCGACGTCGTCACGCGCACCGCTGAAGAGGTGTTCATGCCGCTGACGGTGGGCGGAGGCGTGCGGACGATCGAGGACGTGAGGAGGCTCCTGTCCGCCGGGGCGGACAAGGTGAGCATCAACACCGCGGCGGTGAAGGACGCGGCCCTGGTGGCGCGTGCCGCCCGGCACTTCGGCTCACAGTGCATCGTCGTGGCCGTGGACGCCAAGCAGGTGCCGGACGCCCCCGGGACGTGGGAGGTCTACACGCACGGCGGCCGTCGGCCCACGGGCATCGACGCCCTCGAGTGGGTCCGTCGCGTCGAGGAGAGCGGCGCCGGTGAGATCCTCCTCACCAGCATGGACTGTGACGGCACCAGGAACGGATACGACGTCGAGCTGACGCGGGCGGTGGCCGAGGCCGTGGGGATACCGGTCATCGCCTCGGGCGGTGCCGGAAAACTGGAACACCTGGCCGAGGTGCTGAGTGAGGGGAAGGCCGACGCCGCACTGGCCGCCAGCATCTTCCACTACCGGGAGTTCACGATCCGACAGGCGAAGGAATATCTGGCCGAGCGCGGGATTCCGGTGCGCTTCGAGCCGGCGACCTTGAGCGGATAAACCGGGAGCGAACCGTGGACACGAAACCCGCCATGACGCAGTACTTCGAGACGATGCAGAAGCAGGGGGCGAGCGACCTCCACCTGAAGGTCGGCTCGCCGCCGTCGGTCCGTGTGCACGCCGAACTCACACCCCTCGACGACGAGGTGCTCACCGAGGAACGCATCCGTGAACTCGTCGGGGACATCGCCAGTGACCGACAGATGGAGACCTTCGAGCACACGGGCAACCTGGACTTCGCCTACGGCACGGCCGTCTCACGGTTCCGAATCAACGTTTTCCGGCAGCGCGGACACACCAGTGTCGCGGTGCGTCTCGTCCACCGGCTCATCAAGAGCTTCGAGGAACTCCACCTCCCGTCGGCCCTCGCCGGGATTGCCGAACTGGCACAGGGGATGGTCATCGTGGCCGGCATCACCGGCAGCGGCAAGAGCACCACGCTTGCCGCCATGATCGAGCACATCAACGCCAGACGACGCTGTCACGTCGTCACCATCGAGGACCCCATCGAGTACGTCTACGACGACAAGCAGGCCTTCATCAACCAGCGTGAGGTGGGGATCGACGTGGAGGATTTCCAGACAGCACTCAAGTACGTGGTCCGGCAGGACCCGGACGTCATCCTCATCGGGGAGATGCGGGACCGTGAGACGATCGCGTCGGCACTGGCGGCGGCCGAGACCGGTCACCTGGTGTTCGGCACGCTCCACACGTCGACGGCCCCGCAGACCCTGGACCGGATATTGAGCTTCTTCCCCCGTGACCGACACCGTCTCATCCGGCACGCCCTCACCTTCAACCTGAGGGCCATCATCTGTCAGCAGCTTCTGCCCTCCTGTCGTGAGGGCGTGGACCGTGTGCCGGCCGTCGAGATCATGCTCAGCTCGCCCATCGTCCGGAAACTCATCCTCGACGGCGACGACGAGCGCCTGGCCGACGCCATCCGTGTGGGACGTGAGGAGGGGATGCAGGACTTCACCGAGTCGTTCCGGCAGCTGGTGGTGGACGGACTGGTGGAGCGGAAGGTCGCCTTCGAGCATGCCCCCAGTGTCGAGGCACTGAAAATGGCCATCAAGGGGATCGTCGGGGGCGAATCGGGACTCCTGGGAGGCACATGAACGGAACGCATGGCATGAGACGACGCACACTGACACTCACGTTGTCACTGGCGGCAGTGGCGGTCTGGGCGTCCGCCGCGTGCGCACAGGGCCCCGCCGCCGACGACCCCGAGGTCGTCATCCTGAAGGACGGACTCTTCTGGCGGCCCGAGAACGTCACGTGGTTTCACACCTACGTGGACCTGTGGTGGCTGGCGGGGATGCTGGTCGTGGCGACGCTGATGCTGTGGACGGCCCGGTGGATCGACGAGGACGCCCGACGCGTGGCCGTCGACCCCGTGAAGTGGAATTACGTGACGATGACCCTCTGCTTTGCGGCACTGGTCACGTTCTTCGTGGTGCCGCCTTACGTCTCCCTGCCCGCCTCATTGCTTGCCCTGGTGGCGGTGGTCGCACAGTACGTGCCCGTCCGGAACCGCCGCGTGCTGCCGTCACGGAGACTCTTCACCCCGGAACACCGGATGCTCCTGTGGAAGCGGTTCCTGCGTCTTTTCGGTGTCCGGTCGAGGACGGTGGAGAGGAAGCTCGCCCGGGTGGCGAAGAAGTATCTCCCGGTGACGCTGTTTTTCCAGGCGGGACGTGTGGCCTCACCGGCCGAGGCCCCGCCGGATGAAGAGGACCCGGCCACCGCGGTCAAGCAGGTCATGGGCCGGGCGGTCGAGCGACACGCCCGTGAGGTCTACCTGGTGCCGAAGGGCGGGAAGCTCTCGGTTTCGTTCAGGATCGACGGCGTGGTGTATTCGGAGACGCCGATCGACCGACGACGCGGGACGACGTTCATGACGCTCGTGAAGCACCTGGTGGACTTCGGCTCGGAGGAGCCGCACTTCCGCATCCAGTTGCCCACGATGGACGTCCGGTTCACCGTGTTCGTGTGGGTCCAGGACGAGGGGGACGCCGAGTCGATGACGATGCGACTGTCGCCGGACGGCGAGCGACTCAGACGACTCGGCGACCTGGGACTGACCGTCGAGCAGGCGGCGACACTGAAGAAGGCACTGGAAAAGGGACAGGGGCTCATCGCGGTGGCGAGTCCCCCGGAGATGGGCGGCCGCACCACCGTCTGTGCCATGCTTGATTCCCTCGACCCGTACTCACGCAACATCGCGACGTTCGAGCGTCCGGTGAGCGTGAAGCTCCCGAGCATCGAGCAGAACGACCTGACCGACGCCGCCGAGCCCCTCGCCGCCATCCTCAAGGAGAAGCTCCGGCAGGACTACGACCTGATGATGCTGGGCGAGGTGCCGGACAAGGAGACGGCACGGGTGGCCCTCACCGCGGCACAGCGTCAGCAGCTCGTCATCGCCCGCTTCGAGCTCCCGGACGTCGTCGGCATCGTGGAGCGTCTCCGTGGGCTGGGGGTGGAGTCGTCCGCCGTTGCCGTCGGTCTTCACACACTGGTGGCACAGCGTCTGGTGCGCGTGCTGTGTCGGGACTGTCGGTCGAAAACGGTCCCGTCGGCCGAGCTGCTTCAGAAGCTCCACCTGGACGCGTCACAGGTGCCGTTCTTCTACGAGGAATCGTCCGGGTGTGAGGCGTGCGGGAAGACGGGGTTCCACGGTCGCACGGGAATCTTCGAGGTGTGGCAGCCGGGCGAGGAGAGCCGCAAACTCATCTCGGACGGGGCCGACGCCGCCGCGCTGCGCGCGGCACTTCACCGTGACGGGGCTTACAGCCTCCAGCATACCGGCCTCGCCCGGGTGATCGACGGCACGACCAGTCTCAAGGAACTGGCCCACGTGCTGAGGATCGGAACTTAGGACGCTTTCTTGAAGGTCTTCGGCCCCGAAGGGGCCAAGGGCGTTTGGCCGGGGGCGCAAGCCCCCGGTTGCGGAGCCGCAGAAGCCCAGCAGCCCTGAAGGGGCGGCAGGAGTTCTGCCGGCACCGGGAAATTCCTGTCGCCCCGCTGGGGCTCGGATGACTTGAGGACTTCTATCCGGGGGCTCGCGCCCCCGGCTATTGACTGACGCCCCTCACGGGGCTTGTTGTCAACGGCAACAGCTCATTTTGCCGGATGCTCTTGGGAGAACAAACGTGTTGACACTGTCGGTGGCCAGTCTGACCTCGGTCGCGGTTTTTGTCGTCGTGGTTTACGCCTCGTACCGGATGGGACTCTTCAGCGCCCTGGTGATACTGTTCGTCATCGTGCTGTCGGCGTCGGCGGCCGTCACACTCCTCGTGCCGCTCTCGAACGTGCTGAAACTCGCCGGGATGGGGTGGTACACGCAGCCCCTGTGTTTCATGGGGACATTCCTGGTGAGTCTGGTCGTCCTTCAGACGGGGGCGAGTTACCTGTATCCCCCGCGGCTGGAGATGCCCAAGGCGGTGCACGTGGGGGGCGGCGTGGTGCTGGGGGTGGTGAACGCGTATCTTCTCACCGGGGTGCTGATGACGGGCTTCATGCTGTTTCCGGGGACCGGCGAGTCGCCCGACAAGGTGGTCTTCCCGAGCCGGACCATCGGGGCGGACGTGGTGTTCGTGAACGTCATGCAGTGGATGAGCCGACAGACCGGGTCCGTGACCTTCCCGGCCGACGATTTCCTCGACAAGGCGAGACGTGAGAAATACCGGGACTCGGTGAAAGAGCGGAACGACGTCGACGTCGAGACCGAAAACTCCGAGTGCTTCATCAGACTTCACCGTCTGGGGTCACTCCTCGAGAAGCACGTCGAGACCAACGGGAGGTATCCCCGGGACCTCCAGGATTTCTACGATTACCTCCCCCCGCGACGGACCGAGAAGCAGCGTGAGGAGATGCTGCGGTGTCCGGTGACCGGTTTCCGCTACGTGCTCTTCCCGGTGGACGACTACCGACTGGTCAAGGGTGACAGTCGGTACGTGCTCATGTACGATGCGTCGTGCGGGCAGTACGGGCCGGCGTTCGGCCATCTGGGCAAGGGCGCGAACCAGCGGCCGGCACTCTTCGCCGACGGACGCGTGCGGTGGGTGCCCACCGGGGAACTCGACGGACTCATCCAGGCACAGAAGAACGTCCTGGAAAAGGCGAAGTAGAGGCGGCGGGAACTGTCCCTGCGCGGTATGAAATCCGAAGCACGAAGCACGAAATTCAGTCGCCTCCGGCGACCAGGCACGAAATCCAAATGTCCGAATGACAGAAACGGCTCTGCTTGCGGACCTCCTTGTTTCCGTCATTGCGTCATTGTCTGATTCGGATTTGTTTCGGATTTCGTGCTTCGAATTTTGAACCCCGGGGACCGGCCCTTTTGGTGGTTGGGGACCGTCCCCTTTGGACGCTACCCCAGTGCCCCCAGGATTTTCTTGTGGAACGTCTCCATCTCCCCTTCGCCGTACTGCCTGGCGTTCCAGCGGTAGCCCAGTCCGTCGCCGGTGTGACGCGGGATGAGATGGACGTGCAGGTGCGGCACCGCCTGACCGGACACGCGGCCGTTGTTCTGGAGGACGTTGAGTCCCTCGGCATCGGCGGCCTTGATGACGGCGGCGGCGAGCTTCGGGACGACCGACATCAGTGCGGCCACCTCCGCGGGCGGCATCTCCGTGATCCGCTCGTAGTGCTTCTTCGGGACGATGAGCGTGTGTCCCCACGAGAGCGGTTCGATGTCGAGGAACGCATAGCACTGTTCGTCCTCGTACACCTTCGCCGACGGGATCTCCCCCTTCACGATCCTGCAGAAGATGCAGTCGTCCATGGTACCCTCCTTGATCCTTTCCGCCGTGGCTCGCTCGTGACGGTACACGGATTGCCGTCGGTTTTCAAGGACGTTCCGGGGACAGACCCCTTGGTCCGTACAAGAAAAGGCGTCCCGGAGGGGGACGCCTTTCGATGGGCGGCGGACCAGCAGCGGCTACGAGGTCTTTTCCTTCTCCTTCTTCTTGGCCTGGAGCTTTTCCTTGTCGGCCTTCTCGCGCTCGGCTTCCTGTCCGACCAGCTCGAAGATGCAGGTCTCGGCGTTGTCGCCGAGTCGGTTCTTGCCGAGTCCGCGGACGCGCCTGAGGATGCGTGTGTATCCCCCCGTGCGGTCGGCGTAGCGCGGGGCGATCTCGTCGAACAGCTTCTTGACGACGTCCTTCTCGTAGAGGACCTTGAGGGCGTTTCGTCGGGCGGCAAGTGTTCCGGTGCGTGCGGCGGTGATGAGTTTTTCCGCCAGGGACTTCGCCGCCTTGGCCTTGGCCGGGGTGGTGACGATCCGCTCGTGCTTGAAGAGTGCCGTCACGAGGTTCCTCAGCACCGCCTTGCGATGTGAGGTGTTCCGTCCGAGTTTGTATCCACCGACACGATGTCTCATTCTGGAGGGTCCTTTCAGGACGGTTCGGGTCCTGTGTCGTCCTCATCCGCCTGGGCGGTGTGGGACGGCTCTATGTTCTCATCTTGCTCTTGACCAGGTCGGGGTCCATGCCGAGCGAGAGACCGATCTCACTCAGCTTGGCCTTGACCTCCTTGAGGGAGGTCTTGCCGAAGTTCCTGACCTTGAGGAGTTCACTTTCGGTGAGCATGACGAGCTGTGCGACGGTGACGATGTCCTCGGATTCGAGACAGTTGTTGGCCCTGACGGAGAGCTGGATCTGACCGATCTCCATGTTGAGCTTCTCGGCGAGGGCGTCGTCGGCCTCGGAGGGCTCGACCTCGTCGGCGATCTGCTCCTCCTGCATCTCACGTCCGATCTCGAAGTAGTGCACGAAGGGGTTGAGATGCTTGCGCATGATCTTCGAGGCTTCCACGAGGGCCATCTCGGGTGAGAGGGTCCCGTTGGTCCAGATTTCGAGGATGAGACGGTCGTAGTTGGTCCGCTGACCGACACGGGTGTTCTCACAGCGGTAGTTGACACGCAGGACCGGGGAGAAGGTGGAATCCACCGGGATGAGCCCGATGACACGCTCCTCAGACGTGTTCTCCTCGGCGGTGACGTATCCGCGTCCACGACGGACCGTCATGTCGACCTCGAACGTCACGTTCTCGTTCAACGTGGCGATGTGGAGGTCGGGGTTGGCGATTTCCACCGTGGCGTCGGTGCTGATGTCCCCGGCCGTGACCGGGCCCTTCTTCCGGGTGCGGAGGGTGACGGTCTTCTCCTCGTCGGTGTGTGTCTTGACGACGATCTGCTTGACGTTGAGGATGATGTCGGTGACGTCCTCGACGACCCCCGGAATCGTGGTGAACTCGTGGTCCGCCCCCTTGATGTGGACGGTGGTGACGGCACTGCCTTCGAGACTGGACAGCAGGATGCGACGAAGACTGTTGCCGATGGTCCGACCGAACCCCCTCTCGAACGGCTCCACGGTGAACATCCCATACGTGTCGGTCAACGTCTCAGAAACCGGAACGACCCTCGAGGGGAGTTCCATACCTCTCCAGCGTACGCGCATGAGGTCTACCTCCAAAGGGCGAGACGAGTCCGCCGCGTTCGTGCGGGGCGCTCCGACGGTATCTGTCCACGCTCACCTGACGGCGTCCGAGTCTCCGTCGGACACCGGGAATATCACTTGCTCAGGAGCTCGACGACGAGCTGCTCACGTGTCTCGACCGAGATGTCGTCACGACCCGGCAGTACACGGACGGTGATCTCCGGCGGGTCGTCCGACACCGTCAGCCACGGCGGCACGTCCCGGTACTTCGTCGATTCGAGGGTCTCCTTGACCTTCCGGACCAGCTCCTCGCCCCCCTTCGGACGGATGACGTTGTCCTGGTCGACCAGGAACGACCCCACGTCGACACGGTGACCGTTCACGGTGACGTGTCCGTGGGTGATCATCTGTCGTGCGTGATACCTGGAAGCGGCGAAGCCCGCCAGGTAGAGGACGTTGTCCAGTCGACGTTCGAGCATCATCAGGAGGGCCTCACCCGTGTTGCCGGGGGCCCGCTCGGCGTGGTGGAACAGGTGACGGAACGGCTTCTCGCGCAGTCCGTAGTACCGCTTGACCTTCTGCTTTTCACGGAGTTGGATCGAGTATTGCGAAGGCTTTCCGCGACGCCAGGTGTGCACGCCGGGGGCGGACTCCCGTCTCGTCACGGCACACTTCGCGGTGAAGCACCGCTCCCCCTTGAGGAACAGTTTGGTCCCCTCGCGACGACAGAGACGACATTTGGGTCCGGTGTGTCTCGACATGAAGGAATCTCCGTTAGACGCGTCGCTTCTTGCGTGCACGACACCCGTTGTGAGGCAGGGGTGTGACGTCCTCGATCGACCGGATGGTCAGACCGGCGGCCTGGAGGGCGGTGATGGCCGACTCCCGTCCCGAACCGGGACCCTTGACCCGGATCTCCACCTCACGCACCCCCATCTTCTTCGCCTTGTCGGCGACGGTCTCGGCGGCCCGCTGGGCGGCGAACGGTGTGCTCTTCCGTGAGCCCTTGAACCCGATCGTCCCGGCCGAGTTCCAGCACAACGCCTCCCCGGTGGTGGTGGTGATGGTGATGATGGTGTTGTTGAAGGTGGCCTTGATGTGGGCGATGGCCTTGACCACGTTCCGCTTGATCTTCCGTTTCTCATGCTTTGCCATTTTCAACTCCTCGGCGACGTCTGACCGGGTTACCTCATTTCCTTGACGGACTTCTTTCCGGCGACGGTCTTCTTCTTGCCCTTTCGCGTACGGGCGTTGGTGCGGGTGCGCTGTCCGCGCACGGGCAGACCGCGGATGTGACGCAGCCCGCGATAGCACCGGATCTCCTTCAATCGACCGATGTTCTGCATCTCCTGACGTCTGAGCTGTCCCTCCACCACGTTGTTCCGCTCGATGTAGCTGCCGATGCGACTCAGCTCGTCCTCACTCAGGTTCTTCGCCTTGAGTCCCGGCTCGATCCCGCAGGCCTCGCAGATCTTCCTCGACTGTGTCGGACCGATGCCGTAGATGTACGTCAGTGACACCCACGTCTGCTTGTCGTTCGGAACGTCCACACCGATGATTCGAGGCATCCCTCGCCTCCTTCCGCTTATTTCCCCTGTCGCTGCTTGTGTCGACCGTTGGTGCAGATCACCCGCACCACGCCCTTGCGACGGACGACCTTGCAGTTCTCACAGATCCTTCTGACACTGGCCCTGACCTTCATCTTCCCGACTCCCGTAGTCCCTTCAGCGGGTCCGGTTTCCCGTCGGTCCCCGTCGCGACGGGGACGGACCGGTCTCCGGTCGACGTCTACCGTGTGCGGTAGACGATACGTCCCTTGGACAGATCGTAAGGCGACACCTCCACGGTGACCGTGTCACCCGGAAGGATGCGGATGAAATGCATCCTGATCTTGCCGCTGACGTGGGCCAGCAGCTGATGACCGTTCTCCAGTTCCACCCTGAACGTCGCGTTCGGGAGAGCCTCCTTGACGACCGCCTCGACCCGAATGGGTTCTTCCTTAGCCACCTGACGTGGCCTCCACAAAGCCACTCTACGCAAGCATCGTCAAGACGTCGGCACCACTCTCCGTAATGGCGATGGTGTGTTCGTAATGTGCACTCAGCTTTCCGTCACAGGTGACGACCGTCCACTTGTCGGGTCGTGTCTTCACCCGGTAGTCGCCGGCGTTGACCATCGGCTCGATGGCGAGCACGGTGCCCTTCTCGAGGGCACGGTCCGTCGGGGTGGACTCCCCGTCGTCCCAGAAGTTGGGCACCTGGGGCTCCTCCCAGAGCTGTCGGCCGATGCCGTGTCCCACGAACTGCCGGACCACCGAGAACCCGTTCGACTCCACGTGGTTCTGGACGGTGCGACCGATG
>DATKVD010000447.1:0-8564 GCA_035530235.1 Planctomycetota bacterium | reverse complement strand
CAATTTTTCTTTGCCTCCGTCGGTACTGTGGAGAGGGTTATTGCAGCTCGACGGGGCTCCGGAAAAAAATGCAGGTGAGGCGCGACCCGTGAAAATCGCAACCTGTTACAGGAACACGGCTTACGGATTTCGGCTTCCCGTTTCAGGCGACACGAGCGTCCTATCAGGCGACATCGAGGCGAAGAAAGCGGACATTCAGGCGAAACGAGAGGACAAAGAAGGACACGGAAGGGAAACCGCGTGATGCAAAAGGGACAGAAAGCGACGGAAAGGGACGGCGAGCCGAAGGCGCGGCCCCACCGCGGCACGCTCGCCGGCGGCCGGACCCCACGACGCTCCGGTTCGGTGACGTCGTCAGTCCCCCGCCCCCAGTCCGGGAAGCCACAGGTAGTAGAGTCCGGGAGCGAGCATCGGCAGCGGCGAATCGAGATGGACGTGCACCTCGCCGGAAGGGACGCTCGATTTGGAGACCATGGCCGCCAGCAGTCCCCTCGGCTTCTCGTATCGGACGACGGCGGCGTCGGTGTGCTGTCCCTTGGCGGCGTCGACGGCTTCTTCGAGATATCCGATCTTGTCGATGAGTCCGAGGTCGAGCGCCTCGGCGGCGGTGAGGATGGCGCCGTCGGCGGCCCGGTCGACTTCCGCCTCCGTCAGGTTCCTCCCCTGGGCGACGACCTTCTTGAACCGCTCGAAGGCGCCGTCGGCGAGGGCGGAGAACCGCTTCCTCTCGGCGTCGGTCATCTCACGATAGGGCGACCCCATGTCCTTGAACTCCCCGCGCTTGATGAGCACCGGCTTGACGCCGACCTTGCCGGCAAGTTCCTCGAGGTTCAACAGTCCCAGGATGACGCCGATGGACCCGGTGAGCGTCGTCGGACTGGCGTAGATGGTGTCGGCCTTGCACGAGACGTAGTACCCTCCGCTCGCGGCGAGACTGCCCATCCACACGATGACCTTCTTCCCGCTCTTCTTCACGCGCTCCACCTCGTGCAGGATGACGTCGCTCGAGGTGATGCCGCCGCCGGGCGAGTTGACCTCGAGCACCACGCCCACCACGGCCGAGTCGTTCCGTACCTTCCGGAGCTGTGCCATGACGTGCTGGAAGTTCCCCCCCTCACTGAACACCCCGCGCGGGGTGTCGGCGATGAGTCCGGTTACACTCACGATGGCCACCTTGCTGCCGCTGGTGATGCTGCCGGCCACGTACCGCTCCTGCAGTTCCGACCCGGGTCCCGACAACAGCGCCATCTGGAACAGCAGTCCCACGTTGAGGAAGATGCTGAAGATGAAGATGGCCGAGACGAGGTAGACGAGGACGAGTCGAAAGACGCTGCGCTTCGGTGCGGGCGGGGGCTGAAGGTAAACCACTCTCTCAGGCATCGGGGCCGCCGGCGACGGCGCGTTCGGCGCCGGGGTGAACGATTGATCAGTTCGGTCCGTCATGCGTTCCTCCTTTCAGACCTTGTCACTGCACGTGCAGGGGGCGTTCTTACAATAGGGACAGCCGTCGGCGTATTTCCGGACGGCGTCCTCCATGCGGATGCCGCTGACGGACGCCAGGCTCACCAGCCAGGCGAAGACGTCCGCGAATTCCTCGTGAAGGTTGTCGCTCTCGCCGCGTCGAATGGCGGCGGCAAGCTCACCCACCTCCTCGGCGAACCACATGAAGGTGCCGGCCAGGCCCCGGGCACTGTCCCGGCCGAAGTAAATCTCTTCAATCGCCTTCTGAAACTCCTCAATCGTCATCGCGTCCCTTCTTCTTCTGTTTCTTCCGTACCTACGGTCTACAGCCTTCAGCCTTCAGCCTGCCGTTTTCAATGCTCCACGGGTCTCACCGGTTCACCCGACGTCTCGGGGCCGCCGCGATAGGGCTTGGAGAGGGGAACGAGGGCCTTCTCGGACTCGGCCCGTGCGGTATTGCCCAGCCTGGCGAAGGCGACCGCCGCCCACTCGTGAAGCTGCCGGTCGTAGGGCCAGATGGCGACGGCCTGGTCGATGTACTTGGCGGCCGAGTGATAGTCGGTGCGGTCCATCATCAGCCGCACGAGTTCCCGTCTCGAGGCGTAGTCCTGACTGTCCAGCCGGGCGGCTTCCTCCAGGCTGGTCACGAGTGCCGGCTCGTTGTTCTTCTTGAGGTGGACGCGCGCGACGGCGCGATGGACCGCCGGGTTCAGGGGTTCCATCTCCCGGAGGGCTTCGAGGTGCTTCAGCTGTCCGTCGAAGTCCTTCCCGGTGCCGCAGATACCGGCGAGTCCGCGGACGGCGTCGACTTCCTTCGGGTCGAGCTGGAGGGCCTTCTCGAACGCCTTCCTGGCGTCGGCCATGTTGCCCTGTGCCAGGCGCACCTGTCCGAGGACGGTGTGTGCACGGGCGTTCGCGGGTTCGAGCTTGAGGGCCTCGCCGACGGCGAGCGCCGCGCCGGTGAGGTCGCGTCGTGCGAGCTTGATGCGTGCCAGCTCGACGTGCAGCTCAACGGTCTGCGGGTTCTCGGCGAGGTTCTGTTCGACCTCGGCCTGGTGCCGGACGAGCGGCGTCGGCGACAGGTTGACGCCGGCCAGCTCCGCGCGGGCGAAATCGAGGAACTGCGCGTCGAACGCTTCCGGCTTCATGCCGAAGACCGACTCGATCATCGTCGCGGTGCTCGGGTCCGTGCGATAGGCTTCGAGCATGGCGAGCAGCTTGTCGCGGCCCCACCGACGGGTGACGAACTCGGCGATGAAGTGGGACTGGGCGTACGCGAGCTGTCTCCGCCGCTGCGTGCGCGCCCGCGTGAACCCGTGGTTCAGTTTCGTCACCGGCATGAACTCGTCGCGGTCCAGGGCGTCCACCAGGAGCTGATACCACTCCCACGGCCGCGGGTGAGACTCTTCGCTCACCGCGAGGGCCTCGGTGAACCAGTGCGAGATCTTCATGTCCGTCGCCGAGAGCGTGACCACGTGCGTGAACTCGTGACGCAGGACGTCCCGCCAGTTGAACATCCCGGGCCGACCCGCCGCCGGAGAATCCATCACGATCGTCGGACCCAGACACGCCCCCACCGTCCCGACGTTCGGAATGCCCGTCGTCCTCACCGAGAACATCCGGTGATCGGGGAAGATCTCGATCAGCGTGTGCGGCACCGCGTGTCCGTAGGTCCGCGTCACCTCGGGATACACCTCCTCCAGGTAGTCGGCGACGTACCCGGCGAGCACCTCGTCCGCCTTGCGGTGCACCTTGAGGGTGAAGTGCTGGGTCTTCCGGGTCTCGAATTCGCCCTTCATCCGGTCGAGCAGGTTGAGGGTGTTGAAGACGAGGACGTTGAAGGAGTCCATGTCGTGTGCGCGGGTGAGGACGTCGTAGGCCTCGGTCTCGCCGCCGCGGCGCATGAGCAGCAGTCCGAGGAGCGCGGCGGGCCCGGAGTCGTTGGGCGCCAGCTCGACGGCCTTTCTCAGGAGGGGCTCGGCGTCGGCGTCACGGTGCCGCGTCACCAGCACGCTCGCCACCGTCTCGTAGAAGACCGAGCAGGCCGGGTTGACCGCCACCACGTGCTTCTCGACCGCCGCGTAGTCGTCCTTGCGGTCCAGGTGGAAGAGACACGCCGCCTTCAGTCCCAGGGCTTCCGGGTGGCCGGGGTTGACGGCGAGCACTTTCTCGGCCCCGGCGAGTGCCGTGCGGAAGTCCTCGTCGTAGATGCTGAGGACGGCGTCGAGGAGGAGGACGTCGGGGAGGTCGGGAGCGGAGGCGGCGGCGCGCTCGATGAAGTCGTGGGCCTCGGGGAAGCGGCGCTCGCGCAGCTCGCACTGCGCCAGGCCCAGGAGCGCCAGGGGATGGTTCGGGTTGATGCGCAGCACCGCCTGGAAGTCCTTCTCGGCCTGCGGGGTGTTGTACTTCTCGAGGAAGAGCGCGCCCGAGGCGATGAGCGCCGGGGTATACCGCTCGTCTTTCCTGAGCGCCAGGGGATAGACCGTGCTGACGATGGTCTTGAGCATCGCAGGGTTGCGGTCGGCCAGGGCGAACCGTGTGCAGCCGAGCCCGATGAACGTGACGTCCTCGGCGGAGAGCTTTTCCTCGGGGGTATCCTGCCAGACGTCGATGAAGGTCCCGAAGGCGCGCTTGGCGGGGATGCGTCTGCCGCGGTCGTCGTCGATGAGTGCCGTGAGGTAGCGGGCGCGAAGGTTGTCGGGGTCGAGCACGCGGACGCTGCGGGCCTCCCTGGCGGCCCGGTCGAGCTGTCCCCGGGCGTAGAGGGCCTCGGCCAGCATCGCCCGCACGCGCACGGCCCGCGGCGACCGCCTCAGGAACGCCTCGCACCGCTGGGACGCTTCGACGAACCGTCCCAGCTCGATGTCGAGTTCCGCCAGGAGCGCCGCCGCCGGTTCGTTCGCGGCGTCCGCTTCCAGCATCTTCTCGAGCGCCTGCCGGGCACGCGTGTACTCACCCGTCATGAAGAGCCGCCGGGCCTCCCCCAGCGGCGTCTCCCCCGCCGCGCCCAGCACACCGGCCGCACACAGCACCAGGATGAGCGCAATCCGTCGTTTCACGCGGGACCCCTTCCATCCTGATTATAGGACACGGACATGCGTGCGGCAAGGAAATCCGTGGACGCGGGGCATCGGACGGCAAGGGGAACGGGGCGAGCACACCAGCGCGGTCACATCTCCGGGTCGGGTTCGGTGTCGTCGGGCTTGTCCGGTGCTTCGGGGGATTCCGGCGTCTCCTCGGAGCGGGTCTCGGCGGGGGGCATGGGTTCGGCGGGGGTCGGTACCGCCTCGACGGGGGTCGGCTGCGCCTCGGTGGGTGTCCCGGCAGGCTCGGTCTTCGCCGGCGCCGGTTTCTCGGGTGCGGGCTTGCCTTCCATCCGGGCCTTCAGCGCCCGCGCCCGATACAGCACGTCCTCCGTGACGACCTCCCTGACCGGCTCCAGCTCGAAGTGGAACTTCTTGTGGTCCTCCAGCGGTATGGGCGTCAGGTCGGCAATGGCGTCGAGCACCGGGTACTCCCAGAAGGGAGGTCTGACCCACTTCACCTCTTCACAGACACGGTATCCGTCCTTCTTCAGCTTGAACGTCCGGTGACCGTGGAAGTTGAAGCGGAAGGTGACGGGGGTCTCGCCCTTCGGCTCGTCGTCCAGGTAGACCTTCGCCCCGGGGGGCGTGCTGGTGACGGTGAGCTTCCGCTCGACGCAGCCGCACAGGGCCGTCGACAGCACCAGGATCAGAACGACGCCCGTCTTTCGCATCGCGCTTCACTCGAGATTGATGACGTTCGCGGCGAGGGTTACGGTGTCGAGGATGGCGATGGTGTTCTTGCCCGCCACCCACCCGGAACAGTCGCCCGGGTTCACCACCAGCGGCATGCCCTCGCGGACCTCCGCGACGTGCGTGTGTCCCACCACGATGACGTCGCTCTCGAGGACGTTGCTCTGCGAGAGCTTCGTCTCATCGTGAACGACGGTGACGCTCTTCCCGCCGAGGGTGACGCGTCGCGGCCCCTTGCGGAGGTCGGGAAGGAGCTTCCTCAGTCCGTGGTGCTCGCCGTCGTTGTTCCCGAAGACCGCGACCACCGGACGGCCGAACTCCAGGACCGCCTTCAGTGCAAAGGGCGCCACGAAATCCCCGGCGTGAACCAGACATTCCACCTTCGCCCCGGCAAAGACCGCCAGGGCCTTCCGGATCATCGTCAGGTGATCGTGCGTGTCGCTGATGAGCCCGACCAGCATGACCGCTCTCGTCCCTCCGATGGACTCCCGACATCGACGATTCTAGCCCTCCCGATGACGCTGTCAACAGAAAAAGGGGTTGCAGCGCCGGGCGGTTCTGGTATACATGGCCCGCCGCGGCCCCCTCGCCCGGAGTTCGACAGGAGGATTCGGACATTGACACGGCGCCCCCGATGGGAAGATGACGACCCGCCTTTCTCATTCCGTCTGGACGGCCGGCCTTCGAAGGAACTGCTGAAGTCCGTGGACTCGGCGAAGGAGCCGTCCGCCGGCGGTGAAACCACGCACGTCCGGTACGCCGGTCCGGCCGGCGCGCCGGAGGTGACGGCGCACGTTCGACGGTTCGACGACTTCCCGGCCGTCGACTGGGTCCTCGAATTCGAAAACCTCGGCTCGGCCGACACCCCCGTCATCGAGGACATCCTCCCGCTCGACGCCGCGCTCGACGTGCCGGGTGAGCTCCCGAAGCTCCATCACGCCAGGGGGAGTGCGTGTCGCATCGACGACTTCCTGCCCCTGACGGACGAACTGCGGCCGAACCGGACACTCTCACTCGCCCCCGTCGGCGGACGGTCGTCCAACGGGACGCTCCCCTTCATGAACCTCCAGCGTCGGCACGGCGGGACGGTACTCGCCGTCGGATGGTCGGGACAGTGGCGGGCGGACTTCGACCGCGGCACCGACACCCTCCGCGTCTCCGCCGGGATGGAACGGACGCATCTCGTGCTTCACCCCGGCGAGAAGATCCGCACCCCGCGCATTCTCCTCATCGATTATGACGCCGACGACCCCACCGTCGGCAACAACCTGCTCCGTCGGCTGCTCATCGCCCACTACCTCCCGCGCATCGACGGGAAGCTGGTCGAGCCGGTGGTCGCACAGGCACTGCAGTTCTACTATTACCTGACGGGACAGGCCGGCGAGGGACTCGAGCTGACGGCACTGCCGAAGGTCGCAGGCGTCGGCGCCACCGCCTACTGGATCGACGCCTGCTGGTACGGCCGCGGCCGCGACTGGTGGCAGGAGGTGGGCAACTGGACCGTCAACCGCGAGCGCTATCCGCGGGGACTGCGTCCCATCGCCGACGCCGCCCACGAGAAGGCCATGCAGTTCGTCCTGTGGTTCGAGCCGGCGCGTGTCCGCTCCGACGGCGACCTGGCCCGTGAGCATCCGGAGTTCGTCCTCCGCTCGTCCGAGAACCCGGACAACACACTGCTCGACTTCGGAAACGCGGCGGCCCGCCGGCACATCCTCGACCAGTTCTCGAAGATCATCGAGGAGTCCGGAGTGGACGTCTATCGCGAGGATTTCAACTTCGACCCGCTCGGCTACTGGCAGGAAGCCGACGCCCCCGACCGCGTCGGCATGACCGAGATCCGCTACATCGAGGGACACTACGCCTTCTGGGACGAGCTGCGCAGACGCCACCCGGGACTCTGGATCGACAACTGTGCCTCGGGCGGCCGACGCATCGACCTCGAAACCCTGTCACGTTCGCTGCCCCTCTGGTCGAGCGACTTCACCGACGTGGGAGGACTCACCTTCGGGATGGGACTGCACGTGGGCGACCAGTGCATCAAGGCCGGGCTCGCGCGGTGGGTGCCGCTCATGGGAGGCGGGGTGTGGAACTTCACCCCCTATTCCACCCGCGGCGCCCTCATCAGCGGGTTCACCTTCGGCTGCCATATCGAACGCGAGGACCTGCCCCCGGACGACGCCGCGACGCTCGTCCATCCGAACGACGTGATGGCCAAAGGCAAGACACTGCTGGGAGACGAGTTCCCGATGGACGCCGCCCGTTCGGCGGTCGCCGAGTGGAAATCCGTCCGGAAATTCTTCCTCGGGGATTTTTATCTCCTGCTCCCGCTCACGATCGCGTACCATGACTGGTGTGCGTGGCAGTTCCACCGGGCGGATCTCGACGCCGGTTTCGCCGTCTTCCTCCGCCGACACCGGTCTCCCTTCGCAGAGATGGCGGTCGAACTGAGACGCATCGACCCGGACGCCGAGTACGAGGTGAGCCTCGCCGACGGTTACGAGGAGCCGCCGCGCGAACGCATGAGCGGCCGGGAATTGGCGAGACAGATCATCACGATCCCCGAGATGCCGGGATCGATATTGCTGCGCTACAAGCGTGCGAAGTGAACCAAGCTCTCACAACACAGGAGTGAGCGATGCAACACCCCAAAGTCGTTGTGATCGGTGCAGGAAGCCTCTTCTTCGGCAGACAGTCCCTCTGGAACATGCTGCACTCGGAGGTCCTGCGGAAAGGCACCCTCGGCTACGTCGACACCGACCCCTCACGGCTCGATAGGATGGTGAAGCTCGCCGAGCTGATGATCGAGCACCTGAAGAGTCCGCTCAAGGTGGAGGGCTCGACCGACCGGCGCGACGTGCTGGGGGGCGCCGACTTCGTCGTGCTCTCGTTCGCGAACGACGGCGTGAAGTACCGCGGGATCGACTGCGAGATCTCGAAGAAGTACGGGGTGCTGATGTGCTCGGGCGACACCATCGGGCCGGGCGGCATCTTTCGCGCCGCGCGTGAACTGCCGGAGATTCTGCGCGTCGCCGCCGACGTCAAGGAACTCTGCCCGGACGCCTGGGTCATCAACTACATCAACCCCACCACCGTCAACGGCATCGCCCTCATGCGGCACGCCCCCGACGTGAAATCCTTCGCGATGTGCGACTCGCTTCACATGCCCATGGCCCGGCACAACACCATGGTCAAGGCGGGCGTCGTGCCCGACGGGGAATCCATCACCCCCGAGATCGAGCGCGACTTCGACCTCCGCATCGCCGGGATCAACCATTTCCCATGGCTCATCTCGTGCACTTACAAAGGCGAGGACCGCACGCCCCACAT
>DATKVD010000446.1:0-3115 GCA_035530235.1 Planctomycetota bacterium | reverse complement strand
GAGTGCCGTCGCCCCCGTCAAGCTCTGCGGGGCCAAACCGGTCTATCTCGACGTCGACGAGCACGGCTGCATCGATCCGGGACACCTGGCGCGGCGGCCCCCCGGCTCCTTCAAGGCCGTCATCCTCCAGCACACCTGGGGGGTTCCCGGCCGGCTCGACGAGCTCGTGCGGCAGTGCCGGCGCATCGGCGCACGCGTCGTCGAGGACTGCGCCCTCGCCCTCGGCTCGTCGTGGAACGGCGCCCCACTGGGCTCTTTCGGCGACGGGGCCATCTACAGCTTCGGATGGGGCAAGCCCTACACCACCGGTTGGGGCGGCATGCTCACCGTCAACGACGAGAGCCTGCTCCGTTCGGTCGACGCCCACGTCTCGAGGTGGGCCCTCCCGGAACGCGCCCTGCCGGAACTCTCCTTCGAATGCCAGAGACGCGTCTGGGCCGCCTTCGTGAAGGCCCGGCGGGAAGTCCTCCTCGACCTGGGCTATCCGGACCTCTGCCGCTGGGGTCTCATCGGCTCCCCCGTCGAACACGGACGTGACTTCCGGCTGCGTCGGGGTTACGTGAGGCTGGCCGGCGAGAGGACCTGTCGTGCCGGTCTGAGAGAGGTGGAGGCGTGGCCCGGACTCATGCGCACGAGACGCGAGAACGCCGGGCGCATCGAGCGGCGGCTCGCCGGGATGGGCCTGCCGCCCTGGCCGGTCCCCAGGGAGGCCGACGTGACGCTCGTCGCCTATCCCATACTCACCGACGAGAGGGCCCGGGTGCTGGCCGCCGCCCGACGCAGGTACCTGGACGTCATCGGGACGTTCGACAGCCCGGTGTATCCGCTGCGCGGCAGGGCCCTCAGGACGGTTGACTACACACCCGGGAGCTGCCACCATGCGGAGCGGCTGGCACGTCACCTCGTCTGCATCCCGACGGCGTCCACCGCCATGGCGCACACGCTCGAGCACCTCGGCGCCATCGGCATCTTCCCCTGTGAATAGCGGCGTGCCGGGCCGACGGCCGCAGACGGCTCATACCTGCGGGATGGGTTCGTCGTCGCTGCTGCGGCGGATGCGGGCCCCGAGTTTCCGGAGTTTCCTCTCCATGCGCTCGTAGCCGCGGTCGAGGTGGTAGATGCGGTTGACGGTGGTTTCCTTGTCGGCCATGAGACCGGCGATGACGAGTGCGGCCGAGGCCCGGAGGTCGGAGGCCATGACGGGGGCGCCGGAGAGCTTCGCGGGGCCCGTGATGATGGCGTGCGGACCCTCCTTCCGCAGTCTTGCCCCCAGCCGGGCCAGCTCCCCCACGTGCATGAACCGGTCCGGGTAGATCTTCTCCGTGATCACGCTCACCCCGTCCGCCACCGTGAGAAGCGCCATGAGTTGTGCCTGGAGGTCCGTCGGGAAGCCCGGGTACGGCAGTGTCGAGACGTCCGCCGGACGGAAGGACCCCGACGCCGTCACGCGACACGCACGCTTGCCCACGGGCGTCACCACCACGCCCACGTCGCGCAGCTTGTCCACCACCGCGTGCATGTGGTCGAGACAGATGTCCTTGAGGGTGACGTCGCCGCGGGTGGCGGCCGCCGCGATCATGAACGTCCCGGCCTCGATGCGGTCCGGGATCAGCCGCGTGGTGACCCCCCGGAGCCGTTGGACGCCCCGGATCTCCAGTCGCTTGTTGCCACTGAAGCGGATGCGGGCCCCCATGCGGTTGAGACAGTCGATGAGGTTGAGGACCTCGGGCTCACAGGCGGCGTTCTCGATGACGGTCCTGCCGTGGGCGAGTGTCGCCGCCATCATGACGTTTGCGGTGCCGAGCACGGTGGAGCCGGAGGGTCCGCCGAGATACATGGTCGCCCCCACGAGTGGGGTGGCCTCGGCGACGACGTAGCCTCCCACGGTGCGGACACGGGCGCCCAGGGCCTCCAGTCCCTTGATGTGCAGGTCGACGGGTCGGTCCCCGATGACGCACCCGCCCGGGTGGGAGACCTCGGCGTGGCCGAGACGTGCCGACAGCGGTCCCAGCACACAGAAGCTCGCCCGCATCTTCCGCACCAGGTCGTACGGGGCCTTGTGCCTGATTCGACCGCTCGCCCGGATGACGAGATCGTCGCCCCGACGCTTCACCTGCGCCCCCAGCACCCGCAGGATGGCCGTCATCGCCTTCACGTCCACCAGGCGCGGACAGTCCTTGATCACCACCTGACCGTCCGTCAGGAGCGCCGCCGCCATGATGGGAAGCGCGGCGTTCTTCGCCCGGGAGATCGTCACCGTTCCCTTGAGCGGCACGCCGCCTTTGATGACGAATCGGTCCATCGGTTGCCTCCGTTCACCGTCCCCGAGCCAAATCCGAAATCCGAAGCACGAAACAAATCCGAAGCACGAATGACCGAAAAAGAGGCGCCCATTGCCGCGTTTCAGTCATGGGGTCATTTGAATTTGGTGCTTGTTTCGAATTTCGAGCTTCGGATTTCTATTTGCCCGCGCCACGCCGAGAGGGGGTAGAAGCCGTCGGCCCGCAGTGCCACTTTAGCTGATCTTCGCGATCAGTGCAACCCTTTCGATGCCGTCGAAGTCCTTTTCCATCCGGACGAGTTCGAGTGTGGGCCGTTCGGCGACCATCGTGCGGACGCGGTCGCCCTGGCCGAAGCCCATCTCCATGACGAGGTGTCCGCCGGGGGCGAGGAGTGTCGGGGCGAACGCGAGCACGCGTGAGATGAACTCGGTGCCGTCGGGGCCGGCGACCAGTGCGACGTGCGGCTCGTGCTCCCGCAGCTCGGGGGCGAGTGACGGGACCTCCTCTTCCCTCACGTAGGGCGGGTTGGCCATCGCCACGTCCACCCGGCCCGCGAAGCCCGCCAGCACCGCGGCGAAGTCGCCGCAGTGAAACTCGATCCGTTCCAGCACCCGGTGGTGCTCGGCGTTCTCGTGCGCCAGGGACAACGCCTCGGCCGAGATGTCGCACGCCACGACCTTCGCCTGCGGAAGCGCGAGCGCCGCCGTCACCGCCAGGCACCCGGACCCGGTGCCGATGTCGGCCAGGAGAAGCTCCGGGGCATCCCCGGCCGCCTCCAGTGCCAGCTCGACGATGATCTCGCTTTCCGGGCGGGGGATGAGCGCCCGACGGTC
>DATKVD010000445.1:0-5968 GCA_035530235.1 Planctomycetota bacterium | reverse complement strand
GGCCAACGACCTCACCATCAGCGCCATTCCGGCTTCCAGCGAGTACTTCGTCACCGGAAACAACTTCAACGTGTCCGTGCTTCAGCCGAAGGACAAGCTCCTGCACCAGTTGGGCATGCTGCTCTACCAGTCCTGGATGCGTCCGGCGGACACACCCCTCGCCTTCCCCCACTGGATGGAGGCCTATTGGGCCGACATGGCCACCACGGACCTCCTCACCCACCTCGGTGTGGGTCAACGCTACCAAGCCTATGAACGACACCATCGCGGCGAGTTCCTGAAAGCCGACCCGCGCAAGAATCGCATCGACGTGACCATCCCGCCCAACCCCGGGGAATACCCGCACTTCGGCAAGTGCGAGTACATCTACCGCGACATCGAGAAGCGATACGGCCGCGGGCTGGCGAGGAAACTCCGCGAGATCGTTTTCCTCTATCATGAGGCCGGTCAGCTTCCGTCTCCCCTCGATACGGCGCAGACGGTGCGGCTCGTGAGCCTCGCCGTCGGCAAAGACCTTTTCCCCTATTTCCGGTCCCTCGGGACACACGTGGTGCCGGTCGCCGTGGACCTGGGCGAGCCCGACCGGCTCCGCAAGCTCCTGGCCGAGCGGGAAGCCGAGGCCGCCAAGGCCGCCGCGGAGAAGCCCGAAACAGACGAATCCCTTCCCCGCCCGCCGGAGCCCTGAGGCGCCCGCCTTCACTTCGTACCCCAGTTCACGGTTACGACGTTTCAGAATCTCAGCACAGGAAGTGACGGACACGGGGACGATTTGGCCGGGCTTCCTTTCGCAGATAAACGAAGCCCTCCCATTCGACCCGCATTTTCGCCGAAATCTTTAAGATTTTGCCTTGCGACCTCACACCGGCCGTCTAAAATACCTCGGGACGTCTCGGCCACGCGATGCCGGCCTTGCGTCACGCGGACCCCGCGCGGGGTCCGCTCTTTACGGATGTCCGCCCACACAAGCCCAAGACTCTATCAGGGGGACACGTCATGTTGAGTGATCTGGAAATCGCCCAGCAGGCTAAGCTGCACCATATCCGGGACATCGCCGGCGAGCTTGGCGTCAAAGAGGAGGAACTCGAACTCCACGGCAACCACAAGGCAAAGGTCACGCTCGATCTCATCGACCGTCTCAAAGACGCACCCCTGGGGAAGTACGTCGACGTCACCGCCATCACCCCCACCCCGCTCGGGGAAGGGAAGACCGTCACCACCATCGGTCTGTCGCAGGGACTGGCCAAGATCGGCAAGGACGTCTGTACGTGCATCCGTCAGCCGAGTCTGGGCCCGGTGTTCGGTATCAAGGGCGGGGCGGCCGGCGGCGGCTATTCCCAGGTGGTCCCCATGGAGGACTTCAACCTCCACCTCACCGGAGACGTGCACGCGGTGGGCCTGGCCAACAACCTTGCCTGTGCGTTCATCGACAACAACCTGTATCACCAGGCACGCAAGAAGCCCAAAGGCCGGCCCCTGGACATCGACCCGGAACGCGTGCTCCTCAACCGCGTGCTGGACGTCAGTGACCGTGCACTCAGGGAAATCACCATCGCCCAGCGGGGCGAGGGCGTCGAGCGACAGGCCAACTTCGACATCACCGTGGCCAGCGAGGTCATGGCGATCCTGGCGCTCACCACCAGCCTGAAGGACCTGCGGGCGCGCCTGGGCCGCATGGTGGTCGCCTACAGCCGGAAGGGCAAGCCGGTCACCTGTGACGACCTGGGCGTCGCCGGCTCCATGGCGGTGCTGCTGAAGGACGCGATCAAGCCGACCTTGATGCAGACCCTGGAGCACACGCCCTGCTTCGTGCACGCCGGGCCGTTTGCGAACATCGCGCACGGCAACAGCTCCATCATCGCCGACCAGATGGCCACGCGTCTGGCCGACTACACGGTTACGGAGAGCGGTTTCGGGGCGGACTGCGGCATGGAGAAGTTCCTGAACATCAAGTGCCGCTACAGCGGTCTGGTGCCGGACTGCGTGGTCATCGTGGCGACCATCCGGGCCCTCAAGATGCACTCCGGACGGTTCAAGGTGGTCCCCGGTCACCCGCTGCCCGAGAAACTCACCCGGGAGGACATCCCGGCACTCGAACAGGGCATGTGCAACCTCGTCAAGCACATCGAGAACGCCAAGAAGCACGGCGTGCAGTGCGTGGTGGCCGTCAACCGCTTCACCCCCGACACGGACAAGGAGATCCAGACCGTCCGCAAGCACGCCGTGGACGCCGGGGCCGCCGACGTGGCCACGAGCGACGTGTGGGCCAAGGGCGGGGAAGGCGGCACCGAACTGGCCGAGGCCGTGGTCAAGGCCTGCGACAAGCCCAACAACTTCAAGTTCCTCTACCCGCTCGACGCCTCCATCAAGGAGAAGATCGAGACGATCGCGACGAAGGTGTACGGGGCGGACGGGTGCGAGTATTCCGCTGAAGCGGAGCGGGATATCGCCCAGTGGACGAAGGACGGGTTCGACAAGATGCCCATCTGCATGGCAAAGACGCACCTGTCACTGTCGCACGATCCGACGCTGAAGGGATACCCCCGCGGCTACAAGGTCCCGATCCGCGGGGTGCGTGCCTCGGTGGGTGCCGGGTTCCTGTATCCCCTGTGCGGGAAGATGCGCACCATGCCCGGACTGCCCAACACCCCGGCGGGAGAGCACGTGGACCTGGACGACGCGGGTCGGGTGGTCGGACTTTTCTGAGCCGTTTGCATAGACGGCTCCGTGCGGTATAGTATGAGTGAGGCATCCGCCGACGGGCCCCCCTTGTACTCAACGCCGGCATTTCACCCGATGGGAGAACGACCATGTCGGAAGTCAAAGAGTTTCCCGTGGTCTGGCTGCAGCTGGCCGGATGCTCGGGATGTTCCGTCTCGCTTCTTAACACCCGCTACCCCGACGCCCGCAACGTTGTCCTCGACGAACTCATCCCCGGGACACACGTCAGTCTCCTTTACCATCCCACCCTCATGGCCGGTGAAGGTGAGCCGGTCATGGAAGTCCTCGGGGACAACGAGCTTCCCGAGGGGTTCGTTCTCATCGTGGAGGGGGCGGTGCCCATGGGGGCCGACGGGCTCTACGGTGCCGTCGGCGAGATCGACGGTCGAGAACTGACGATGATCGAGAAGACCAGGGCGCTCGCGGAGAGGTCGGCGGCCATCGTCGCCGTCGGGACGTGCGCCGCGTTCGGGGGCATCAGCGCCGCCGCGCCGAACCCCTCCACCGCCGTCAGCGTCCAGGAGTTCTGCAGGACCGAAGGCATCGACAAGCTCGTCATCAACGTCCCCGGCTGTCCGCCGCATCCCGACTGGATGCTCGGCACCGTCGCCGCGGTCCTCCTGGGCAAGCTCACCCCCGAAGACCTGGACGACCTGGCGCGTCCGCTCATGTTCTATGGCAAGCTGGTTCACGAGAACTGTCCGCGACGGGCGGATTTCGACGCCGGCAAATTCGCCGAGCGTCCGGGGGACCCGGGCTGTCTTTACATGACCGGCTGCAAGGGTCCCGAGACCTACGCCGACTGCTGGCTGAGGATGTGGAACACGGGCACCAACTGGTGCATCGGCGCCCGCTCGCCCTGTCACGGCTGCGTGGAGCCCTGCTTCCCCGACGACTATTCCCCGCTCTACGAGAAGATCACCGTGGAGCGACTGGCACGTTTCGCCCTCAAGAAGAAGGCATAACCCACGTCCGTCCGCAAGGAGAGAGGCAATGCAGAAGATCGTTATCGATCCGGTCACCCGGGTGGAGGGGCATCTCCGCGTGGAGGTGACCATCGACGGCGGTGAGGTGAAAGAGGCGAGGAGCGCCGGGACCCTCTACCGGGGGTTCGAGGAGTTTCTCGTCGGACGACAGCCCATCGACGCCCAGCGGATCACCCAGCGCGTGTGTGGGGTATGTCCCACCGCGCACGCCACCGCTTCCGCCCTGGCGCTCGATCAGGCATTCGGCTGTCTCGACAAGCTCCCGGAGAACGGCCGGCTGCTGCGCAACCTCATCCTCGGCGCCAACTACCTCCAGTCGCACATCCTGCACTTCTACCACCTGGCGGCGCTCGACTACGTGGACGTGGCGCAGGCGGCCGACTACGACGGAAGCGACCCCGACCTCCAGTCGCTCAGGACCTTCATCGCCCGCGGCACACTCGCCCCGTTTGTCCCGCGCTACGAGGGTGACTACCGTCTCACCAAACAACAGAACACCCTCCTCGCCGGTCACTACGTCGAGGCCCTGCGGATGAGACGCCTGGCCCACGAGATGCTCTGCGTCTTCGGGGGCAAGATGCCCCACAACGTCGGCATCATCCCCGGCGGCGCCACCGAGCCCCCCACCGTCAGCAAGATGGAACAGGTGGTGATGCAGCTCAAGCGGATCTCCGAGTTCATCGAGAACGTCTACATCCCCGACATCCTCGCCGTGGCCGGCGCCTACCCGGACCATTTCGCCCTGGGCAAGGGCTATGGGAAGCTCCTGGCCTACGGGGTCTTCGAGCTCGAGACCCCCGCACCCAGGGCGGCCGACCGCAAGCGGCTCTTCCCGCCCGGACTGACCGACGTCGCTCTCAAGTACCAGCCCCTCGACCAGGAGAAGATCAGCGAGGACGTCAAGTTCTCGCGATACGCGGATTCGGTGGCCGGGAAGCCGCTCTCGGCCCTCACGAAGAACGTCCCGGACAAGGAAGGGGCCTACTCGTGGCTCAAGGCCCCGCGCTACGACGGCGGCCCGCGCGAGGTGGGCCCGCTGGCCCGGATGGCCGTCGGATACGTCGCCGGCAGTGAGGAGATCAGGAAGGAAGTGGACGGGCTCTTGTCGGCCGCCGGGCTGAAGCCCGCCGACCTCTTCGGCGTGCTCGGGCGTCACGCCTGTCGCGCCCTGGAAAGCCGCATCCTCGCCCGTCGCATGACCGAGTGGGCGCTCGCCCTCGATCCCAAGGCGCCTCATCGCTACGACTACGAATCTCCCGAGACGGGCACCGGTGCCGGCCTGGTGGACGGTCCCCGCGGGGCGCTCGGTCACTGGATCGACGTCAAGGACGGGAAGATCGCGAACTATCAGCTCGTGGTGCCGACGACGTGGAACGCCTCCCCGCGCGACGCCAACGACCAGCCGGGCGCCATCGAGCGGGCACTCACCGGCACCAGAATCAAGGACGCCTCGAACCCGTTCGAGGTCGTGCGCATCGTGCGCTCCTTCGACCCGTGCCTGGCGTGCGCCGTCCACGTGATGGACGCGCACAAAAACGAAATCGGGAAGTACCGTGTCGCCTGAGAAGAAGCTCGCCGTCATCGGCGTCGGCAACGTCCTCATGGGCGACGAGGGTCTCGGGGTTCACGCACTCGAGCCCCTGAAGAAACACCTGGCGGAATTCGGCGGCCGCGTGGAACTGGTGGACGCCGGCACCGCACTCATCGACATCATCGACGACTACACCTCGTGCGACGTGCTCATTGTGATCGACGTGGTGCGGGGCGGCGGCGAGCCAGGGGCGGTCTATCGCTTCCGCCCCGACGACCTGCCGGGCGTCCGCTCGAGCGGCGTGCCGACCTCGCTCCACGAACTGTCGGTCATGGAAGTGCTTGATATGGAACGACTTACGGGGAGAGACGTCCCCGACGTCATCGTCGTCGGCATGGAGCCCGAGCGCATTACCGCGGGTCTCGACCTCTCGGTCGCCGTTGCCGACAGACTCCCGCTGCTCGTCGAGACCGTTCTCGACGAGATCAGACGGATTCTCAGAACGGATCGCAACGCGGAGACAGAAGGATGATCGTCACCGAGAGAAAGGAACTGACCGAGATCCTCGAACAGCTCACGGACGACAAACGGATTTACCTCGTCGTCTGCGGCGGCTGCCCGGAAGGTGCGAAGACCGGGACGCCCGAGGAGGTCGAGAAGCTGAAAGGCGAACTCACCGAGGCCGGGAAGGAGATCGTCGGCGACGTCCGCATCGACTTCCTCTGCAACAAGG
>DATKVD010000444.1:0-6185 GCA_035530235.1 Planctomycetota bacterium | reverse complement strand
GAGAACTCCATGATAACGAAAGCACTCCGCGAGCTGGTGTCAACAAGGTAATCCGAGAACTCTACTGTGCAAGTCGCGTGACAGTAGATACCACACTGCGAAGCAGGAACCGGAGAGTTCAGGGTGTGCCGGAGCACTTGGACATCGTTCGCATACAGGCTCATCATAGAACCTCGTTGAGTAAGTCTCAGCGTGATATGGTCGTCGGGTGGCCGCCCAACAAATTGAGTTCCCGCCAGCCGACTAAAACCGGGTCCCCCTTTTCCTCCCTCGAAGCTTGTTATGAGGAACTGCGCAGTGGTCCCCTGTGTTACGAATCCGCCATCAATTCCAGCACTGAGGAATGAGTTGGTCTCCGCATTGCGGTAGACGACAATCTGTGCGGACGGAATCGCGGGGGCCCCTTGGTAATCCACCGCCACGCTAATTGTTCCCCCGCTGAAGCCAACGTCACACATCGCCAATCCCATGCGAGGAGCTTGTTGTTGGCTCTGGGAATCAGTGTAGATGGATCCGATAAACTTGATAGGTTGTTGGGTAATCTCGAAGTCCCCGAGAATCGGTTGCCAGTTGCGTGGGGATGCCATGAGATTCTCCTGCGAGAGATGAGTCTTGGTGCACTGCAACCCTGTCTATAGCATAATCGGGGGGAAAGGCCGTTGCAAGCATTTATTCTTCTCAATAGCGGGGGAGGGCGTCCGGAGACTATATGCCGGAAACTGCATGCTGGAGGAGGCGGCTCGTGCTGCTGTGAAACCAGCGAGAAAAATCCCCAAAAAACCTCGATTTTTCCCTTGCCTTCGGCCGATATGTAGGGTAAAAGTATGGCAACGGCAGGCTGAAGGCTGTAGACCGTAGGCCGTAGGAAAAGGCGAAAAACAAACGGCGGGGAAACCGGCTGCCAGAAGCCGGAAACCAGAGAACAACGGCGGAAAAAAGTGGCCGCGAGCGGATGAATTTCGACCGGAGTCAGCCATGACAACTTTGACCCCGCGGCAGCTCGACGTGGTGGACATGGTGAGACAGTTCCGGACATCCAGGGGAATTTCGCCGACATTAGAGGAAATTGCGGCGACATTTCACGTCACCAAGGCGACGGCACAGGACTACGTTCGGACGCTATGCGACAAGAAAGTACTGCGCCGCAGGCGCTACGCGCACCGGTCGCTCGAGGTGAACGAGTCGGCGCTCGTCGACGAGCAGAGCCGCCGACTGCCCCTGGTGGGGCGCGTGGCCGCGGGTGCGCCCATCGAGGCCATCGAGGAGAGAGAATGGGTGGACGTCGGCGACGTCCTGGGCATCTCCGCCGCGCGACGCTCACTCTATCTCCTTGAAGTCAAAGGAGATTCGATGATCGACGACGGGATCTTCGACGGCGACCTCGTCGTCGTGGAGCCGAGACAAACCGCCACGAACGGCGAGACCGTCGTGGCGCTCCTGGACGATGGAACCGCAACGCTCAAAAGGTTTTACAGAGAAAAGCGCCGCATCCGCCTGCAGCCGCGAAACGAAAAGCTGAAACCTATCTACACCCGTCACGTGACGATCCGCGGCGTGGTGACCGGCGTGGTGCGGTCGCTGGGGTGAGACGGAACGCCTTGGCCCGGAAGAGCTTACGGCGAGGGGTGTGTCTCGGTCCGTCGGCGCGGAGGCGCCCGGCGTACCTCTGGAGTGCGTGTGATGGTGGTCGAGGAACTGGATGAGCCGATCCGCGTGCGTGCGGATTTCTCCGCCGGCGGCGTGGAGCCCCGTGCGTTCAAGCGCGGAACGCAAGTGCTGTCCATCACAAAAGTTAACGCGCGATGGGAAGATCGCACGGGGACGTTCAAGCGGTACCACTTCTCGGTGGAGGCGGGCGGAAACCTGTTCGAGATCCACCTCGACACGCGCGACATGTCGTGGCGGCTCGACCGCGTGTGTCTGGAAGGCTAAGCGGTGCAACGACTTATGATGCATCTGGACATCGACGCGTTCTTCGCGTCGGTGGAGCAGGTGCGCAACCCGCGGCTGCGCGCCAAACCCGTCATCGTGGGCGCGGGCGTCATCGCGTCGTGTTCGTACGAGGCCCGGCGGTTCGGACTCCACGCGGCGATGAGCCTCGCCAAGGCGAAACGTCTTTGCCCGCAAGCAGTTGTGCTCGACGGGAACTACCAGATTTACCATGCGTTCGCCGAGCAGGTGTGGGAGATCTGCCGACGCCTCACCCCCGACATGGACACGCTCCTCGACGATGCGTATCTCGATCTCTCCGGAACGGAACGCCTGCACGGCGACGTGAAGCACCTCGCCCGGCAACTGAAAAACACCGTCCGCCGCGAAACCGGTCTCGTCGTAACCTGTGGCGTGGCAACGAGTCGCGTCGTCGCACGCATGGCGTCGGCGTCCATGAAGCCCGACGGACTCGTCGTCGTCGCGCCCGGTGACGAGATAAATTTCATCCGCGACAAACCCGTCGAGAAACTCCCGGGCGTCGGCCCCAGAACCGCGGAGATCCTGCGTCGGCTCAACATCACCACCATCGGTGCGCTGAGCGAAATTCCACGCGGCTCACTCGAGCAACTGTTTGGTGCACATGGGGTTGCGTTTTACGAACGCTCGCACGGCCGCGATTCTCACGTCGTCGGCCGAAGCGAGATTCCGAAATCGATTTCGCGCGAGACGTGCTTCCACCGCGAGACGACCGACCGCCGCGAGATCGAAGGGATGCTCTACTACCTGGCCGAGCGCGCCGCACGCACGCTGCGCGAGCTGGGTCTCGCCGCCAGGGGGGTGACGGTGAAGATCCGCTACTCCGACTTCACCGGCGAGGCGACCTCGAAGCGTCTCGCGCACCACACCGACCTCGACGACGAGATCTATGCGCTCGCGTGCGGCATCCTTCGGCGGACGTACACGCGTCGGGTCAGCTTGCGCGGCATCGGGGTGGTGCTGTCGAACTTCAGACGGGTCGGCGACGATCCGTCGGGGCTCTTCGACGGCGACCGCCGGCGTCGGGCACGTCTCTACCGCACGCTGGATGAGGTCCGTCGGCGCTACGGGTACCGTGCCGTCGTCGCCGGCCGCTCGCTCGACCTCGTGGACCTGCTCGAGAGCAACGACCATGGCTTCGTCCTACGCACCCCTTCACTTACGAAGTAACTACTCCCTCGTTACGGGGACCGCGACGGTCGAGGAGATCCTCCAGCGGGCGGCGCAGCTCAAACTTCCCGCCGTCGCCCTCACCGACACGAACAACCTCTACGGTGCGATCCCGTTCTACAAACGTGCGCGCGACCTCGGCATCAAGCCGATCATCGGAGCGGAAATCTCCTCAGTTTATTCCCTCTCCCCTCCGGGGGAGAGGGCCAGGGTGAGGGGACGAAGGCCGAAGGACAATACCCCTCCCCCTAACCCCCTCCCTCAAGGGGAGGGGGGAACGAAAACAACACGTGCTCCCGGCTCGGTGGTGCTGCTGGCACGCGACCTTGCCGGATACGCCAACCTCTGCCGGATCATCACCCGTCGGAACCTGAACGACACGTTCGACCTCGTCGAAACAATTGCCCACTTCCAGGAGGGACTTTTCATCCTCACCGAAGACATCGCCCTCGCGGAAGCCCTCGCCGACGTGGTGGACCGGAACTCACTGTGGATGGAGGTCGCTGCTCCCGGGCGCAACTGGATGACGTGGCGGAAGCTCGCCGAATGTGCGCGGCGGCTCGGCATCGGCGTCGTCGCCACCGGCGACGTCTACTTCCTGGACAAACACGACCACGAATTCCATCGCACGCTCGTCGCCATCCGTGAGAACTGTCTCGTCGCGGAATTGGGCGCGTCTTGGGGTCCAAGGCCGATGCGCGGCGATGGCAAGAGTCGCACGGCTGGACAAGCCAGCCGTGGCACATCCCCTATGAATCCCCTTTCCCCCCAAGTCCGTCGGACGGAAAGGGGCACCCGTCGGACCTCTTGCCCCCGCCGTGGCGGGGTCCCGGACGTCCCGATTGCATCGGGACGGCCGGGCCACCCATCCGAAGGGAGCCGCCCAGTTACGGGTGGCCCGGTCCCCGACGAAGTCGGGGCCCGGGTCGTGCGCAAGCACGACGAGACGGACCCATGGAGACGACCGGGCCACCCCGACAAGCCGGGGGCAGGCAAGGGACCCGGACTACCTGAGGGAGAACGTCTCGCGAGGAGTACCGTCGCCCATCCCGACAGCACCCTGATGACACCTGAGGAAATGGTCGCGCGTTTCCGCGACCATCCGGAGGCGCTGGCCAACACGCTGAGGATCGCGGAGGCGTGCACGCTCGAGATCCCCATGGGCAAGCCCGTCTTCCCGAAGTATCCGCTGCCGGAGGGTGAGACGCCCTACAGCTACCTTTACAAGCGGTGTCTCGAGGGTCTTGCGTGGCGGTATAAGCCCATCTCGCAGGCGGCGGCGGAGCGGCTCACCTACGAACTCTCGCTCATCGACAGGCTGGGGTTTTCGGAGTACTTCGTCATCGTGGGTGACATCCTGCGTCACGCACGCCAGCGGGGCATCCCGTCGGTCGGCCGCGGCTCGGGGGCAAGTTCCATCGTCGCCTACCTCCTCGGCATCACCAACGTGGACCCCATCAGGTACGACCTCCCGTTCGAGCGCTTCCTGAACCCCGGCCGGACCGACTGTCCCGACCTCGACATCGACCTCTGCTGGCGCAAGCGGGACGAGGTCATCCGGTACGTCTACGACACCTACGGCGCCGACCACGTCGCGATGATCTCGACGCACAACTGCTTCCGTCGGCGGAGCGCGTTCCGTGAGGTCGCCAAGGCGCACGGCATCGCCAACGACGTGGTCAACCGCATCTCGAAGCGGATGTCGGGCGCGACCGCCCGGGAAGCCGTCCGCGAGATCACCTCCGGCGCCTCCGACCTCGACGTCGACGACGAAACCCTCCGGAAGGTGACCCGATACGCCGAGCGGCTCGAGGGATTCCCACACCACCTCAGCATCCACTGCGGCGGCATCGTCATCTCCGACGAGACCATCGACAGCTATGTTCCGCTCGAGGAGGCCGCCAAGGGCATCGCCATCACGCAGTACGAGATGCACGCGATCGAGGACGTGGGCCTGGTGAAGATCGACCTCCTGGGCAACCGGGCACTCTCGACCCTCCGCGAGACGGTCGAGATCCTGAAAGCGCACGAGGGCATCCGGATCGACCCGGAGGCACTGCCCGAAGACGACGGGGAGACGTTCGCGCTGGTGCAGTCGGGCCGGACGCTCGGGTGCTGTCAGCTCGAATCGCCGGCGATGCGGCACCTGCTGTTGATGCTCAAACCCCACACCATCCGTCGGATCATCCAGGCCCTGGCACTCATCCGTCCGGCGCCGGCGTCGTGCGGCATGAAGGAGGCCTTCGTCCGACGGGCACGCGGACTGGAGGAGACGACGTTTCCGCACCCGTCGCTCGCCGACGTCCTCGGCGATACCTTCGGCATCATGCTCTACGAGGACGACGCGATGCTCATCGCGGCCCGGCTGGCGGGCCTGGACCTCGCCGAGGGCGACCGGCTGAGGAAAGCCATCAAGAAGAGCCGCACCGACGAGGAGATGCGCCGCGTCGCACGCTACTTCCTGAAGCACGCCACGCGGAACGGCGTGCCCCCCGACGTCGCTTCCGAGATGTGGGTGCAGATGGCGAAATTCAACGAGTATTCCTTCTGCCGGGCGCACGCCGCCGGTTACGGACTCGTCGCCTACCAGAGCGCCTACCTCAAGGCCCATCACCCGGCGGCTTACATGACCGCGGCACTCAACAACGTCCAGGGCATCTACCCGACGCGCGTGCACCTGTGGGAAGCGAAACGCATGGGCGTCGAGGTGCTCGGCCCTTGCGTCAATCACTCGGACGTCGAGTTCACGCACGAACCTTTCCATAGGGACGGCCCCCATTTAAATAGGGACTGTCCCTATTTAAATGAGGGCAAGATCCGCATCGGACTGAACAGGGTGAAAGGGCTCTCGCAGCACACGATGGAGCGGATCATCGAAAAAAGGGGACAGTCCCCATTTCTGTCGCTTCGGGATTTCATGGAGCGGGTGCGTGCCGGACTTTCGGAAATCGAGAGTCTCATCCTCGTCGGGGCGTTCGACTTCACCGGCAAGAACCGTCCCGAACTCATCTGGCAGGCCCGGGCGATGTTCGGGAAACTCAAAAGCC
>DATKVD010000443.1:0-11332 GCA_035530235.1 Planctomycetota bacterium | reverse complement strand
AGGTGATGATGCGTCCGCGGTCCATGATCCCCACCGTGTCGGCGACGCGTTCGAGGTCGCTGATGATGTGCGTGCTGAAGAGCACCGTGCACCCCTCCGCCCGTCCGATCACGTCGATGATCTCGTCGATGAGTTCCCGGCGGGCTATGGGGTCGAGCCCGGCGGCGGGTTCGTCCAGAAGCAGCACCTCCGGACGCGCGGCGAACGCCAGCAGCACCGACACCTTGCGCTGCTCACCTCCCGACATCAGCCCCACCTGCCGCTCCCACGCCAGGCCGAAGCGGTTCGCGAGGTCGCGCGCGTAGGGGGCGTCCCATTTCTCGTAGAAGTGCGAGAGATAATGGCACAACTCCTCGAGCGTCATCCACGCGTAAAGCTGCTGGGCCTGCGAAACGTAGGCGAACCGCGTGCGCGAGCGACGGCCGGCCTTCAGCATGTCGGTACCGAAGATGCGTGCCGACCCGCGGTCCGGACGAAGCACGCCCACGAGCATGCGGATCAGCGTCGTCTTCCCCGCACCGTTGCGACCGATCAGACCGTAAACCGACCCGCGATCGACGGATAAGTCCAGTGCGCTTACCGCCACCACCCCCCCGGGGAATGTCTTCGACAGGTCGTTCGCTTCGATGGCAGCGTCAATCATGCGTGACTCCTCCACTCTCGCCTTCCCGAGACAGACCCATCTCTTCCAACTGCTCCTCGACGACACGACGCACCACGTCGGCCGGTGCACCCATCTGTTTCGCTTCGACCACCATCTGACGGGTGAGCCGCTCCAGGACCTTCCGACGCTCCGCCTCCGACATCCCGCGGCCCACTTCCGCAACGAACGCCCCCTTGCCCTGCTTCATCTCGATCACACCCTCGTGCTGAAGCTCCGTGTAGGCCTTGACGACCGTCGTCGGGTTCACCGACAGGGTCTTCGAGAGTTCCCGGATCGACGGGAGCTGTGCACCCACCTTCAGCGCGCCCGAGGCGGCGTAATACTTGACCTGATCCATCACCTGCCGGTAGACCGGGATGCCGCTGTGCGGATCGATCTGGATGTGCAGCATGCCCGTCCCTCCACACTACCGCTGTATGGTATCACCCATACAGCCGATGTCAAGCGGAATTCCGCTTTCCCCGACATTATTCGTAACCGGTGGCAGCTAAAGGGTTTACGCCCTTCACCGTGCCGCGGGGGAGGGGGGAAATGGCGGGCAGGTGCGCCGCCTTGCCTGCCCCGAGCCCGGCGAGAGGTGGGACGCCAGCGGGCCCTCTCCCCCCAGCGGGGAACGTCAACAACTTAAGGAATCCTGCCTCCAAGGCGTGTCATTCTGAGAAGTCCCGATTCATCGGGACGACGAAGAATCTGGCTGCACCTGCCGGGAAATGACCGAGATTTGACCAGAATCACCGCTGCTGGTGCTGCGCGGCCAGATGCTTCGTCCCGACTCATCGGGACTCAGCATGACAGTCGTTCACGGGTCTCTTGCGTGTAGTGCGTCCCCCTTGTGGGGCGCCCGTCGTGCGACAGGCCGGGCCACAAGGACCCGGACCTCAGCCGCTACATCCTGTAGCCCAAGTCCGAAGCAGGAAATCCGAGACAACATCGAGACTGTAGCGCAACTACAGGCTGCCTGTCATTCTGACCCCGACTCGTCGGGGGAAGAATCCGGCCGCTCCGTCGGAAAGACCTTTGAACCAGCCGAAGCACGTCGATCTTGCGGTGCCGGATCCTTCGACTCCCCCGACACGTCGGGGTCGCTCAGGATGACAGCAATGGGGCTCGTTCCCGCTGTAACGGTGCTACAGTCTCGACAAATGCGAAGCACGAATGGGCGCCCGGTGGCGACAGCTGCGGCGCCACGCCCCCTCTCCCAGGGAAAGAGGGAATCAGCGGGGTCGGTCTCTCCGACAGCGGAAGGGAAGACAAAAAAACGGGCCGGGGAACCCGGCCCGTCGTTCCATCGGTCCGACCCGAATCGGCGGGTCCGGACCATCCCGTATCCGTCGTCTGTGACCGCCGCCTCAGTCGGAAGCGGTCCTCGCGGGAGCGTGCTCGCGCGTCCGCTCGGTCCCGCCCTTCAACGCCTTCAGATACGCCTCGTAGCTGGTCAGCTCCAGCTGCGACAGGCTCTCCAGAAACTGCACGTCCAGAGAGCTGTTGAACGACTTGATGCGTCTGATGATCTCATCCCTGGTCATGTCCGGTCCCCTCTCCGAAAGCGGTCGTCCCTCACCCTGCCTTCCGCTCGGACTTCCGTGGGGTGCTCATCCGTTCGAGATAGTCGAGGTACTCGGCCAGTCGTGCGGTGGAGTACTGCCGGAGCAGTCGCCGGCTGTGGGGCGTATTGAACCGCTCGATGTGCTTGATGAGGTCGTCTTTGCTCATGGATGGGCTCCCCCTTCTTTAGGGGAATATCGGCCTGGGACGGACGCGGGCTTTAGAAAAACGCGGCAAGTCCGCGGCTCCGGACGGCTTCCAGGCTCAAGCCGGGGTGGAAGCCCGGGCCCGCTGTGTTATAATACGGTCATGGGAACGCCCGGTGCAGGCGCCGCCGGGCCGGGGGGGACACGATGAGCGGGTCCGACGAGCTCAGGACAAAGGTGAGCGGCTTTCCCCGCACGCCCGGGGTCTACCTGATGAAGGACGACCGGGGACGGGTGCTCTACGTCGGGAAGGCCTCGAACCTGCGTGACCGCGTGATGAGTTATTTCCGTGAGGGCGCCCCGGATGACCGGCTTCAGCTCCCGATGCTCCTGGAGGCCGTGCGGGACGTCGAGTACCTGGAGGCGTCGAGCGAGGTGGACGCGCTCCTCATGGAGTCGCGGCTCATCAAGGACATCCAGCCGAAGCACAACGTCCGTCTCAAGGACGACAAGAGCTACCCGGTGGTGGAGGTGACGCACGGGGAGGACTTCCCGCGGGTGCGGATCACGCGGGAGCCGGAACGCACGAGCCGCGTCTTCGGACCGTTCACCGACGTCCGCGGACTCCGCCAGGCACTGCCCCTCATCCAGCGGGTGTTCCGCTTCCGCACCTGCAAGCTGGACGTCGATGCTTCGGACGAGGGCCGCAGGTTCTTCCGTCCGTGTCTGCTGCACGCCATCCGGAGCTGCACGGCCCCGTGTGCCGACCGTGTGTCGAAGGCCGACTACGTCCGGCAGATCGACGAGCTGGTGCGGTTCCTCTCGGGCAGACAGACGCAGCTCAAGCGCACCCTCAAGCGTCGGATGAAGCGTGCCGCCGACCGGCTCGACTTCGAGAAGGCCGCCCAGCTCCGTGACGAACTCGAAACGCTCGAGGCCCTCTCGCGCCGATCCCTCAAGGGCGACTACCCGGCCGCCGAGGTCCTCACCGTCGACCCGCAGGAGGGACTGCGCGAGATCGAGGAGGTCTTCGACCTCGACTACACCCCGCGGTCGATCGAAGGGGTGGATATCGCGAACCTCGGGGGCACGGAATCGGTGGGGGCCGTGGTGAGCTTTATCGACGGCCGGCCCTTCAAGCCGGGCTACCGGCGATTCCGGATCAGGACCGTCGAGGGCGTCGACGACTACGCGATGATCCGTGAGGTCGTCACGCGCCGGTTCAGAAGGCTCAAGGAAGAGGACGAGACGTATCCGGACGTGCTCCTGATCGACGGGGGCGCCGGGCACCTGTCGGCGGCGCTCGCGGCGCTCCGGCACCTCGGGGTGACGCTGCTCCTGGTCGCGGGACTCGCCAAGGAGGAGGAACTCATCCACGTGCCGGGACGCCGGAGACCGGTGGAACTCGAACGGCGCTCGCCCGCGCTCAGGCTCCTTCAGCACGTCCGTGACGAGGCCCACCGCTTCGCTCAGCACTATCACCACCTGCTGCGCCGCAAACGAACGTTCGGGAAGACAACGAAGACCAGGAAGAAGCCGGGAAAGAAGAAGGGGAACCAGGAATGACACCGGAAGTCGTCACCGTCACCCGCGGGCCGAAGCACCACTGGTTCGGCTACTACGACAAGACCCCGTGGGATGCGTCGGGTGGCTTTCTGCTCGCGGGGGAGGTGGATTTCTGCGACCGTGAGCCGACGGGTGACGAGGCGCTCACCGTCGGACTCATCGACCTCGAGGAGGATCGCACGTTCCGGCCGCTCGGGCGGTCGCACGCGTGGTGCTGGCAGACGGGGTGCATGCTGCAGTGGGTAGAGGCGGCCCCCAGCCGGCTCGTCATCTACAACGACCGGCGCCGTGGACGGTTCGTCTCGGTGATTCACGACGTCCTCTCGGGTGAGGAGCGCGAACTGCCGCGGCCGGTGCTGGCGGTGTCGCACGACGGGAAACGTGCGCTCTCGGTCAACATGTCGCGGCTGAACGACATGCGTCCCGGCTACGGCTACCCGGGACTCGCGGACCCCAACGTGCACGAAGCCGCTCCCGACGACGACGGTGTCTGGCTCATGGACCTCGGCACGGGCGGGAGCCGACTCGTCGTGACCTACGCCCAGATTGCCGCTCGGGCGCCCGAGCCCGACATGAGAGGGAAGAAGCACTGGATGAATCACCTGGAGTTCAATCCGAGCGACACGCGCTTCAGCATCATCCACCGGTGGAGCGAAGCGGCGAAGGACGGAAAGCGTGCGGCGCATTGGGGCAACCAGTTCTTCTCGGCGAACGTCGACGGCTCGGAACTGCACCCCTTCGATCTCGACGGACTGGTGTCGCACTACGACTGGCGTGACGACGGGACGATCCTGGCGTGGGTGAAGCCCCGCGGGAGGGACAGGTGCTATGCGCTCCTGAGAGACCGCACGCGGGACTTCGAGGTCGTCGCCGAGGGCGTGCTCGACTGCGACGGGCACTGCTCGTGGAGTCCCGACCGCCGGTGGGTGCTGACCGACACCTACCCGCAGGGGGACGACCTGATCCGGACGCTGGTTCTCTATCATCCGGAGACGGGTCGGCGCGTCGACATCGGGGAGTTCAGGGAGCCGCGCGACCTGTGGGAGGCCCGGACGCGCCGCTGCGACCTGCACCCCCGCTGGCGACGCGACGGGAAGGCCGTCTGCATCGACTGCGTCATCAACGGTCGACGTCAGATGGCCGTCGTCGACGTCGAACACATCGTGGAGCCGGAATGAACGACGAGACATGCACCATCCGGGAAGCCGACCCCGCCGACGTGCCGGGGGCGGCCGTGCTCTACCGTGCGTTCCTGGAGGAGACCGTCTGGAGCACTGCGGACGGCACGCCTAACCCGAAGCTGGACGTCGAGTACCTGCTGACGACGCTCGTCCGTGCGGAAAACTCGGACGTCCTGGTGGCGGAGGTCGACGGGAAGCCGGTGGGGTTTGCGTGCGTGCATTTCCGTCCGGGCATGGACCGCTCGCCCGGACTGTGGGCACGGTTCAGCGGGTTCTTCTCGCGGAAGCGGCGGTCGGCCCCGCTGCTTTTCCCGGACCAGGCGTACCTGGCATACCTATTCGTCGCGGCGGAGGTCCGCAGGCACGGCATTGCGACGGCACTCGTCACCGCGGCGGGCGAGTGGGCCAGACGCCGCGGGGCCAAGTCGCTCGACCTCAACGTCCTTGCCGAGAACGCAGACGCCCGGGCACTCTACCGGAAGCTCGACATGTCCGAATTTCTCATCCACTACCGGATGAGGCTCTGACGTCACACCTCCTCGGGCCGTTTGACGGCACCCCGCCGCCCGGTATAATTCGATGTGGTCCGGCACTCCGTTATGGAGAGGCGCCCCATGCAGGTCGAACGCCCCTTACGACGCCTCGTCCGCATCTCCCTGATTCCGGGGATCCTGTCCGTCATCGGCGTCGTCTCCTTCCGCACGCACGCCCAGGAGGCGTCCACACCCGTGCTTGTCGAGAGGGTGGTCAGGGAGTGGACGGACCCCTGGGGCGAAGCCCGTCATGACATGAGGATCAGTCCCACGGGCCGGCAATTGTGCTATCGCAGCAGGCATGACAACAGGTGGCGGATCGTGATCCAGGACATGGTGAGGGACAGGACGAGCTGCGCCCTGGACGCCGTGGTCGATGGCCCCATTTTCTCGCCCGACGGGGAGCACGTGGTCTACGTCGGCGAGCTCGACGGCAAGCAGTTGATCATCCGGGACGGCGTGGAACACGTGGGGCCCACGCGGTATGACCAGGTGGCCGGAAGGGACAGCGACGACAAACCCCTGTTCTCGCCGGACAGCCGGCACCTCGCTTATCGCGCGCGGAGCGGCGGCAAATGGGTATGCGTTCTGGACGGCAACGAGGGTCCGAAGTACGACCTTGTCGAGCAGATCAGGTTCTCGGCGGACAGCCGACACCTAGCGTACGTTGCAGGTCGGGCGGGCAGAGAGTTCGTCGTCCGCGACGGAAAGGAAGGCCCGCCCTACGATGAGGTGTGCATCTACGACATCGCGCCGGACGGCCTCCGACTGGCTTACGTGGGGCACCGCGACGGGAAGAAGCTCGTCGTCTGCGACGGACGGGAAAGTCCCCCGTATGACGACATCGGCCGGGTGAGGCTTTCCCCGGACGGCCGACGGCTCGCGTATGCCGCCAAGCGCGCCGAAAAATGGTTCATCGTGGTGGACGGCGAAGAGGGGCCGGCATACGACCGTCTGATCTACGTCGAGTTCTCGCCCGACAGTCGGCACCTGGCTTACAGCACACAGCGCGACCACAGGAGCTTCGTCGTTCTCGACGGGCAGGAGCAGACACCCCCCGGCGACTGGCCGCATTTCTCCCCGGACAGCAGGCTGGTCTATGCGGCGTATCACAGGGAGACGGAGACCTGGAGCTACGTCTACGACGGGAAGCTGTGGCCTTGCGGCACGTCCCCGGAGAGGTTCTCTCAGCCGATCCCGATGGCCTTCAGGCCGGACGGACGACAGTTCGCGTATTACGCCTATGAGAGCGGCAAAGGGCTGTGGATCGTGCGCGACGGCAGACCGGGGAAGGTCTTCCGCATGGTCCACCGACCCGAGTGGTCGCCGGACGGCAACCACCTGTTCTATACCGCCTGGCGCAAGGGAGGGCCCAACTACGTCGTCTGCGACGACATGGTGAACGCCGTCGGCGGAAGCGCCTACTGGCCGACGTTCTCGGAGGACAGCCGACACTTCGCCTACCGCATCCGCGAGAAGGACGTGGGGGATCGCGTGGTCTGTGACGGCGTGAAGGGCCCGGCACACCCGGAGATCCGGGGACTGAGAGCCGCCGCCGGGAAGCTGCACTACGTCGCTTACGAGAGAAAGGGGGTACGGATCGTCGAGGTGGACTGGCCCGCGGGTCGCACGTGGCGTGACGGCTTCAAAGCGATCGACGACTGACAGAGCGACACCCGCTGCCGGCGGGTGGGGTCAGTCGTCGTGGGGCACAGGGCGATCGTCGGGTTCGCGGGGGCGATCCTCCCCGCGCTCGCGACGCATGCGCTCCTCCTGCTCCCGGCGCATGCGCTCCTCGCGTTCACGCGGATCCTCATGTGGGCGGGGGGGGAGCTCGACGTGTCCTTCCTTGGTGATTTCCTTGATCCAGTAGGACTCGTCCTCGCCCGTGCAGACGGCGGCGACCTTGTCACCCCTCGTGAGCGCCCCGACGGTCGCATAGGCCTTCTCGTCCGCGGGACGCGCCGTCAATCTTGCCCGCCACGGCCCCTCGCCCTTCAGGATCACGACCAGGAGCAGCGGGCCGTCGTCGTGGGTCCGCCAGGGGTGGACTTCCAGGACGATGCCCCGGAGGGTCACGGTCTCTTCGGCGGCCGCCCATAAGGCGGCTCCCAGGACGACCGCCAGGGCCGTCGTCGTCGCGATAAGACGTCTCATCACGTTTCTCCCCCATTCGCCCGCGGGGACGTCCCGGCGGACGCCGTCACTCGGGCTGCCCCACCTCGTGGAGCATGGGACCGTCGTCGGTCTGGTTCCAGACCACGACGATGCGCTTGCCGGGGAGCAGCTTGCCGACGGCCTCGTAGAGTGCGCCACGGTCCGGACCGATCTTGAAGACGATCGGCTTGCCGTTGTCGAGCCGGACGACCGTGAGCGTGCGCGGGTCCCCGGGCTTGATGCGGACGACACTGATGACGGCGGCCTTGGCCCAGTCGCGCTGGACGGTCTCGGCACGGTCGTCGCGTCCCTCCTCGACCACCGCCTTGACCGCGCGTTCCCGGGGCTCCGTCCGCTCGCCCTCGCGGCGCTCGGTGCGTTCCAGGTCGCGGCGTTCGCCGCCTTCCCGCTCACCTTCGGTGCGGCCGAACTCACGGATCCACTTCTGTTCGCCTTCCGACACCCAGCCGATGGTCACGCGGTCGCCCGCCTTCAGACGCTTGGCCCGCTCGAACGCCTCGCGGTTGCCTTCTCCGACGCGGAACGTGGTCCGTCGGTCTCCTTCACCCGCAAGCGTGACGGTCAGGACCACTTTGCCGTCCTCACCCCGGTGGTCGTCGAGTCCCGCGACGGTGCCTCGGGCGGTGCCTTGCCGACGCTCGACGCGTCCCTCCTTCTCCCGTTCCGCCCGCTTGTCACGTTCCCGTTCCGTCAGCTCCGCACGTTTGTCGCGTTCGCGCTCCTCCACCCCGGCCCGTTTGTCGCGTTCGCGTTCCTGAATCTCGGTCCGTTTGTCGCGGTCCCGTCCTTCGCCTTCACGTCCCTCGGTCCGGCGGGGTTCACCGCCTTTTCGGACGATCTCACGGACCCAGTTCCGGTCGTCCTGGCGGACCCAGCCGATGACGACCTGCTCTCCCTCTTTCAACAGACCGACCATCGCATACATCTCCCGGCTGCCCGGTCCCACCGAGAAGGTCGCCTGCCAGGGTCCCTCCCCCTGGATGGTCACCGAGAGCATCAGTTGTCCGTCCTCGGCCTTCCAGGCATCGGTGGCGACGACGGTGCCGTTGGCGGTCCCTTGCTGGGCGGCCGCCGCCGGGCCGACCACCCCCAGAAGCAACGTCAGTACCGCTGCAAGGCTCACGAAGCGTCTCATAATGCCCCTCCTCTCATGGTCATCCGTACGGACGGCACACCGGCCGATGCCGGGTCCCGTCTGCACCCCGGAACCGGCGTCCGTCTCTCCCTATAAGTTATCCGGGAGACCGGAAAATTCAACGGAATTCGAGACGTCGGACGTCGGTGCTCCCGGGGGGCCGCCGCGCCGGTCCAGGCGTGGGGAACCGGCGGGGCCGTCGTCCCGACGACGAAATCTTCCGAAAAATGCGGGGCCACGGACGGGCTTCTGCCGATATTAATAACCGGCATTCGGTCACCCGCAAGAGGACTTGACGTGTCCTGGATCATCAATTACAACACCGACGGGGGCTTCATCAGGCCGCCCGAACTCTCTCCCGAGGACGAGTACCGTCGGATGCTCGATTTCGAGATCTGGTTCTACGAGGGGGTGCTGGAGCGCTGTCCCGACTACGTCGAGGTGCTCCAGACCCTCGGCAACGCCTACACCGCCCGGGGATACTACGAGAAGGGTCTGTGGGTGGACCGGAAGCTGGCCGCACTCTGTCCGCACGACGCCATCGTCTTCTACAACCTGGCGTGCAGCTACTCCCTCATCGGGGAGATCGACGAGGCCTTCAGTGCCCTCAGGAGAAGCATCAAACTGGGGTATCACGACGTCCAGCACCTGAACACGGACCCGGACCTCCGGAACGTCCGTGCCGACCACCGCTATGACCAGATCCTCGAACTCATCGCCGCAAAGCAGACGGACGCCGGCTGAGTCGTCGGACTCCCGGTCCGTCCCCCGTCTCATCAGCAACCATGGTCCATGTGTGCACGGGCCCGGCCGTGTGGCCCCCGGACGGCCGCGTCACGTCGGCGCCTCGGGACGCGTCGATCGCATCGCCTCCCCCGGAATCCCCGGACCCCCGCAGGGATTTCTTGACATCCCCGCGGCCGGGGCGTATTTTGGGTGTTCCCGGGCCACGGCTTCTGACGAAGTGTCCGACGGCACGTGTACACACTGCGGGTCTTCTTAGGAGATCGGGACATGACGGGTTGGAGGGTCAGACGTTGTCTGGTGACGGTCTCGCTGGTGGTCGCCTTGGGCGTCGCGCTTGCCGGAGGCGCCGCGGCACAGACGGTCGGGACACCCCCACCCCCGCCGTCGGCGGGCGGGGCGTTCATGGAGAGGTTCGACCGCATCGAGTTCTACTCCTCTTTCCTGGTCATCGACCGGGAGATCAACTTCACCACGATGGGGGTGCCGACCCGGTACGACGGCGGGTGGTACGAGGGGCTGCTCGGACTCAGGGTCTTTACGACGGAGATCCCGGCACCGGTCCTGGACGTGAGATACCAGTGGAACTGGGTCGACGTCGACGTGACCTGGTGGACGCCTATGCCGACCACCCTGAACGTGAAGGACACGGATCACGATTTCCGTCTGGGGGCGATGCTGCCCATCCCGAAGGTGGGGCTGTTCAAGACCGGAGTCTACGACACGGAGATGAGCACGGCGGCGGGTGTCTACGTGGTCCCCGAAATCGGCGGGCTCGTCACCAAGGCGGGGTACGAGTGGTCCCACAACGAGGGGGCGGACGACGACCGACTGGGCTTCCTCCTGGTGACCGTGCCGTATGAAAGCTGGCGGTTCAGTGGAGGCGTGTCGGCACGTGAGGAAGGCTACGTGATGGGAGGCGTCCAGGTGGGCAAGACGATCGGGAGCTTCTTCGCGGGCGCCGGCGGCTACCTGGTGGAGAACAGCCGGGAAGCCTACGCCGTGATGCTGGGACGCTACGCGGAGGAGGCCCAGGGCGGACCGACGTTCTGGTTCGTCCACATGAACAACCCGACCTACCGGCGCTTCAACCTGAACCTGGCGGTCGGCCGGCCCGGGGTCCCGAAAATGGCCCTCTGCAACAACTACGCCGACGGCATCTACAGTGCGATGTTCACCGACCAGATGGGCGACGTGCTGCCCGTCGCGGTGAGAAGCTACGAGGAAGGACGTGTGTGGGTGAGACCGGACGAGTGGGCCCAGGAAGGCACCGGCGACAACAGGGGGGGGCTCTCGCTCTACGTGGACTACTACGACGCCGACGTCGGCTATGAGCTCTTCCACGCGAGTGTCTTCTACACGCATCCACGGTGCGGGATGCTGCTGTACCCGCACATCGGACCGGTGTTCCAGCGTGAGAGGCTGGTGGGGATCGGCTACCAGGACTGGCGCTACGGGATCGAGGTCGGGGGCTACCTGGGCAGCCGCAAGCCGAGCAAGTTCTACAAGGCCGGTCGGTTCTACCTGGGCATCCGGGTGCTCTCCGACTTCAACGACTACGTTTCCGGGCTGGGGGAACTCAGGATCAACCTGTAGGTCCGTCGGCGAGAGCAACAGGCACGACGCGCCGCGGCTGCGAG
>DATKVD010000442.1:0-3516 GCA_035530235.1 Planctomycetota bacterium | reverse complement strand
AACCAGAGACTGGAATGACAAAGCTCATTACCCTCATCATGGGGCTTTGCCTGGTCGTCGCCGGGGCATCGCACGTCTGGTCGGCGTCCAGGGAGCCCGCGACCGTGAAGCTGACCGCCGAGGACGCGACACTGGAAATCACGTTCGAAGGCGGCCGGAAGCTCGTCGTCACCTCGAAGGGCACGAAGCTCCCCCCCGGCACACACCTCGTCAAGTCGGTCCGACTTTTCAGGAAGGACGAGGAGGGGCGCGTGTGGGAACTCCGCTGCACCCAACAGCTCACCACACTCCAATCCATCACCGTCGCCCCCGGACAGGAGAAGATCCTCGACACCGGGAAGAAGCCCATCCACTTCGACTACTTCATCTGGCCGAACACGAGGAACGGGGCGCTGCACGTGCTCTTCCGCTTCACGGCCCGGGGCGGCTACGGCGAGGTCTACTATCCCGGGGCGATCCTCGGCCGGAAGGTCCCGCCCATGCCGGCCTACCGCATCACCGACGAGAACGGGAAGGTCCTCGCCGAGGGCCGACTGAAACATGAATCGACCGACGTCGGCACCTACTCCTGGCCCGTGCCGGCGGGACTCACCGGAAACTGCACCATCGAGATCAAGCCGAACATGGGCCCGTTCGAGTGGGGGCCCGTCTCGAAACAGTTCGACCCGAGGCCGGCAAGCACACGATGAAAAACCCTCTGTGTGTCCTCACACTCGTGCTTCTGATCGCATCGGCCTCGGCCGCCGCGTCGAGAGAGCCCACGACCCTGAAGCTCGCCGACGTCATGGAGGACACCGCACTCGAGTTGAAATTCGAGAACGGCATGAAGGTGACCGTGACCACCAAGGGGACGCGCATCCCCCCGGGAACCTACTGGGTCAAGTCGCTCAGGCTCTTCAAGAAGGACGAGAAGGGCCGGGTGTGGGAGATGCGGTGCACGGGGGACTTCGGCAGTCTGAAGAACATCACCGTCGCGGCCGAGCAGGAGAAGGTGCTGCTCCTGGGACCGACCATTGCACTGAGGCTCGGGGCCAGACGCGGTGAGGGTGCGGAGGCGAACGTCGTCCGGGTGCGTCTCAGTGCCGCCGGGGTGGCCTCGGAGAGCTACTTCCCCGGCGCCCACCTGAACGGCAGACGTGCCCCGGCACCCACCTTCAGGATCACCGACGAAGACGGAAAGGCCCTGGCCGCCGGACGCTTCGAGGTCTCCGGAAACACCTGCACCTACGACTGGTACATTCCCAGGGGATACAAGGGACGCTACAATATCGAGATCGAGCCGACCCTGGGACCGTTCAAGTGGGGCGTTCAGCGGGCCAGCACGTTCGAGATCGAATGACCCGCATCCGAGGGGAAGGAAATGATGAGAAGTGCCGTGTGGGCCGCCGTGCTGATCACGCTCGTGGGCGTCCCGGCGCCGACGACGACCACGGCCGCCTCGAAGGAACCCGCCACCGTCCGGCTCTCCCGGGACGACCTGACGCTTCTCATCGTCTTCGAGAACGGTCAGAAGCTGAAGCTCACCTCGAAGGGCACCAAGCTGGCCCCCGGCACGCACTCGGTCAAGTCGTTCCGCTTCCTCAAGAAGGACGAGAAGAACCGGACGTGGGAACTGCGCAGTGTGTCGAACCTCGGCGGACTCACCACCATCACCGTGGCCGCGGGACAGGAGAAGCTCCTCGACGCCGGGCCCCCCGTCGGCTTTCTCTTCTGGTCCAGACAGGGCGACGGTGACCAGTCCAACACCGTGACCACCGAGGTCCACGCCGTGGGGAACTACAACGAGGCCTATTTCCCCGGGGCCTACTGCGGGGGCAGGAAACCCCCGCCGCCCTACTTCCGTGCCGTCTCCCTCGACGGCCGGGTGCTCTTCGCCGCACAACTGGGCGACCGTGCCGACGACCGCTGCCGGACCGTCTGGAGGGTGCCGGCGGGGTTCAAGGGACAATACAAGGTCGAGTTCAGGCCCGTCATGGGACCGTTCAAGTGGGTCGCGGCGGACAAGGTGTTCGAGATCAAGTAGACCACTCGGGAGACGGAAGCGTGAAACGAAGCCTGACCTTCTCGACGGCGTCGGCCCTTGTGGTGACGACGTGTCTCGTCGTGGCCGCGGCTTCCAGAGAACCCGCCACCGTCAAGCTCGTCGACGAGACCGTGACGCTCTTCATCACCTTCGACAACAACAAGACCCTCAAGGTGACCTCGAAAGGCACGAAGCTGCCGGCGGGAACGCACTGGATCAAGTCGCTTCGCTTCACCAAGGAGGATGAGAAGGGCCGGACCTGGGAACTGCGCACCTGCGGGGAAAGACTGGGGGGCGTCAAGAACATCACCGTCGCGTCCGGCCAGGAAAAGATCATCGACCCCGGACCACCCATTGCCCTGCACCTCTGGTGCAAACAGGGCGACCCCCCGAACGACGGCGAGGTGACGCTCACCTTCACCGCCGTCGGCAAGTACGACGCCGTCTACTACCCGGGCGCATTTCTCTACGGGAAACGTCCGCCCGCCCCCGTCTTCCGCATCATCACCGAATCCGGAAAGACCGTCCACCAGGGACGCTTCGACGTCACCGAGAGCAACGGCGGCTGTCGATACGTCTGGCGACGCCCCCCCGGATTCAAGGGGAAATACAAGGTCGAGGTCAAGTGCTCCTTCGGACCCTTCGAGTACAAGAGCAACCGCGAAGGACACTTCTTCGAGATCAAATGAACCCACCGACGCCGCCCCCGGAGAAACGCAACGTGACGTTGACGGAACGTGTCAAGGCGAAGGCGCGTGAGCTGGGTGCCGACCTCGTCGGCATCGCACCGGTCGAGCGGTTCGCGTGTGACTGGGCCGCGCGGTATTGTCTTGCAGGCGAGGAGGGGCCGAAGTACTGTGGACTCGACGTCGACGTGCCGCTTCCGAAGGATCGCACCACTAACGCCGTCGCGTCGGCCCTCGGCAAGATCAACTGGGGCGTCCAGAAGCGCCACACCAACATCGTCGAGGAGTGTCTTCGCGCCTGCCCGGCGAGAGGTCTCGGCCAGCAGAGGAGGACAGGCATTCCTGCCTGTCATTGAGCAAGGTGCCAGACACGAATGTCTGGCCTCCTATCAGCAAGAGGGGAGAGAGACCGACATGAAGATGATGCGACTGAAGGACCTGCCGGACAACCGGGAGGGGCATTTCCTGAAGGGAGTCGTTCCGGGGAAGTTCATCTGCGGCGGGACGCTCGGCTACAAGAAGCCCGGTCAGCGCACGCACTCGTTCGACGGCCCGGGCGGGCGAGACTACCACGTCCACGACGACCACGAGGTTTTCATTATTGTCCAGGGCCAAGCCGTGATGGAGTGCGACGGCAAGGAATATCCGCTGACGGTGGGCGACGTGTTCATCGTGGAGCCGGGCGAGGACCATCACCTGGTCGCCGACGCCAACGACCCGTGCATCAACCTGTGGCTGCACACCGGCCCCGAACGGTCGAAGGAGCAGTCGCCGGAAAGCTGAGGGAGAAAACCATGCGAAAGCTTT
>DATKVD010000441.1:0-17589 GCA_035530235.1 Planctomycetota bacterium | reverse complement strand
ACCGGGCCACAAGGGGCCCGGACTACTGTGGAAGGAACTCGGCAAATGGCAGACAAGGATTGGAGCATTTTAAGTGACGTGGTGTCGACACTGGCGGGCTCGGGACTGTTACAGCTCGTGCGACTGGGTGCGGGGCCCGGTGTCGAAGACGCTCCCGTTTCGCAGCTCCCGGCGTGCTTTGTGGCGTACGAGGGAACCGATGAATTCCCGTCGGCGGGCGGCGACGATGAACTCTTCTGCTCGCTTCGCTTCCGTCTGGTGCTCGTCGTCAAGGGACAGGAGGAACCCGCCCGGATCGAATCGGCCGTCAAGCTGGCCAACGACGTGAAGGACACGCTGATGGTGGACCGCTTCCGCTCGTCACAGGCCGCCTACGGACCCGCGCAGAAGCCCACCGAGTTCGGCCCGAGCAACGTCTCGGCGTCCTTCGCACACCCCTTCACCGTCCTCGAAATCGACGGAAGCTGCGGCTTCTACACCAGTGAAGTCGCACGTTGATCTTCACCGCAAAGGACGCAGAGGAAAGAAAAGGCTCAAGGCCCAAGGTCTAAGGCCCAAGAAACTGCGAGTTCTTCTGGTCGTACCTTCAGTCTTCGGCTTCTGAAGTTCTTCGCGCCCTTTTCGGTAAGGAACCCATAAGGAGAAAGGTGCGATGTCGGTAAGGTTTCTGAATCCGCACAACGTCAGTCACGGCGAAGAGAGCATCTCGAAGTGCCGTCAGGCGTCGGTCCGCAGCCGGTTCACCGAAGTGAGAACGCTCTTCGGCGACGCCTCACCGTTCCCGGAGCGTTCGGCCGGCTTTCAGCCCGTCTGCGAGATCGACGTCGTGACCGAAGACGTCGTCAAGGCCCTCTCGATCGCGCCCGGGACGACGGCGGCGTTGAGCTTCGACGTGGCTGACGCCGAGGGCGGCGACGACAAGACCGTCACCGGCGCCAACGCCGTCTACATGGGACCCGTCGAGGACGTCGGCAGGGACAAATCCGGTCCTGCCACGGCGACCATGCACTTCGTCTGCTATTCCTCCGACGGCAGCACCAATCCCATCAGCATCGCGTAGCGGGTGCCACCATGCAGCTGATGGTTCCCCCTCCCTCTTAGGGAGGGGGCAAGGGGGAGGGTGGCGCGTGCGACTGCATGACTCCCCACCCCCACCCCGGCCCTCCCCCTGAAAGGGGGATGGAGAACAGCAATCAAGGAGCGGACATGGCGACGTTCAAAGGGACGGATTACTTCGGTTCGGGGCCGACGCGCGTCATCCCGGTGACCACCGAGAGCGAGATCAAGACGACACGGTTCCCGGGCCTCGACGGCGAGCACCACCTGAACATGGGCCGCACGGGCGGACGCGTCCTCCAGGAAGGCACACTCATCGCCGCGAGTGCCGCCGCACTGATGACGCTCATCAACAACCTGCGCTCGCAGGTGGGCACGCGCGGCACGCTTGTCGACGACTTCGGATTCACCTACGCCAACTGCACGATGCTCAGCGTCACCTTCGACGGCAGCCGCCGGGTGGACCCCCAGGGCAATCACTACGTCGATTACACGGTGGCATACCGCCAGGCGCTCAGTTCGATTGCGTAACGTGGAAAGACAGATGTAGTGCGCCCCCCTTGTGGGGCGCCCCCGACGAACCGCCGGGCCACAAGGGGCCCGGACTACACAGACAGTGACCCTTTCAGGGAGACAGACATGGCAGCGAAATTTCCGACGACGGCGCCGACCGTTTACACCGACAAGTCCACCGCGAACGACGTGGGAGACACCGGGCACTGGGACGGCACCGACGCCAACCAGGTGAAGGCTGAGATCGTCGCAGTCGCGGCCAAGGTGGGCGTGGACGGCGACGCGAGCCCCTCGAGCCACGACTACAAGATCGCCCAGCTCGAGGCACGCAAGGAGGCGAAGACCGGCAGCGGCACCCTCGGCACCTCGACCGCCACCACCGTCACCGACGCCGACGTCACCACGAGTTCGGTGGTGCTGGTGCAGGCCACCTCGTCCGCGTTCCAGGGCCTCGACCCCATCCCCTACGTCTCGGCGGTCAACTCGGGATCGTTCGTGCTGACCCACGGCGACGCCGGCGGTTCCGAGACCTTCGACTATGCCGTCGTCACCTGAGCCGTCTCGCCGCGTTCTCGTCCGTGCGCAACGTTGTCCCTTCCGGGAGGACCTGCTGTGCTCATCAGCTACAAGCGATCCACGTCGAGCGGCAGCCCGCTGACGGAAGCCTTCCTGCCGAAGGTCTACGACGTGGGCTTTCACGAACTCTCGGACGTCCGCGTGGAGCGCGTCGTCCACATCCTCGGCGAGGAGCCGTCGCGCGCCGAGTTCACCGTGGTGCTGGACAGCTATCACCGCTGGAAGGACGGGGACGGCAACGTCCACGACGGGGTGCTCTCGATGGAGCAGGCGATTCCGCCCGGGACGTTGAGCGTCGGACTCGACGACGTGGTCATTGTCGCCATCCCCCTCGGCGGCGGCCGGGTGCTGGTCATCTTCCGCGGACGCATCACCTCGATCGACGTCTCGTTCAGCGAGTCGGGCGAGGGGGTCACGATCACCGCGCTCGGGCCGCGCCAGGCCCTCGACAATCGGGACCTCCGCGGTGCCAGGTTCGCCGACCCCTCGGGCGGCGTCATGACCACCGACCAGCCGCTCGTCTTCAACCCGGACAACCTGGGCAACTACGACGCCGCCGGCTCCGACACCGAGGGTCAGCCGCTCTTCGGCGACCCCGTCGAGCCCGGCGACGGCGGCGACGCCTACGCCAACCACTGGCACCTGGGGGACTTCTGGCGCTACGTCGTCGGCAACTTCGCCCCGGGCGGCGACAGCCGGCTGCCTTCGGCCGAGAGCGTCCCCGAACTCCACGACGACGACGAAGCGGTGCTTCCCCCCACCGACGTGGACGGCATGCGGCCCTCTGAGGCCATCAGCCAGGTGCTCGGCGCCTACGGGCTCGAATGGTGGGCCGACCCCTTCGTCATCGTGAACCGCTGGTCGGTCTTCGGCGAGCCCCCGCTCCCCTGCTTCCGCATCGTCTCCCCCGACGCCGCGCCCTTGAAATCCGTCCGACTCCAGGAGCCGGGCGACGACTTCTCGAAGGACGCCTCCAACGTCAACGCCGGGAGCATGTCGTTCTCCACCCGCTTCAGCACCAACCACTGGCGCATCGATGGGGACTTCAAGGAATACGAGGCGTGCTTCAACCTGGTCAAGCTCTGGACCGATCAGCAGGAAGGGACGGTCTCGGGCGACCCGGACAAGGGCAGCCGCGCGCACGAGGATTACGAAGTTGACAAAGATCACGTCTACCGTCAGTGGGGTCTCAATGAGGACGGGCACTGGTCGGAACGCGGCGAGCCCTTCGACTTCAAGACATTCTTCGATGGTGAAGGCACCTGGACGCGGAAGCGCCGGCGTTTCCACCATCCCTACGCCGAGACGGACGATGAGCCGCGCAAATGCATCGTCGAGGTGAAGAACACTGAGCTGGATGACGACTGGCACCGTGTGGGCTCGGCGACCATCCGTTTCCTGACCGACCGCTGCGGCATCTATTTCGACATGACGGACGTGGACGGCACGAACGCCCGCGTCGTGATCGAGGACGGCCCGCCTCAGGCCTTGAAGGACCTCACCCACGTCCGCATCACGGCGACTGTCCAGTCCGACGACCGCGTCATCTACGATGCCCCCAAGCAGGACTCCGCCGCGTCTTCCCGGACAATCACGCGCACCGCCAGGAAGACGACCTTCCGTTGGGTGAAACGCGATTCGTCGAGTGCCTACAGTGACGAAGGCACCGGGGAGATCCGTAACGATGCAGCGGCGGGGGGGGCGATGGAAGAAGTCGCCGCGAAACTGCGCGAGCGTTCGGAGTCGGTAGGCACGGGGGTGAGTCTTGCCATGCCCTGGCTCGACTTCACCTGCCGTGCCGGCGACCGCGTGACGGGACTGAGGGGCCGAGATATCGAGCTTCCCACCAGACCGGGAGAGGAGCCCTCGTTTCCGATAGTGTCCCGGGTGACCTATGACTTTCGTGCCCAGCGGACGGGGCTCTGGCTGCGGTCATCGTCGAAGCGGGGATAGTCTCTGGGGGTGCCGAGAGGCGAACGCCCGTGTCGTTGCATGGACATCGGCCTGGTGGAGTGATATAATGGGATGGATACAAGAGAAATCCGGGTGGCTTCCGTATTGGGACGACCGTTTCAGGAAACCTCTGGACCACTTGCCATACTGGGACGACCGAAGGACTGGCAGTGATGGAGAGGATGAAGCGCAGCGTCATTCGCCGTTTATCCTCGAGGGTGATCATTACGAGGAAAGGGAGGAACCGAGCATCTTTGAGCAGGCCGAGGGAAAGATGCGTGAGGATGAGAGACGATGGACCCCAAGGACGCGTTCGCAAAGCGCAGTCGACTGGGTCATGCCGCCCGCGTGGGACAAGGAGACGTCTGCTGATGAACCGGTGATAGAGGACTGCTGGGATGCCAGTGCAAGCGTTGATTCATCGGGGTTTCGCGGTGTTCCGTGGGAATACTTTGACCCCGAAGACCCGGAATTCACCCAGAAGGTGGCGAGCTGGCTGACAGAGTTCATGGAAGCGGGGCTGATTACTCTAAAGGAATTGGACGACTATCTGAGCGAAGCGTACGTAACCAGCCGCATACCGTCCAGAGCGTGGCTTCAGAGGCGGAAGATCAGGCGCGATGCACAAGCCCGGCGGCAGAGGTTTGAGCAGGAGTTGCGTCGGTTACGGGCAAAGGTTGGCCCGATGAAGAAGATAAACTGGCGCCTCAGCGAAGACACGCGGACGGCTGTGGCTCTCGAAGACGCAACGCTCTGGGAACTAGCAGAGGGCCTGACTGGAAGCGGGGCGAACTGGCGCCAGTTTGGATACCGGGGCGATCCAGAGAAGATGTCTGTTGGCACTAGGATCGATGTTTCCCGATGGGTGCGTCCGCTTGCGGAGGACGTCCGGAAGTATGTTCAGGATTTCGAGAGTTACCTGCAGGACATCGCTTCCATCCTCAGAAACGGGGACGAGGAAGCAGTTCGCTCGTTACCGGTCCTCGTGTTGGAGGTCGCTGAGAAAGGAAGTAATACGGTCGCATTCGGGTGCGCTGTCTTGTCGGTTGAAAGGGCTGCTCAGCTCACGCGCGTACCTCGTGGGGTTTTGAAATATGTCGCAGCCGTAGGCTTGTACACCACGTTGCTTGGAATGAGCTTTGACTTTCGCGCTCTCACTGATGCTATTCGTGAGCGTCGTCCTCTGGACACCATTCAGCGAAGTTCCGGACTCCTCGGCGGAGGACTCAGCCTGCTCTTCGAAGGATTCAAGAGGGCGGGTACGGGCTGGCTCGGCAAGTATGGAGGACTCCTGCTCGCTATCGCGACATTCGCGGCAGCAACCGGGTCGGCCGCCATTGAACGCCACGCCAGGAGAGGGTTCAAACGGGCGCAGATAGAGGCCAACCGAGAATATGTCCGGGCCCTCGCCATGAAGGTCGAAAAGACGGCAGCGGATCTCAGAGATCGTGAAAGACGTGTCTTACGTGCCATCAAGATACTTGCTTCATTTCATTGAGGTGCCTTCATGGGCGCAGAAAAGGGGACTCTCGACAAGAAAGTTGCTCTTGCGGCCCTGGTGGTCCTGACTGCCGTTCCGACGCTGGGCCTGTTATCGGTCCTTGTGGAGGACCACCTTGACGCACGTGACCTTGCCTTCATGATTTGGATGGCTGTATTGCTGCTTCCGGCGATGGGACTGTGGCTGGCCTTGGGCTGGCGGAGCATAACGCGTCAAGAAGGCTCCGCGGTGGAATCGGTCTTGGTATTAGGGGCGGTAATATTGGTGGGGATCTTCGTGCTTATACTCGTTGTTGTTAGGGTTCTGGGAAATCTGCGCATATGGTCGGGCGGTTGACGCGTTGTCGCGGAAAGGGGAGTTGGCAGGAGGCAATCGGAAGGGCGATGCGGTATGTGTGGAACATAATGAGGCGAACGCCGCTCCTGCCCGGGACAGAAGCGACACGGCTGAGCAATCGTTGGGGAGCGGCTCTGGCGAAGTGCGGCATTCAGCGGGAGTAAGGATGGTTCTGGCTAATGTGATCTGATTCCGAGGAGGTCAAACGATGCGCTGGCGGGTGATTGTCTATGGGACAGCGCTTCTCGCCGTGCTCGCAGTGCTGTATCTTTCGGATCGCGACGAGGCGCGGCGGGATCGAAAGACGAGGCTCATGTGGCGGCTGTGGCACCTGGATGCGGAGCAGCTCGCCTTGGCGGCGTTCCACGCGAAGGAAACCAGTGACCGCCGAGAAGAACAGCAAGCTGCGATTCCTTTTCTCCCCTGGGATGAGTGGCCGGCAAAACTGCGCACCCACGCCATGCGTGAGGGGCTCAGGCCTGTGGGCACGGAGAGAATTGACAATCTCATCGTTACAACCTTCATCAAGCGCACCGATGTGGCGGCGCGTTGGTTCTACGTTCTCCCGACAAGCGCAGATCTTGACCAGCCTTGGTTCCGGGTTATCGCGATATGCTCGGAGTATTGTCTGTACACGGAGCTCCCGGGCGACATAGACCCGATCATTGAGAAGCGGAAGAAGCCGATTGTTGACCCGATCGAAGTGATCAAGAGGCTCTGCAGCCAGCCCAACGACGGACGTCTCGACGGTCCCGAGTGACAGTTGAAGGACCTCACCCACGTCCGCATCACCGCGATCGTCCAGTCCGACGACCGCGTCACCTGTGACGCCCCCAGACAAGACACCGCCGCGTCGTCTCAGACGATCACGCGGACGCTTCGCAGCAAGCGGTTCCGCTGGGTCAAGCGTCACTCGTCCAGTGCCTATGCATCGGGAGACACGCAGCTCGTGAGAGATGATTCGGAGAGCGGCGGTCCCATGGACGAAGCAGCGTCGGAGTTGAGAGATCGCTCGGAGTCGCTGGGGTCCGGGGTGAGCTTCACGGTGCCTTGGCTGGACTTCACTTGCCGTGTGGGCGATCGGGTGACAGGACTCAGCGGCCGGGACATCGAGCTTCCCACGAAGCCCGGAGAGCACCCCTGTTTTCCCATGGTATCCCGAGTGACGTATGATTTCCGTGCCCAAGATACGGCCGTTTGGCTGAGACGCGCGCACAGAGGGAGGTGACGTGAGGCCCGCAAGTTCCTGGTTCCGTTTGCGAATGGACTTCGTTACCGTGGAGCGATAGGATGGGACGGATCGATGGCGAAGAACGGGAGGGCTTGGGTCGGGACGACTACGCGGACCGCGAAGAGGAGGAGCCGGGCATTCTGGAGCAGGTCCGGCGGATCGAGCGCGGGGGGCCGGGGATTCCGAAATACGGCATCCTCGCGCAGGCGGACCGCATCATGCGCGGATTGCCGGGCCTTCCCAGGGATCGGGGCATCCTGGCACAGGGGCAGCGGATCGAGCGTGGGTTGTCAGGGATTCCGAGATATGGCATCCTGGAGGAGGCCGAGCGGATTGAGCACGAACTGCCGGGCATTTCAAAACACGGCATTCTGGCGCGGCTTCGGCGGGCCGCAGAGTCTGCTGGAAGGCCCGTGGAAGCGCGTCTTGTTGCCACGCCGGAGCAGATTGCGAGGGCAAGGAGCAAGCAGTGGATCGTGAACAAAGAGACGAATGAGGCCACGGCCCTCCCGGGAGCGACGCTTTGGTGGCTTGCCTGGGCCATCACGGGAGATGGGAATGACTATGAATTGCTTAGGTTTGAGCGCAAGGCCACGAGATTGAAGCCTGGAGATACTGTGAACATCATGCCGCTGCTGAGAAAGGCGGCTGGAGAGCCTGTCAAGCGGAAGGCCGGCGAGCTGAGACTGAGCGCCAAGGGCGAGCAGTTCATAAAGGACTGGGAGGAACTCCGACTCCAGCCGTATCACGGTCGGACGGGCAAGCGCATAACCAGATGGATAAAGGGCGCCACCATCGGGTACGGACACGAGTTTCCGGAAGAGGTTTGGCCGAAGTTCAAGGACGGCGTCTCGGAAGAGGAGGCGAACAGGCTCTTCGATAGGGATATCTCGCGGTTTGCAGCGCGAGTAAATGGTCTAGTCAAAGTAGACCTGAAACAACATCAGTTCGATGCGCTCGTTGCACTTGCGTTTAACATTGGCTACGGCTCCAAAGGGCTTGCCGGATCAACGGTTCTCAAGATGATCAATGACCCGGAGTATAGGTCCTCGGAATTCAAAGACCTGGAATCTGCTTGGAAGGCGTACAAGAAGTTGAATAAGGAGGTGAATGAAGGCCTCATCAACCGAAGAGCAGATGAATGGGAAATGTTCACCAAGGGCGACTACAGGAGGGACCACTAGTGGAGACCACAGTGCGCGGTCATTGGCGAGTCGACTTGGCGTTCTTGTGTGCGCTTATCGTGTTCCTGGGTCCTGGGTGCTCAAGACGTCATGAGCATCTCGCTGACTCCGAGGGGCACCCGGCGGTGACTTCTCAGGATGAAAAGGGAGCTGCCCTCCGGGTCGATCAGTTGTTCGGCAAGTATGTCACAAGGGACTACGCTTGGTGCTTTGTGTTGCCGCCCGAGGAGCCCGAGGCCTGGGCGAGGGAGCGGCTTGGCGAGGAGGACGCCATTCTACCGGAGGTGTTTGTGTGGCGGCGTGTTGTCATCCGGAATCCCACATACAAGATCCGGTATTATCCGGCACTCACCGAAGGCGATGTCGCGGCACCTTGGCGTCGGAGGCTCAGCGATTATCACGGCGCCGGGACGGAGAGGGATGTGATTGCGGTGTTGGAGGTCTATGAGGCTGGAGCCGATTATCCCACTTGGGGTGTCGAGATCATCGACGAAAACACGCTCTGGGAGATGTGGCAAGACGCTTGGCTTTTCGAGTGGCGTCGCGAAGGAACCGGGAGCAATCCCATCCCGCTGAAAGAGCGGGCCCTCGGGGAAGCTGATCGCTGATTGCCTCGCGACCGCTGCGGCATCTACTTCGACATGACCGACGTGGACGGCACGAACGCCCGCGTCGTGATTGAGGACGGCCCGCCCCAGGCGCTTATGGACCTCACCCACGTCCGCATCACCGCGATCGTCCAGTCCGACGACCGCGTCACCTGCGACGCCCCCAAACAGGACTCCGCCGCGTCGTCGCAGAGCATCACGCGCACTGCCAGGAAGACGAAGTTCCGTTGGGTGAAACGTCATTCTTCGAGCGCCTACGCTTCAGGCACGGAGGTCGTGCGAGATGATTCCGACGAGAACGGCCCCATGCAGGAGGCAGCATCCAAACTCCGGGGGCGCACGGAGTCCATGGGTTCCGGGGTGAGCTTCACGATACCTTGGCTGGACTTCACCTGCCGGGTGGGCGACCGGGTGACGGGACTCAGCGGCAGAGACATCGAGCTTCCCACGAAACCGGGAGACGAGCCGTCATTTCCGATGGTCTCGCGGGTGACGTATGACTTTCGGGCGCAGCGGAGTGGGCTCTGGCTTCGGTCAGCACGGAAACGGCGCTAGTTCCAGGGAAGGCGGATGCGAACACCGGTCTCGGGGCATGGACACCGGTCTGGCGGAGCGATATAATGGGATGGATAGAAGAGAAGCATGGGTGGCTTCCCTACTGGGATGACCGTTTCACGAAGCCTCTGGATCACTTGCCCTACTGGGACGACCGAAGGGCGGGTGAGTACCAAGAGGATGAGGCCCAGCGTCGTTCGCCGTTCGTGGTTGAGGGAGACGATTCGAGGGAACGCCAGCAGCCGAGCATCTTTGAGCAGGCGGAGCGGAAGATGCAGGAGGATGAGAGACGATGGGCTTCAAGGACACCTTGGCAAGCTGCGGTTGACTGGGTCATGCCGCCTTCGTGGGACAAGGAGACGTCTGTCGACGAGCCGGTGACAGCGGAGCCCTGGGATACCAGTGCGAGCGTCGACTCATCGCGGCTTCGGGGTGTTCCGTGGGAGTACTTTGACCCCGAGGACCCGGAGTTCACCCAGAAGGTGGCGAGCCGGCTGACAGAGTTCATGAGAGCGGGGCTGATTACTCTCAAGGAATTGGACGGCTATCTCAGCGAAGCGTACGTAACCAACCGCATACCGTCCAGAGGGTGGCTTCAGAGGCGGAAGATCAGGGGGGATGCAGAAGCCCGGCGGCAGAGGCTTGAGCAGGAGTTGCGTCAGTTGCGGGCAAGAGTCGGCCCGATGAGGAAAATAGGCTGGCGGCTCAGTGAAGACGCGCGGACGGCTGTGGCTCTCGAAGACGCGACACTCTGGGAACTAGCAGAGGTCCTGACTGGAAGTGGGGCGAACTGGTGCCAGTTTGGGTACGGCGGCGATCCAGAGAAGATGTCTGTTGGCACTGCCATCGACGTGTCTCGCTGGACGTTGCCCTTGCTGGCCGATATCCGGGGCTACGGTGAAAGCTTCCTGCGGTTCTGGACGGACCTTGAGTCGATCGCTCGCGTCGGGGGCGAGGAGGCCCTCCAGTCGTTGTCGTCTGTTGTCAGGGAGGTCGCAGAAAAGGGGAGCGGCGTCCTTGCTTTGGGATGTGCTGCCTTGTCGGTTCCGAAAGTCGCGAAGCTCTTTGGGATTCATGCCCCCAGGCTGGAGGGGATCGCTCGAGTGGGGGTCTACTTCACACTGGCGGGAATGAGCTTTGACCTCCATGGTCTTCATGACGCTATTCGCCATGGACGTGGCCTCGATGCCGTGCAGCGCGGGACAGGACTCGTCGGCGGTGGGCTGGCTCTGACGCTTGAGGCTTTGAGAAAGGGGGCGACTCACGCCTCCCGGGCAGGCCGTTGGGGAATCTGGGTTGCCTTCTTCACGGTCGTGGCTGTGGGTGTAGCGGCTCTTATTGAGTACCGTGCCCGCAAGGGATTTGACAAGGCGCAGAAGGAAGCTAACCGGGAGTATATTGAGGCCCTCAAGCGGAGGGTGGAGAGTACGGCGTTTGAGCTGAGAAGACGTGAGAAGCGCGTAATTCGGGCGATTGAGGTGCTTGTGTCCTTTCAGTGAGTGGTCCTATGGAGCCAAGAGAGGCTGATTCGGGTCCGTGGTTGGAGTTCGTTGTGTACGGAATTCTGACGGCGGCGTCGGCATTCTGCGTCTTCTACGTGCTGGGCTATCCCGACCCCAGCGGAACTCCCGCGTGGCTGAAGATTGGGGCCGGGTGGCTCCTGGCCATGCCGCTCTGTCTCTGGCTGGCCTCTTGCATCCGACTCATCACCGGCAAGAGCCATTCTCTGCCAAGGAAAATTCTGCTGTGCATTGGGTTCGCTTTGATGTATCTCTTCGCGGCGTTCATCTTCGTTGGTTGGCTGTTGGCACGCTTTGGCACCTGGCGGTAGGCCTGGCCCCGACTGGCACCGTGTGGGCTCGGCAACGATCCGCTTCCTGAGCGACCGCTGCGGCATCTATTTCGACATGACCGACGTGGACGGCACGAACACGCGTGTCGTGATCGAGGACGGCCCGCCCCAGGCGCTTATGGACCTCACCCACGTCCGCATCACGGCCATCGTCCAGTCCGACGACCGCGTCACCTGCGATGCCCCCAAGCAGAACTCCGCTGAAAGCTGACTGAAACTGACTCGTGCCGCCGTTTCATTTCCCAAAGACACAAGGAGACTCACAATGCGAACCGGTGGACTGATTTCCGACTGGCTCGGGGAGGTGCGGATCGAAGAGCCCGAACTCTTCGACGACGCCCTCTTCGGGCACAGTCGGCTCATCGCGTGGAAAGGCGGACGCTTCGAACTGGGGTATCCCCTGGGCATGCCGCTGGGCGTCCATCCGGGGATCAGCTTCCAGGTCTACACCGCGGGGGCGTTCTGCTGCGCCACCACGGAGACGCAGGCGGTGGTGCCGGTCTCGGACGACGAACTCGACTGGTTCGAGCTGATCGGCGTCGCCACGCACCTGATGGGCGTGGACCAGTCGAACGTGCTTGAGAAGAGTCTCGGCCGACGGGTGAAGCTCACCTGGCCGGCCAGCGGCTCTGACGACGTCGCCGTCTACCGCATCTACCACGACGGCCGGACCGGGACGGTGGACTACGAGACCGTGATTGACGAGGTGGACGCGAAGCCGGGCGGCATCGCGCTCGAGAGCTACAGCTGGACCTCGGATGAACTGCGCGCCGGGACGTGGAAGTTCGGCCTGCGCACCGTGGACGCCGCGGGCAACGTGACCACCACGCCCGCGCGCGAAATCGAGGTGACCCTCACGCCCGTTCCCGACCCGCCGACGGACCTTGCCCACACCTACAACGACACCTCACACAAAGTCACCCTCATCTGGTCGGCGCCGGAGAACTGGGAGTAACACAGTCACAGCGCAGGACCCGAAGCTCGAAGGCAACGGGCCTGTCCCTTGGGAGTAGAACCATGGATTCAGCATTCTGGCTCAATCTGGGTATCGCGGGCGCGGTGGTGTTCGTGGTCAAGCTGTTCCTGGGCCACCTGAAGGCGGAGCGGAAGGTCTGCGACGCCTGCCGCTCGGAGCATAACGAGATCGCAAGGGAGTTCTCGAGAATCGTCGCGAATCACATGCGACACGAGATCGAGGCACGTCAGCAGCTGACCGAGGCCATCCATTCACTACAGGCACTCATCAGGGAAAGCATGAAGCCGTCAAAGACCGAGTGCCCGGGGAGGTAACCATGTCCGGAAAACTGTTTCTGAACGCCGTCGGGTGTGCAGGCGGCAGGATGCTTCTGGGATTTGCCGTGGGGACGACCGTCGTGTTGACGGACAGCGAGAAGCTGCGCGATCTGCCGGGCGGGCTGTCCGAGTACGCCATGACGGTGTCGAACGGCGACGATGCGTTCAACATCCGAACCATCGCCGACGGTGACGGCAACGTGGAAGAGGTCATCGCCAGTGCCGGCACCATTCCGGACGACTGGCACGAAACGCTGAACAACCCAAGCGAGGAGTAGACCGTGACGACGATCTTCAGTGACGGCTTTGAGAGCGGCGATCTCAGTGCGTGGGACAGTTCGGGCGCGTCGGCGGACATCACGCTCGAGGTGGCCGAAGCGGCCCGCACCCACGGCGATTACGGCTGCCGCGTCATTGCCACGGGTGCAGGCGGGGGCGGAAAGCTCACCTACGTCCTCCGGAACATCGGCACCCGGGCGGTGCTCTACAGCCGCTTCTACTTCCGTGTTGCGTCGGCCGACAGTTGGAGTGGTGAGATCCGCATCATGGAGTATTACGCCGACAACAACATGATCCTCTACGCGGAACCCTATGGGTCGGGGTTCCACGTCAGGGCGTGGATTCGTGACGACGCCGGCACCTACCACTACACCGACTACTCCCGTGTCTTCGCGCTGAACGAGGTGGTGTGCCTCGAAGTCGAGTGGCGCGCCGCGACGGCCCCCGGGACGAACGACGGCGTCCTGCGTCTCTGGCTTGACGGGGAGCTGGTCGATGAGAAAACGGACATCGACAACGACACCCGCACCGTGGTCAGCTTCGCCTGCCCGCGCAACTACAATCTTTCCGGCAAGAGTCTGGAACTCCACTACGACCACTGTGCCGTGGCCACGGAGCGCATCTATCCCGTCGGGTGGTTCAACATCTACGACAACGACGGCGTCGGCCCCATCGATTATAACACCGTCAAAGGGGTGACCTGTGACGCCCAGACGAGCTGGATGTCCGGCGTGCTTTCGTATCCGGCCTCCTGGCGATTCGGCGTGCGCGCCGAGAACGCCCACGGCGAGGAGAAGAACGTCGACGTTGTGGAGGAGGTGGCCCTTCTTGAATCGGGTCAGGGGGCGCCCGCACGGCCGAATCGGCCGACCGGACTCAAGGCGACGCCCGCCGCGGACGGCAAGGTGGAACTCACTTTCGCCTACAACGCGACCGGCGAAGAGGCCGAGTGCACCCACTTTCACGTCTATCACGACGCCGGCTCCGGAGAGGTGGACTACACCACTCCCGTTGGCGCGATCGACAAGCTCGAAGGCATGGTCAGCCACTACGCCTATCTCTCCGGTGCACTCACCGACGGGCAGACCTACCTGTTTGCCGTCCGGGCGGCCACGACGGCGGACGTCGAGGATGACGGCATCGAGTTCGTTCAGGTCACGGCCGACGCCCAAGCGCCCGGCCAGCCCGCGAGCCTGACGGGACTGGTCGTCCGCTGAGAGGTCCGTGCTGCTGTCTCCTGCCGCCCGGGTTCCCACTTTTCACTCTCCGCTCGTCGTCCGGCCGCATTCCGACAGAAAGGAGCACGCCATGGGTTTGCGCAAGGGCAAGCTCGGCGACCACATCCTGTACGCCTCGGATTTCAACCGGTATGAGGAGTATGCATCGGCGGCGGGCAATTTCGCGACGCTGTACGAGTCGGCGCCGGCGGCCGCCCACCAGAACGAGTTCGGCCTCCACCTCGATCCGGCGAACGGGGACGAGAAGCGGACCGTGGTCCACTCGGATCACGTCTACGGAAAGAACCGGCAGATCGAGCGATGGCTGCTCGATGTTGCGATTGGCGACAACGATGCGCACGCCGACTTCGACTTTACCCCGCCGATCGGCGACTGCTGGATCTATATCGAGGCCCGGCCGATCCTCGTCGACTTCGACCCGGCGACGCTGACCTGGAACCAGGCATACGCGGACTACGAGGGCAGCGGAAAGGGACTTTTCGACTCGGCGACGCAGGGGGATGAGGGGTACCTCGGCTCCGAGGTGACCAGCAGGTGGCACGTCAACCCGCGGGAGGCGCAGATAGACTTCGACCTCTACTTCCCGACGTGGCTGATGGCGAAGACGGCGGATCTCGACACGTGGAACGGGTATGACGTCATCTGCGGCTGGGAGGTCCGCTTCGATTGGGACCACGGTTACGACGCCCCGAAGGAATTGACGCTCGATGCCGTGCTGACCGGGGGGCCGGCGCCGCTTGGATTTGTCGTTCTCAGTTGAGGGGGTTCCTGCCTGTGATGCGGAGACCCCCATTCTCTCACGTTGGGTCCTCTTGCTGGAGGGTTGTGCGATGAAAGAGTTGTTGAGGAAGAAGCGGTTCTGGGTGGCGGTTGCAGGCGTGGCGGCCGTCGTGGTGAATCATCTCCTCGGGTTCGACGAGACGCAGATCGTCGACGTGCTCGGGGCGCTCATCGCCGGCATCTTCGGCACGTCCGCCGGCGTCAGCGCGGGAAGGGAGTGAATGGGCGGCATCGGACCCATCATTCGCCTGCTCATCGAGGTGGTGCTTCTGGTGCTGCGCCACCGCTACGACCCGGAGCGCCTGAAGCGCGAACTGAATCAGAGGATCGACCATGAAAGGGAGGAGAAGCAGCAGGCGTTCCGCCGGGCGGTCGCCCGGCGTGATGAGGATGCTGTCAGTCGTCTGCTTGCTCGTGCTCGTGACAGGCTGCGCACGCGACGTGACGTATCTGCACCAGAGCGACGAGATCGTCCACCTGACGAAGGGTGATCCCGCGCCGCACGACGGCTGGCTGCTCTGGGACGATCACCTCGCCGAACTCTACGACCTCCTCGAGCAGAAGCTCGCGAACGAGGATCCGCCTGCAGACTGACGCGATCACCAGTGCCCGGCTCAGGCAGGGATGTCCCGAAGGCGGCCCCGCACACCGACTGCTAGCCGTGCCGTCTGCTCCGAAGCGAACTTCCGCCATGTCTCTCTCTCCGCGTATGAAAGGAGGACGTATCCGTGTTACACGTCGAGCATGGCTGCCGAGGAGACCGGCAGGAGCGCATTCCTCTTGGAACGCGTCCCGGAGTACTGTAACCTCATCATAAGACGCTGGGAAACGCTGACGGGCAGTAAAGGGAGACTCATCAAGTGGACATCGGAACAGAGCGTTATGCCGAACCTGCCGTTGGCGCTCTGTCTTGAGGAGCGCGACATCTGGCAAGCTGTGGGGCTGACGCACCAGATCGGCCGGTGCAACTGTGTCCTCTAATCACACGTCGGAAGGTTCCTGCCGACCGGTTCAGTCGCTGGACAGGAGTGACAATGACAGACAAGAAGAGCAGAGAGAAGACCGGTGTCCTCTTTCCCGGGTTGGGGGAGTCGTCCGCGATGAAGCCGGTCCTGATCAGTGCCTGTCTCCTGGGCATTCCGTGTCGGTGGCACGGACGTCGTTCGAAGCGACGCGATGCGCTTATCGCACGGCTCCGGAAGAAGTACGTGCTCGTGCCGGTGTGTCCCGAGCAGCTTGGAGGCATGCCTACGCCGCGAACCGGCGAAACGCTGAAGGGCGGCACCGGTGCAGACGTCCTCGACGGCCGTCTGCGCATCGTTGCGCCGGAGACAGGTTGCGATGTTACCGAGTTCTACCTCAAGGGATCGGAATACACGCTGGAAATCGCCCGTACCGTCGGCGCGGAACGGGCATACCTCAAAGGCGGCAGTCCCGCTTGTGACCGCGACGGCGTCACCGGAGAAACACTGAAACGCGCCGGGATTACGGTGATCCGCGTGCCGTGACGTCCGGACCGCCGCCTGCACTCCAAAATCCTACCGCTGTCCGCATCGCCGCAGCACCCCATCACACCGACTGTTTCCGCTACCCCATGTCGCCGCTATGAGAGAACCCCGCCATGAGACTTCCTCGTCTCAACACGGTTCGTACCGAAGACTGCCTGCAAGGCATGCGCAAGCTGCCCGACGCGTTTGTCGATCTTGTGTTCACCTCACCCCCCTATGCGGACCTGCGCGACTACGCCCGCATTCGGCCGGACGACTACGTCGGGTGGTTCCTGCCCGTGGCGTACGAGATCAAGCGCGTCCTGAAGCGGCGCGGGTCCTTCGTGCTGAACATCAACGACCGCTGCGTCAGGAAGTCGCGACACCCCTACGTCTTCAAGCTGGTGGTGGCGCTCGTCGAGATCGTGGGCCTGCCGCTCATCGAAACCTACATCTGGCGGAAGCCCAATGCGATGCCCGGACGCTACGGCGCTCGGCCGAAGGATGCGTTCGAGTACGTCTTCTGGTTCGGGAAGACCACCGACGTCAGGTTCAACCTCGCGAGCGTGGGGGTGCCCTACGCGCAGAGGCGGGGCCCGCGCGCAAGACGAAAGAGAGTGGAGTGGCGCACGAGCGGCCGACGGATGAGCGACGCCGCCACCCAGAGACGCGGATGGGCCGACCCGGGCAACGTCATCTGCTGCAACGTCGCCTGTGGTCCGAACCCACACCCGGCACGGATGCCCGACGAGCTTGCCGAGTTCTTCATCAGGCTCGCGACCCGCAAGGGAGACATCGTGCTCGATCCCTTCATGGGCAGCGGGACCACGGCGCGCGTCGCAAGGGCCCTCGGGCGGCGCTTCCTCGGGTATGAGATTTATCCCGAGTTCCTCGAGGTTTGAGCTTAGTCGTTGACAGGACTTGCGGCGGCGCTTAACAATAGAAGCGCCGCTGTATTCATGTACGTCCTGAAAACCGGTTGCTTTCTGGAGATGCCATGAGTGACCCAGCGAACGCGTCCGCAGACATGCCCGGGCGGGGAAGCCGCCCGAACATTGTCCTCATCCTCGTTGACGACATGGGGTATTCCGACATCGGCTGCTACGGGTCGGAGATTCGGACGCCGAACGTGGATCGCCTGGCGGCG
>DATKVD010000440.1:0-16162 GCA_035530235.1 Planctomycetota bacterium | reverse complement strand
GGATATGGTCCCCAACCGCCGATGGGGACTGTCCGGTGAGGGATACCTTGAGGGGCAAGGTACGCTGCCGTCCCCAGGAGGACAGGCGGACCGCATGAGGAGGGGAGATGGTCCCCATTTACGGGCCGAGCACAGCGAGGTCGTAAGATGGGGACTGTCCGGTGAGAGATACCTTGAGGGGCAAGGTATGCTGCCGTCCCCAAGAGGACGGGCGGACCGCATGAGGACGGGGGATGGTCCCCAACCGCCGATGGAGACTGTCCGGTGAGAGATACCTTGAGGGGCAAGGTATGCTGCCGTCCCCATGAGGACGGGCGGACTGCATGAGGAGGGGAGATGGTCCCCACACGCGCGAAAAACCCGGTTGACATCTCCCGGGCGCGGGGTATAATGTGATTAAAATGTAACGCGGTAACGAAAGGAAGGTGCAAGATGGACGAGGAGACACGGCAGCTTTACGAGTTGAAGGCGGGGGTGCTTCAGGCGGTCGCGCATCCGCTTCGGCTCGCCATCCTCGACGTCCTGCGCGAGGGTGAACGGTGCGTGTGCGACATCGCCGAGGCGGTGGGGGCCAAGCGGCCCAACGTCTCGCGTCACCTCGCGTTGATGCTCTCGGCGGGCATCCTCGCCTCACGGAAGGCGGGTCTCCAGGTCTTCTACTCCCTGAAGACGCCCTGCATTCTCGAGTCGCTCAAGTGCGTCGCACGGGTGCTGCGCCAGCAGCGCGACCACACCGAGGCCCTGCTCCGGAATCTGTAGCCGGCGGTCGCCAAGTCGTGCGCCCCCCTTACCTGCCCTCGGCTTGTCGGGGTGGGGCGCGACGGCTGTCCCTACGCGCGGCGGCGGGGAGAGGATGACCGGGCCACAAGGGACCCGGACTCAATGTTTACGGGTGAGACGCATGGACTGGAAGAGAGAGTGGAAAGCGTTCGCGGTGATCGCCGTCGTGTTCCTGGCGTGCTTCTATCTGCCGGTGGACAGGGCGCGGTTCACGGGGGCGGTGCTGGAGGCGCTTCACCTGGTGAGGTGGTATGCGCGGGAGCACGTGCTGTTGTGCCTGGTGCCGGCGTTCTTCATCGCGGGCGCCATCAGCGTGTTCGTCAGTCAGGCCTCGGTGATGAAATACCTGGGGGCGAAGGCCAACAAGGTGCTCGCCTACGGGGTGGCGTCGGTGTCGGGGTCGATCCTCGCGGTGTGCTCGTGCACGGTGCTGCCCATGTTTGCGGGGATCTACCGGATGGGTGCGGGACTGGGGCCGGCGACGGCGTTCCTCTACTCGGGACCCGCCATCAACGTCCTCGCCATCATCCTGACCGCACGCGTGCTGGGACTGGAACTGGGGATCGCACGCGCCGTCGGCGCCGTCCTCTTCAGCATCGTCATCGGACTCCTCATGCACCTCGTCTATCGCAAAGAGGAGGTCGCGAAGGCGAACGCCCAGGCACAGATGCCCGAGGCCAAGCCGACCCGTCCGCTCTGGAAAGACGCCCTCTATTTCGCGGCGATGGTCGGCGTGCTGGTGTTCGCCAACTGGGGAAAACCCGACGAGCACTCGGGCGTCGTGTGGCAGTCCATCCACGCGATGCGGTGGGTCATCACGGGCGGTTTCCTCGTGCTCCTGACGGTGATTCTGCCGCTCTGGTTCCGACGCACCGAACTCGGCGAATGGTGTGAGTCCACGTGGGGGTTTGCGAAGCAGATCCTGCCGCTGCTGTTTGTCGGGGTGCTGGTTGCGGGGGCGCTTCTGGGCCGCCCGGGACACGAGGGACTCATCCCGTCGCGCTGGGTCGCAGCCGCCGTCGGGGGCAACTCCCCCTGGGCGAACCTGTTCGCCGCCGTCGCCGGGGCGTTCATGTATTTCGCCACGCTGACGGAGGTGCCGATCCTCCAGGGACTGCTTGGCGCGGGGATGGGCAAAGGACCCGCGCTGGCGCTCCTCCTGGCGGGTCCGGCACTCTCACTGCCCAACATGCTCGTCATCCGCAGCGTCATGGGAACCCAGAAGACGCTCGTCTACGTCTCGCTCGTCGTCGTGATGGCGACGATCAGCGGGCTCATTTTCGGTACGCTGTTCTGACCGAGTCCCTTTCCCTCTGCCCACACGAGAGGGACTGATGCACGGTCATGAGTACAGGAGGCCAGACATTCTTGTCTGGCAACTGGCCGACAAAGGGACAGGCAGGAATGCCTGTCCTCCTATGCTGGAGAGCGGGGAACTTCCGAAAGGAGAAGTCATGAGTGAATGCTGCTGCGGCGGCGACAAGCCGAAGAAGAAGGTGCTGTTCTACGCGTGTTCGGGGGGCGCAAACGTTGCGGAGGTGGCGGACCGCGCCGCGCGGCAGTTGATGTACGACGGACGGGGCGGCATGTTCTGCCTGGCCGGTCTCGGCGCCGGAATCGAGGGCATGATCCAGACCGCCAGGGACGCCGACCTCAACGTCGTCATCGACGGCTGCCCGATGGACTGCGCGAAGAAGATCTTCGACAAGACCGGCGTCACCAACTATGCGCAAATCAAGGTGACCGACCTCGGCATCGAGAAAGTGAAGGGCATCAAGGCCACCGACGACCAGGTCGCCCGGGTCGTCGCGAAGGCGAAGGAAGTCCTCGCCGAGGCATGAGTGTGGAGGCAACGCGATGAAGAAGATCCAGATTCTCGGTGTGGGATGCCCGAAGTGTCGTAAGCTGGCCGAGAACGCCGAGGCCGCGGCACAGGCGCTCGGCATCGAATACGAACTCGAGCACGTCACCGACGTCAGGGAAATGATGAAGGCCGGCGTGATGATGACCCCGGCGCTCGTGGTGGACGGCGTGGTCAAACTCGTGGGCAAGGTCCCCGAAGCGGAAGAGCTGAAGGGACTTCTGGCTTGAGGCGAGGGGCTCGAACGTCGGCCGATTGGGATGTATGCCGTCATGTGGCTCAACGGAGGTCCCCAAATGGGCAAGGTCGGAAAAGTCGCTGTCATTCTTGCACTGGTCGTCGCTGTTGTCGTCGTGGCGGCGCTCAAGAGCCGGAAAGCTCAGAAGACCGCTGAAGACCACCCGACGGCACCTCAACCGGCGGCGGGGCTTCCCCGCCTGGTGGATCTCGGCTCCACCACCTGCATCCCCTGCAAGATGATGGCGCCCATCCTCGAGGACCTGAAGAAGGACTACGCGGGAAGACTCCAGGTGGAGTTCATCGACGTCGTCGTGAACCCCCAGGCCGCAAAGCCGTACGGGATCAAACTCATCCCGACGCAGATCTTCTTCGACGCCGAGGGCAAGGAACTCTGGCGGCACGAGGGGTTCATCTCGAAAGAGGACATCCTGGGAAAGTGGAAGGAGCTGGGCCACGACTTCGGCGGGGCTGAGCTTCCCAAGATCGAGCGATGGGAGCCGGTCAGGAAGGACACGCGGACGAAGGATGAAATCTGCTACCTGTGCGACGGCGACGTGAATCCGAGGACCGCCGTTGTGGTCCGGACCGGCAAGGGCGACGTGCGTCTGTGCGGCCCGCACTGCTACTTCATCATGTACTCGTGCCTGACCGAGGACAGGACCGGATTCGAGAAGAAGGTATCCGTCACCGACTGGGCGACGGGTGAGCCCGTCCCCGCGATGGAGGCGGTGTACCTCTGCGGCGCGGACGAAAAGTCGGGACGTCCGTGGGTGAAAGCCTTCGCCGACCGCGATGCCGCCGCCAAGGAAACACGGTCCTCCGGCGGGAACACCGTCACGTGGCAGGCGCTCGGGGAGAACGAGCTCTCGCACCGCTGCGGCTTCTGCGACCGGGCCGTCTACCCGGTGGACGTGGCCAAGGTTGTTGCCGGCGGCGTGCACTCCTACGGCTGCTGTGCCCATTGCGCGATGGGCGTGGCCGCGCGGACCGGCAAGGACATCGAGGTCCATCAGCCCGACGGCCTGACCGGCGAGATGATCGTGGTCAAGACGCTTGACGGCTCGGTGGCATCCATCGAGCCCGGGACGGCCGTTGCCTGGTTTGGCATGAGGAAGAAGCCGGACGGGAATTGGGGCTCAGCCGGGTGCTTCCACCAGGGGTTCTTCCTTACGGCGGACAACTTGAAGAAGTGGCTGGAGGAGCACCCGTTCGAAACCGGAAAGATCATCACGATTCAACAGTCGCTGGCGGACAAGATGAAACTGACACCCCAGCAGATCCAGAAGGCCTGCAAGATCGGCGAATGTGCGCCGAAGTGAGCCAGGGTGCCGAGGGTGTCCACTCTTGAGAAAAGGTGATAACCAAGTGAAGAGTCGGCCAATCGCAGTAGTGATCCTCATCGTTGCCGGGATGTCGTTCCCCTGTTTCGCCGCAGGGGACGAGACGGCCGTCGGCCCGCCATCGGCAGCGCAGGATAGACCGACGCTGATGGATGATGCTTATCCCGGTCTGGCCTCGGAAGTTCTGACATACGCACGGCTGGTGGACCTGCCCGAGGGAATGCTCCTGAGGTCGGGCGACCTCACGATCCGTGCGGAGGCCGTGAAAGCAGAGATCGCAAGGGCTCCGGAGCTTGTTCAGGAGCAACTCCGCCAGCAGGCAATCTTCGTGCTGGAGCGGATCGCCGCGAAAGACCTCCTGCTTCTCGATGCGAAATCAAGGATCGCCAAGACCGGCACGGACGTTGCCCAGCGCAGCGAACAGGAGATCATGAAAAAGCACTTCGGAACCGTGGTCGAAAAGATCACCGTGACCGACCAGGAAGTCGCTGATTTCTACCGGAACAACAGCGAGATGTTCCAGGGCGCCAAACTGGACGAGGTCAAGCCGCAACTGGCGCGGTATCTCCTCCAGCAGAAACAGGAAGATGCGGTCAACCGGCATGTCAAGACCCTCGGGCAGCGCATGACGGTGGAGGTCTCGGCTTCCTGGGTCAAGGCCAAGGCCGTGCTTGCCATGGATAATCCGGTGGACAAGGTACGGCAGAGCGGCAGACCCTCGCTGGTGGATTTCGGTCGGGGCGGCTGCGGACCCTGTGACATGATGACCCCCATCCTCGAGGAGTTGAAGAAGAAGTACGACGGCAAAGCCAACGTCCTTTTCGTCCATGTCGGCGAGGAGCAGATTCTTGCCGCCCGCTACGGCATCAGGGCGATACCGGAGCAGGTGTTCTTCGATAAGGACGGCAGAGAGATGTTCCGCCACACCGGTTTCTTCCCGAAAGACCAGATCGAGAAGAGACTGGCTGAGCTGGGGGTGAAGTAGGCATGGAAGAACTGTTCACCCTGTTGACCCGTGCGGTTGAAGGCACCCCGGCACTGGCGCTGGGGGCCGCTTTCGTCTGGGGCGTGCTGAGCGTCCTCCTGAGTCCCTGTCACCTGGCCAGCATCCCGCTCATCGTCGGATTCATCGACCAGCAGGGCCGGATGTCCACGAGGCGTGCCTTCCTCATCTCGACGCTCTTCTCGCTCGGCATCCTGATCACGATCGGGGCCGTCGGAGCGATTACGGCCGCGGCGGGACGGATGATGGGGGACCTCGGAAGGTGGGGCAACTACATCGTCGCGGTCATCTTCTTCCTTGTCGGGCTTCATCTTCTGGACGTCATCCCCATGCCGTGGTCCGCTCCCGGACAGGTGGGCATGAAGCGCAAGGGGATGCTCGCCGCGTTCATCCTGGGACTCGTCTTCGGCATCGCCATCGGTCCCTGCACCTTCGCCTACATGGCCCCGATGCTCGGCATGACCTTCAAGCTCGCCTCGACCAGCCTGGCCTACGGCGTCGTGCTGCTCCTGGTCTACGGCGTGGGACACTGCTCGGTGATCGTCCTGGCGGGCACGTCCACAGAGCTGGTGCAGCGCTATCTCAATTGGAACGAGAAGTCAAAGGGAACCGTCATCGTCAAGCGGGTCTGCGCGGTACTTGTGATTCTGGCCGGTCTCTACCTGATCTACATCGCCGGCTAACGGGAACAGCAGGAGGGGCAGGAAGGGGTGAGATGGCCGACATGGTGAAGGCGGAACCGGCACCGGGATACCCGCCGGAAGAGGGATGTTACCTGCGGGGCAACGACTATTCGCCGGTGGCGGTGGTGGTGATACTGCGCTGGGCGCGCGAGGAGACGCCGGAGGACATCGAACACCTTGTCCGTGTCGGCCTTGAAAGCGGCGCCGCGCTCTCCGGGACCCTCCAGACCGAGAACATCGGCCTCGAGAAGGTCATCTGCAACGTCGTCTCGAACCCGAATATCCGGTACCTTATCGTCTGCGGGCCCGAGTCGCCCGGGCACCTCGTCGGGGAGTCGATCGCGGCACTCATGAAGAACGGCCTCGACGACAGGAAGCGCATCGTCGGGACGAGCGCCCCGACGCCTTACCTCTACAACATCCCGGCCGAATACGTCGAGCGGTTCCGCAAACAAGTGGCACTCGTCAACCTCACAAACGAGGGCTCGCCGGACGTACTGAGACAAGCCGTGTGGAGTTGCTACCAGGAAGACCCCACCGCTTTTCGGAGCGACTTGCTTCAGGATCCCGGGGCGTATCCGGAGCCGCCGCTCGACGGCAAAATCACATGGCGAATCCGTGAGCCTTACAAGGAACCCCGCGACGAGGAGGAGCGACGTCACCTGCGCAAGGCGGAGGCACTCGTCGAGCGCATCCGGAAGTCCGTCGAAGCGAGACGACACGAACGGGGGGGGCGGGAACCGCAGGCAACGTGAACGACGGCGGCCGGCTCCGGCAAGATCATTTCAGGAGGCATCAACGTGAAAAGGGCACGGGAAATCAAGAGGATCGTTCGCCGGGGTTACGCACGGATCGCGAAGGGAGCGGCTCGTTCGCGCCGGGCGAAGTCGTCCTGCTGTGGCGGCGCCCCGGACACCGTGAGAGAACTCGGCAGAAAGATCGGTTACCGGGAGAAGGAATTGGAGGCCGTGCCGGACGGGGCCAACCTGGGCCTGGGGTGCGGCAACCCCACGGCGCTCGCTTCGCTCAGGAGGGGCGAGACGGTGCTCGACCTCGGCTCGGGCGCCGGGTTCGACTGCTTCCTTTCGGCCGCCCGCGTCGGTCCGACGGGCAGGGCCATCGGCGTGGACATGACGCCCGAGATGATCGCAAAGGCGAAGCGCAACGCGAAGAAGGGCGGCTACCGCAACGTCGAGTTTCGTCTCGGCGAGGTTGAGAGCCTCCCGCTGGACGACGACTCCGTGGACGTCATCATCTCGAACTGTGTCGTCAACCTCGTGCCCGACAAGCGCCGCGCGTTCACCGAGGCGTTCCGTGTGCTCAAGCCGGGGGGACGGATGTTCGTCTCGGACCTCGTCCTCGTGAAGAAACTGCCGGAGAAAATCCTCAAGGCAAGTTCAGCGCTCGTCGGCTGCATCGCGGGCGCGTCGATGAGGGACCATTACCTCGACGTCATCCGCTCGGCCGGCTTCCGCAGGGTCCGCGTCCTCGGCGAGACGCACCTCCCGACCGATTTCATCACCGGCTGCTGCGAGGGAAAGAACCTCACGCAACGGCAAGCCGCCAACATCTCCAGGTCCGTCCTCAGCGTCAACGTCACCGGCTTCAAGCCCCTGCGTAAAGGAGGGAGGAAATCATGCCCCCCGGCGCAGCACGACACGGTCTGAGCGTCTTCGAGAGATACCTCACCGTCTGGGTGATCGGGTGTATCGTCGGAGGGATCCTTCTGGGGAAGGTCGCGCCCGCTGTCGCCGCTTCACTCGACGAGATGTCCATCCACGTCGGCGAGGCGCACGTCGTCTCCATCCCCATCGCGATCTGCCTCTTCTTCATGATGTACCCGATCATGGTGAAGATCGACTTCGCGGAGGTGCTCAAGGCCGGGAAGAGCGTCAAGCCCGTCGGACTCACGCTCTTCGTCAACTGGGCCGTCAAGCCGTTCACGATGTATTTCATAGCACTGCTGTTCCTGGGCGTGGTCTTCCGCGGTCTCATCGGCGTCGACGCCGTCGATCACGTGAAGATCCCGCTTGGGCTCGACCTCGCCACCGGTGACACGCACGGGGCGGGCACGGTGGTTCTCGTCGACGGCGTGAAGACGCTGGCGGTGCCGCTCTGGCGCAGCTACCTCGCCGGGTGCATCCTCCTGGGCATCGCCCCCTGCACGGCGATGGTGCTGGTGTGGGGATATCTCGCGAAAGGCAACGACGGCCACACGCTGGTCATGGTGGCGATCAACTCGCTGACGATGCTGGTTTTGTACGGCCCGCTGGGAGGATTTCTTCTGGGGGTGGGCCGGCTGCCCGTCCCGTGGCAGGCACTGGTGCTCTCGATTGCCATCTACGTCGCGCTTCCCCTGGTCGCGGGATACTTCTCACGCCGGTGGATCATCGCCACGAAGGGGGAGAAGTGGTTCCGGGAGAAATTCCTGCACGTCCTCACGCCCGTCACCATCATCGCGCTCTTGATCACGCTCGTGCTGCTCTTCTCCTTCAAGGGCGAGGTCATCCTGGCCAACCCGCTGACGATCGTGTGGATCGCGATTCCCCTCTTCATCCAGACCAACCTGATCTTCTGGCTGGGCTACGGCCTGGCGAAGCTCCTGAAACTCACCTACGATGACGCCGCCCCCTCGGCAATGATCGGCGCCTCCAACCACTTCGAGGTCGCCATCGCCACCGCCGTCATGCTTTTCGGCTTGTCCTCGGGCGCGGCCCTTGCTACCGTGGTCGGTGTCCTGATCGAAGTGCCCGTGATGCTCATGCTGGTCAGGATCTGCCTGCGGACATCCGCCTGGTTCCCGAGAGCAAACTGAGAGGCGCCCATGACGGACGCGCGAAAAAGGAAGGTCCTCTTCCTCTGCACCGGCAACGCCTGTCGGAGCCAGATGGCGGAGGCGTTCGCCCGTGAACTGACCTGCTGCGACGTCGAGCCCTACTCGGCAGGCATCGTGGCCGCCGGCATCCTCCCCGAAACGATCGAGGTGATGCAGGAGATCGGCTACGACCTCTCCGGACACAATTCCAAGCAGCTTCACGAACTGGCGGATATCGATTTCGACACCGTCGTGACGCTGTGTGATTACGCCCACCAGACCTGCCCCATCTTTCCCGGCAAGACCAGGGTCATCCACCGCGGCTTCGACGACCCCCCCTCACTCGCGAGAACCGCGAAGACCCCGGAGGAGGCCCTCGGCCACTATCGCCGGGTCCGCGACGAGATCAAGGCGTTCATCGAGACGCTGCCCGAGGCGCTGGAAAAGAAGAATTAACCGCAGAGGACGCAGAGAACAACAAGGCGAATCAAGTCGAGAAGAAGCAGGCGAAACAGCCCTCGAAGCCCAGCCCCGCAAGGGCGCCACGCGCTTTCCGGTTTGAGCCATCTCAGTACGGCAATTTCCACATTGACGCCACCCCCATGTTTCGTTATGATTGGATACAAGACAGAGGAGTGTCTGGTAGGAGACAGCTAAGATGATCGGCGAAGGGACGCGAGGACCGAAAGCCGAAGATCTCCTGAAGTACCTGGATATCGCGACCAAATTCAGAAACCACGAGTTCAACATCCAGATGTTGCGAAACGTGGTCTTCACCGGGTCGCACGCCGTACTGCTCGCATGCTACGCCGCAACAATCACCAACGATTACCCGGGACCCGCGCTCGGCCTCGCGCTCTTCGGGGGGCTACTCTCCTTCCTCTGGTGGTGTTACTATCGCGGATCTCTCTACTGGGCTCGGTACTGGGAGTATCACTGCAGGCAAATCAACGATGAGGTGGTCTCATTACTCAACGCAGACGTGGACCTTTTTAAGGGACATCCGGCCGGAGAGAGAAGCAAGGAGCCTCCCCCAAACGTGTATTATGCCGGCAAGGAGATCAGGCACTCCGGGGTCCATAGATGGCTATATGCGGTGCACGCAGCAACCTTTGTTCTCTGGCTTGTCTTGGCAATCGCGGCGGGGGTTTCCTCTTGGCATTCGGCTGGTTCCTCGCAGTCGGGCTCCCCGCCACGCCCTGCCGAACCTCAAACCGCGCCCAGCCGGTGATTGCGGCGGCGTGCAGTGCCCAAGGCGATCCCACCTCAGCAAAGAACAAGCTGCCTCCTCACACGGACTCCCTGCCGAAAAGGGCTGTAACTCCGATCCCTCCCTGCTATACTGAAAAGTAGCCGACAACCCCAGCCCACATGCCCGAAGGAGTCTCTCATGAGGTCCGGAACTGTCATCGCTTCGCTCGCCGCCGCGCTGCTTGCGGTTTTCGCGTCCGTCTTCGCCCAGGACGCCCCCGGCCGCGTCGGGCTCGAGGAAAACTTCGACACCGTCGAGGGGTGGAAGAAGCTCGACTTCCCCGGCGAAGAGGCGCCCCTGAAGGAGATGAAATCCGAAAACGGCGTCGGCGTCTTCGTCACCCACCCGGCGCCGCTCAGAACCTACAAGGACCGCCCGAACTGGCTCGACGGGATGACCGGCTACGACGCCTTCTCCAACGTCGTCAGGACCTATCCGGAACTCGACCTCGACAAGTACCGCTACCTCGTCGTGAAGATCGACGAGAAGTCGACCCCGGCGTCGATCATCATCAACCACGTCGACCTCCCGGTCGCCTACACGACGGGCGTGCGCGCGGTGGACCTGAGCCTGTACGAAGACCTGCGCGGCAAAAAGCCGGTCGAGTTTCGCATCCAGTTCCTCAACACCGGCATGCAGCTCAAGATCGACGGCTTCCGGTTCGTCTCGGAGCTGACCGCCGAGGAGAAGAAAGGACTCATCCCCCCGGGGATGGTGCTCAAGCTCAACAAGCTGGAGCATAATGCGACGCAGGGACTCGACGCCGTGATGAAGCGCGCCGACCGTCCCCGGATGGACGCCGTTCCGGCCGAGACGCTGTGCTTCCGCGACACCGCCACCGGTGCGGTCATCTGGCGGATGACGGGACTCCAGTCGGGTTCGAGCATCGTCTCCGATTCCGCACGGAGCATCTTCAACCGGTCGGGCTCGGTGATGCTCTTTCCCTGGCGGACGGGCGGGCCGCAGCTCTATGACTTCCAGAAGGACGAATTCCAGCTCAGTCCGTATGCGGGCACCAGCCGGTTCAGCCCCACCGAGCCCGACGTCCTCTGGTGCATCGAGAAGACCCGCCGGCCGGAGGGCATCCGCTTCCACAAGATCAACATCCGAACCGGGATGGACGAGATCGCCGGCGAGATCTCCTTCGAGGGCGAGGCGTTCCGCACGTCGCTCGCCGACCTCGGCTTCGCCGAGAACACCGACCAGATCGCCGTGGGATTCCGCGAGTCGCCCCACGTCTACATCTTCGACCCGGCCGAGACCGACCCCTCGAAGCGTCTGCGGCACATCAAGCTCCCGATGCGTCTGAAGGGCATGGAACTCTCCCCGGACGGCAAGCGGCTCTTCTGGAACCGGTGCTACTGGTACGAGGCGTGGGAGATGGACCTCCAGACGGGGCAGGTGCAGCGTCGATCGAACTTCGGCGGCTCGCACGCCGGGGGCGGCGGGGGGCTCCGTCTGGGCCACCACGCCGGACTCATCATCTCGGCCCCCGTCGGGATGAGCGATCCGAGCCCGGGCGACGAGGTGAAGATCTTTCTGAACTACCGCTCGGGATGGCACACCGACTACGGCCACGTCGCGAGCGACCGGCAGTGGTACATCGCCAACGGCACCGCGGGCGACATGGCCAACCAGCTCATCATGGCCGCCACCAGCGACCCCGGCACGGTGCTTCAGGTCGCCCACCAGAACACCTCACGCGACAACTGGGGCAACAACACCGTCATCCGGTCGTCCCCCGACTACACCAAGCTCACGTGGGTCTCGAACATCTGGGGCTACGACGCCGTGTGCGTCGCCTACACCCGCCGGCCCGAGGCCCCGTACGGGTTCTCCGGCACGCGCCAGGGCGGCGCCGTCGTGCTCAAATGGCAGCGTCCGAGAATCGGCAACCGCTCGGCCTCGGAGACCATGGGCTACAACGTCTACCGCAGCGTCGGGACGGGGCCCTTCCTGCCGATGAACCGTGAACCCCTCACCGGCGAGAGCTGGCGCGACGAGGAGGTGAAGCTCGATAAGCTCTACAAGTACATCGTCTGCGCACAGGAGTACTCGGGCATCGAGGGCGTTCCGACGAATGCGTTCGTCGCGATGCCGGTGTTCGAGGGTTTGGTCGCTTTCCCCGCACACATGCTGCACTTCGAAGCCGAGCACGGCATCTACGTGAGCCCTCCCGCACGCCAGGCGTTCGACGGGTGGACCAGCGGCTTCCGTTACGTCCGCATCCGCAAGCAGCTCGAGTCGGAGAACATCGGGGCCGTCCGCATCGACATGACGCCGGAGTTTTCCGGCAGCTACGTGATGTGGCTGCGCGTGCGGGCCGAAGGGAATCCCGGCAAATGGACCGCCACCGTGGACCAGAAGAAGGTCGGCGACCTTGCCGTCGAGGGCGCCGCGTGGATCTGGGCCCGTCTCGAGGCCCCCGTCCAGCTCGAAGCCGGAAAGCGGTACATGATCGTCCTCACCTCCGCCGACGACGGGCTCTCGCTCGACAAGTTCATCCTCGCACAGGACCCGCGATACGTCCCGAAGACCCTCGACGACCGCTTCAGTACCCCTCCGAAGAAGCTCCAGTACGTCGAGACGAAGGACGTGACGACCTCCTCGGTGCACCTGGCGTGGTGGAACCCCAAGGCGGAAAAAAACCTCGACTACTACAACGTCTACGCGGGCGAGACACCGGACTTCCCGACCGACCAGGGGCACCTCGTCGCCTCGACCCGGCGGACGGAGTTCCTCGACTGGGGACTCGCCCCCGCAAAGAGCATCACCTACAAGGTGGTCGCGGTGAATCGGCGGGGACTCGCCTCGGAGCCCGCCGGCCTCACCGTGAGGACCGAGCCGGTCGCGCTTCCGGTGCTCCTCACGCTCCCCATCGACGCGGCGAAGCTGGACAAGCGGCTCAAGGTCGAGACCAAGGCGGGCGTGCGATACGCCTTCCGGCCGTATGAGGGCGAAGGCCACGAGAAGGACCCGCCCGCCGACATCACCTGGGAATTCAACCTCCCGGCCGCGGGCGAGTACATGATCTGGTGTCAGTACGCCCCGGCCGACCAGTACTTCACGCGTCTGCGCGTGCCCGTGCTCCTCGACGACTTCCTCGACGGAAAGGCGTTCTGGCAGATGCGCACGCCCTACCGCGGGATGAGCGGTCCCGGTTACCGCCTGTGGAAGGAAGACCTCTGGTTCGTCGACAAGGTGTCGATGTACGTCTGGCCGAAGCCGCGTGAGCTGTTCAGGCTCTCCGCCGGCAAGCACGCGCTCACGTTCCGCATGAGCCCCGAGATGAAGGAGTTCCATCACAAGATCGGGATGGTGTGGATCACGAACGACCCGTCGTTCCGGCCGCCGGGCTGGGACCCGCAGGCGGACTTCAAGAAGGCGCAGCTCAAGCGGAGGTAGACCGATGACGACGGCGCGCGGACTTGCCGGTGTGCTCCTTCTGGCCGCGACGTGTGCCGTCGCGGGAGCGGACGAGATGAAAACACTCGTGACGGCCGCAGACTACAAGGCCATCGACGCCGCCCGCAAGTCGTGGGTGCCGGCGGAAGGTTCTCCACCGGTCGGTCTCGGACGCGTCGGCGTGAAGCCCGTCGTGCTGCTTCCCGGGAACTTCCCCACCAACGAGAACTGGCGCGTCGTCTGGGACGTCCACGGACAATGGGACATCACCAACTGTCGGGAGGTTCTGCTGGACGTCACGGCGAGTAGCGGCGGGCGGATGATCGTCTACTTTCATTCCGGCGACGGCTGGTACGGCGGCTCGTTCCACGCGCCCACCGGCACCCACACCGTGACCGTATCGCGCTCGGACTTCCGCACGGAAGGTCAGCCCGGGTCGTGGCGGAAGATCGACACCATCCGGGTGTCCCTCACCCGCGGCGACGGCACCGAGAAGACCATCCGCTTCGAGGCGCTTCGCGCACGCATCAGCGACCCGCGCGTCGCCCTTTACCGCAACGACGCCGGCACCCAACGCGAGCGCGGTATCCCGGACGTCGCCAGGTATACCGCCGGAGCACTCGAACGCCTCGAAGTCGATTACGAACTGGTGAACGATGCCGACGTCGCCGAGGGACGGCTCACGGGCAAAGAGGTCGCCATCCTGCCGCTCAACCCCGTGCTGCCGCCGGACGCACGGGCCGAGGTGGAGAAATTCGTCGCACGGGGCGGCAAGCTCATCGTCTGCTTCAGCCTGCCGGACCCTCTTGGGAGATTCCTCGGCGTCAAGACCCCCGGCAGCGTCGAGCCCGGCAGAGACGTCCTGCTCAACACCATCATCTTCCGGGACCGGAAGGAACGTCCGAAGATCACCGTGGTGCAGGATTCCTGGCTCACACGGACGATCGCTCCCCTCGAAGGCACACGCGTTGTCGGGCACTGGGGCGGCGCCGACGGCAGGCCCACCGACCGCGTGGCCGTCACCCGCAACCGGAACGGGTACTACTTCGGTCACATCCTCACCTCGCACGGCATCGAGACCAAGGACCCGTTGATCATCGAGATGATCGGTGAGTTGTGGCCCGACGTGTTCAAGGACATGTACGAGCGTCGGCTCGCACGGCTCGGCCACACCGCCGGACTCAAGGGGGTGAAGGACCTCACCGCCGCGGCACGGGAGAATGTGGCCGCCGATCCCCGTCAGAAGACGTTGGTTGACGCCGGGCTGAAGTTGGCTGCCTTCGAAGAAAAGGCGGCCGACCTGTTGGTGAAGCACGGCGACGCGAGAGGTGCCGCTCAGATGGTTGAGCGGGCGCGAAAGCGCTACGCCGACGCCTTCGCCGCCAGCGTGCCGCCGCGTCAGGGCGAGTTCCGCGCGGTCTGGTGTCACAAGCCTACGGGCGTCCAAGGCATGACCTGGGACGAGGCCATGAAAACCCTCGCCGACAGCGGCTTCAACACCATCATTCCCAACATGGCGTGGGGCGCGGGGGCGGCCTACAAGAGCGATCTCCTGCCCATGACCGACGAGGCCCGCGAAAAGGGCGACCAGCTCGCCCTCTGCCTCGCCGCCGCAAAGAAACACGGCATCGACGTCCACGTCTGGAAGGTCAACTGGGCCACCGGCTGGGACATGCCCAAGACCTTCATGGAGAAACTCCGACGCGAGGGAAGACTCCAGCAGGACTTCGACGGGAAAACGATCCAGTGGCTCTGCCCCTCGCAGGAAGTGAACCGGGAACTCGACATCGAATCGATGGTGGAGATCGCGAGAGAGTACGACGTCGCAGGCATCCACTTCGATTACATCCGCTATCCCGGCGGACAGGGATGCTACTGTCCGAAATGTCGGGAGCACTTCGAGGCGGCGTACAAGGTGAAGGTGAAGAACTGGCCCGCCGACGTCCGCACCGGGCCCTTGACGCAGCAGTACCTCCAGTTCCGTCGTGACAACATCACCGCCGTCGTGGCCGCCGTCGCCGAGCGCGCACGCAAGATCAAGCCGGGCATCAAGATCTCCGCCGCCGTCTTCCCCCACTGGCCCAGCGCCCGAGACGACATCGGACAGGACTGGAAGCTGTGGATCGAGAAGGGCTACCTCGATTTCGTCTGCCCGATGCAGTACACGCGGGACGCGGCGCACTTCGAGGAGATGACGACGCAGTCGCTCGAGTGGACCGGCGGACGCATCCCCGTCTATCCGGGCATCGGTGCGACGCTCGGGATCCCGCCCGACGGCACGCTCCAGCAGGTGCTCATCGCCCGCAAGCACAACACCGGCGGCTTCGTCCTCTTCAACTACGACCCCGCACTCGCCGACGAGCATCTCCCGCTCCTGAAGCTCGGCGCCACGTCACAGCGGTAGCATCGGCCCTTGCGCTGCACACGGCACAGCTCCGTCCGACCCGCATGTGCCCGTCCGGTCAAACGCCACTGTCCTGCTCTGTATAGAGGAATAGGAGGACCCCGATGCATCGGGGTCATTGATGAGCGCCAGATAAGAATATGCCTTGTGCCGGTTTCAGACGGCGTTCATGCCATCGGACGCAGCGCGACGTCGTTGAACGGGCAGTCACGCTGTCGTCGGCCCCGACGGGGCCGGGAGGATTTGGCCGGGGGCGCGAGCCCCCGGCAGGCAGGGCCAATTGAGCTGAAGCCCCGAAGGGGCGGCAGGACCTTACGCCGGCACCGGAAAGCTCCTGTCGCCCCGCTGGGGCTTGGGTGGTTTTCGGTCTGTCCGGGGG
>DATKVD010000439.1:0-3547 GCA_035530235.1 Planctomycetota bacterium | reverse complement strand
GGAGACCGACGAGGGACACTCCAAGCAGAAGTTCAACAACTCCTACGCCCTCGAGCTCTGGGACCTCTTCGGGCTCTGCCCCGTCAACCTCGGCCACACCAAGGAATACGTCCCCTACTGGCAGGGGAAGAACGTCGCGGCCTCGAAGCTCCCGGCGCTCACGGTGTTCGACGCGGTCGAGCGTCAGAAGCGTCACGACGCGATGTGGGAGGAGGTGGACGGCTACCTCGCGGGCACACTGGCGCCCCACCACTTCATGCGGAACCACAGCCAGGACCACGCCACCGACGTCATCGAATCCATGTGGGGGAAGCTCGCGAAGCCGTTCTTCGTCTCGAGTGCGAACCGCGGCGCCGTCTCGAACATGGACGACGACGCGTTTCTGGAACTCTTGTGCGACATCGACATGAAGGGCCCGGTGCCGCGCCCGGTCGGCGCGTTCCCGCCCGGCATCCGTGCGATGGAGCAGCAGGTCCTCGAAACGCACGAACTCACCGTCGAAGCCATCGTCAATTGCGACGGGGCGCTCCTCCGCCGCGCGATGTGCCTCGATCCCATCGTCAACGTGATCGACGACGCCGACGCAATCATCGCCGAACTCCTCGAAGCCGAGAGGGCCGCCCTCGACCCGCGGTGGTTTGCGTAACACACGCGGCGTGCCACGGCCTGCTCGTCAAGCCGTGCGCAGACTGGAGGAAGCCGCTGCCATGGTCAGACAACCCGCACGCGTGTGCACCCACCCGTGGGAATTCGCCGCAGAAGCGTTCCGCATCGCCGACGGGCTCTACTACGTCGGCAACGCCAGTGTCTCGTCGCACCTCATCGACACCGGCGCCGGACTCGTCCTCATCGACACGACCTATCCGCAGACGGTGTATCTGCTGTTGGAGTCGGTCCGCCGGCTCGGGTTCGACCCGGACGATATCCGCCACATTCTCCACATCCACGCCCACTACGACCATTGTGGCGGCACCCGCGCGATCGTCGAGCTGACCGGCGCCGAGACGTATCTCGGTGAGCCGGACGTCGAAATCGTCGAACGATTCCTCGACCAGACCTGGGCCCCCGAGTACGGTTTCGGTTTTCACGAGGGGTTCCGGGTCGACCATCCGCTGCATGACGGCGACGTCGTCCGCATCGGGAAGACGGCGTTCGAATGCGTCGCGATTCCAGGCCACACCCCGGGCAGCATGTCGTTCTTCTTCGAGGCGGCCGAGGGCGGCCGGACGTATCGCGTCGGCATCCACGGCGGCCCCGGCCTCAACACCCTCACCGACGAATACCTGACGAAGAACAACCTCCCCTTCAGCCGGCGCGACGACTATCTCCGCTCGCTCGAGCGCCTGAGACGCGAGAACGTCGACGTCTTCCTCGGCGCCCATCCCGCCCAGAACGACACCCTCGGCAAACGCGAACGGATGACCGACGACGAGAACCCGTTCATCGATCCCTCGGCGTGGGGAGCATTTCTCGACAATCTCGAAGCACGGGCCCGCGAGCTGTTTGCGGGGCCTGGCGGGAGCGCGTGATGCCCGACATCCTGAAAATCGACAAGGATCTTGCCGTCGGGTTCGCCCGCGTCTGCATCACCGACGGGTGGAAGCACCCGCGAACCGGGTGTGAGTTTCCCGAGTACACCGTCCACGACGACCTCTGGGCGACGGCGCTCGTCGTCTGCACCGGCGCGACGCCCGTCGCCGCGCTCGTCTCACTCGACCTCGGGACGATTCGGACGCCCGCCGCGACCGAGCTCCGCATCCTCGTCTCCCGCAAGACCGGCATCGCCGCCGAGCGAGTCGCCCTTCACTGCACCCACACCCATGCGTCCTATGACGCAAACGTCGTCGAGCCGGAGGTGTTCTCCGTCTACATCGCCGACGCGATCACCGAGGCTGCGGCGTCTGCGAAGCCGGCATCGGTGGCGCACGGTCACCGCGAACTCGGCGTCGGCTATAACTTCAATCGCCGCATACACTTAAGCGACGGCCTCGGGGCGCACTGCGTCATGTTCAACGACGACTGCCGCACCGAAGGCGGGCGTGTCGAGGGCTCCGGACAACTGCGCAAGGTCGTCCGCGGCTGGGAGGCCGACTGGGACAACCTCGAGATGAGTCGTCGCGAGAACTGGACCGACGGCCCCATCGATCCCCACCTGCACGTGCTCCAGTTCCGTGAGGCGGCCGGAAAGACGCTCGGCACCGTCGTCCGCTTCGCCGGTCACCCGGTCATCGTCTCACGGCACTGGATCGGGAACGTGCTCTCCCGCGACGCCGTGGGATACGTCAGCGATTACTTCACGCATGTGACGCACGCCCCGTGTCTCTACCTCACGGGTCCCTCCGGCAACCAGCGGCTCTACTGCGAGGAGTATACCCACGGCGAGGCGAGGTTGCGCGGGCAGGCGATCGCCGAGGAGGCCCTGAAGACCGGCGTCGATTTCCATCCGGAGCCCTTCGAACGCTTCGTCCTCGCCGCCGACGAGGTCGAACTCAACCTCTGGCACGGATTCCCCCGGACCCGTGAGGAGCAGCAGAAGAAACTCGCCGCGCTCGAAGCGGAGGTCAAGTCGGCCGTCGCCGAACGCCGCAGCCCCGCCGACATCAAGAATTTCGCCGAGGCCCACACGCGGATGAACCACGCCGGCGGGATGCTCGACCGCCGCGTGCTCACGCCTGACGAAGCCGCCGACGGCAAGTTCAACCAGCCGATCAGCGTCTTCGACTTCGGCGCCGCATCGATCGTCACCTTCGCCTGCGAGCCGTTCATGGAGGTGAGTCGGGGCGTCCGCGAGAAGGCCGGGGAGAACGTCATCCCCATCCAGCTCACGAACGGCGCCCACGGCTACGTGCCCACCGCGGAGGAATGGGCGCTCGGCGGATACGAGACCACCTGGTGCTCCACCGCGCCGGGCGCGGCGGACAGGTACATCGCCGCCGCATGCGACCTGCTTGACGCTGCCCGCATGTGAGAGACCCCCGGAGGATCCCCGCTTATCCCGCTTCACACGCTCGTGAATCGGCTTTGCCGCATTCATGGAGCGTTCTGTGACGCTAAGGCGTTCCCCGTCACGCTATGAACCACATTCCCGTAACCTCTTGACAGACCTGTGGTTACATCCCGGCCATCCCCACCGTCTGTGGCACAATCCATCACCGGCCGGCTGTGGCCGACGTAGGCGGGAACGCGCGTGGCATTTTTTTTGTGCTCCTAAGCTCAGCCGCTACAAGGGGTTACGACGCGCCCCGCCCCCGGGCCGACGGCTTTGGCACGCCGTTTGCTGTAGAGGGGGGTGCCCGTGTGGCTCTCCACGCTTCCGCCATCGGGAAAACACACGTAGAGGTGAACCCATGAGCATCTGCGTGGTGAGCGATTTCCTTCCGGGTCTTCACACGACGTGGGGCGGGGCGGAGATCGCGTGTCTTCGCATCCTGCGACTCTTGCGCAGTCGGGGTGAACGCGTCTTGCTCCTCACGACCGAGCCGACGGAGAAGGGCGCGCACGTCCCGTGCGACCTCCACGTCCTGCCGACCTACCGGCGGTACGTCGG
>DATKVD010000438.1:0-3725 GCA_035530235.1 Planctomycetota bacterium | reverse complement strand
CGTGCCCTCGAGCGACATGGCCGCCGCGGCGAAGATGTTAGGTGAGGTGGCCGGGTTCGCGGTGATGAAGCCGCCCACCTCGACGACCTTCGTGACGGGTGCGGCGGGCGCGCCCATGGAGATCGGCCCCGCCGACAAGGTGAAGCCGCACGGACACCTCGCCCTCGAGGTGACCGACCTGGATGCGGCGCTCGAAGCCCTTGCCGCCAAAGGAGTTAAGCCGGACGGCGAGCCCCGGGTCAGCTCCGACAAGACCGTCAAGGCGTGCTACCTGGCCGAGGGCGCACTCGGACTCGCCCTGCGCGTGCATCTGTATTGCCTGTATGATGAAGATGTGGAGAAGGTGCTGTCCGGTTGAAGGTGCGTTTGAGCGGCGGAGGGGCGAAGACGCTAAGACGCTAAGTCGCTGAGACGCTAAGTGACAAGGCGGCTCGGCTGCGTTTCCTTTCCTGCTGTTTCTGACTCAGCGTCTCAGCGTCTTTGCGACTCAGCGTCTTGGTTCTCTTGCGACCTTCGCGCCCTTTGCGGGGAGTAGACCACATCTGGTTCAGGAAGGAGAAGCAATGATGGAGAAGGTTCGTGTGGGTATTGTCGGGTCGCGGTTCGCGGCGGGGCTGCACGTGCACGCCTACCATGCGCTGCCGCACGTCGAGGTGCTGGCCGTCGCGGCCATCGACAACCTCAAGGAATTCGCCGCCGCCAACAACGTCCCCGACACCTACGAAGACTATAACGAGATGTTCGCACGCGACGACATCGACCTCATCTCGGTCTGCGTGCCCAACTTCCTTCACAAGCAGGTCGTCCTCGACGCCGTCAAGGCCGGCAAGAAGAACATCATCTGCGAGAAGCCGCTCTGCACCTCGATGGAAGACGCCGAGGCGATGCTCAAGACCTGCCGCGACAAGGGCGTCAGGCTGATGTACGCCGAGGACTGGATATTTGCCCCGGCGCTCGCGCGCGCGAAGCAGATCATCGACGAGGGGGCGATCGGCAAGGTCCTCTACGTCAAGGCCAAGGAGACGCACCCGGGGTCGCACTCGGAGTACGCACGGAAAGCCGCCTGGTGCGGCGGGGGCGCGATGATTCACCTCGGCATTCACCCAATAGGCTGGGTGCGGTATCTCATGAACCAGGAAGTGGTCGAGGTGATCGGCAAGTGCTCGGGCGGCGGCAGGAAGAACCTCAAGCACGACTACTTCGAGGGCGAGGACTGGTCGGTGGCCATCCTCACGTTCGAGGACGGCACGTTCGGATTTGTCGAGGGCAACTACACCACGGTCGGCGGGCTCGACGACACCATCGAGATCTACGGCACCGAGGGGACGATCAAGATCGACCTCGCCAAGGGCTCGCCCATCACGATGTTCAGTCTGCCGGGGTACAAGTATTCCATCGAGAAGGCGGAGATCACGACGGGGTGGTCGATGCCGGCGGTGGACGAGGAGCGGAACCTCGGCTACGCCGACGAGATCGCTTATTTCGTCGACTGCGTGAGGAAGAACGAGGACCCGATGTTCGGCGTCCGCGGCGAGGACGGTCTCATTGCGCTCGAAATCACCATGGCGGTCTATGAGTCGTCGAAGACCGGCAAGGCGGTCAAGCTGACCCCGAGGAAATAGTGCCGTGAGCGTGTTGTAGCGCGGGGACCTGTGCCCCGCGCGATACACGCGGCCCACCCCGAAGGGTCGGGGCAGGCAGGTGGCCGCGCTACAGGATACGGTGCACTCTGGAGGTGTGTTGTGACGGTAACAAGGAAGGACATCGACCTCGCCGTCAAGATCGGCAAGGTCACGTTCAAGAACCCGTTCTACGTCTCGAGCGGACCGACGTCGAAATCGGTCGAGCAGCTCGTGAAGGCGGAGGCGCTCGGGTGGGCGGGCGCGTCGATCAAGCTCACGTTCGACCCGGCCCCCTACATCAACCTGCCCCCGCGCTACGGCTACTTCACCGAGCCGCGGTTCCTCTCGTTCAGCGCCGAGACGCGGCTGGACGTCGGTGAGGGCATCCAACTGGTCAAGGACGCCCGCAAGCAGTGCCGCTCCGACTTCGTGGTGCTGGCCAACATCAGCTATGCGGGCGACGCCGGCATCGAGGGCTGGGTCAACATGGCCAAGCGGTTCGAGGACGTCGGCTCCGACATCATCGAGCTGAACATGTGCTGTCCGAACATGTCGTTCAACGTGGAGGTGAGCGGGACGGAACGCCAGGGCGCCCACCGCACGGGGGCGTCTCTGGGCGAGGACGCCGACGCGACCGCGTTCATCACCGCGAAGGTGCGCGAAGCCGTGAGCATTCCCATCCAGGTGAAGATCACGCCCGAGGGCGGACGCATCGCCCAGGTGTCCAAGGCCGCCTACGACGCCGGGGCCGACGCCGTCAGCTCCGTCGCCAACCGCCTGGGCGTCCCCCCCATCGACCTCGACGAGCCCACCAGGTCCGTCTACCACCTCCAGGAGCAGCCGTCGATGTCGTGCATGTCGGGGCCGTGGATCAAGCCGCTGGCGCTGCGCGACGTCTACGAGATCCGGCGTCACGTCGGCCCCGAGCCGGTCATCACCGGCACCGGCGGGATGGTCACCGTAAGCGACGTGATCGAGATGTTCATGTGCGGCGCGGACCTCGTCGCCTTCTGCACCGGCATCCTCCTCGAGGGGTATGAGCTTCTGCCGCCGCTCCTTCGCGACCTCGAAGCCTACATGACCCGTCACGGCTACCGCACACCCCGTGACATGCGCGACATCATCGTCAACGCCGTCACCCCGGCCACCGAACTCACCATCCACGAGGGCGTCGCCCGGAAGATCGAGCCGAACCTGGCGGGTCCGTGCGTGGTGGCGTGTCCCGCGCACGTCCCGGCACACGCCTACGTGCAGTTCGTCGCGCGCGGGGAATTCAGGACCGCCTACGAGCAGATCATCTCGAAGAACCCGCTCCAGAACGTATGCGGCTGCGTGTGCAGCCACCCGTGCGAGACCGACTGCGTGAGGGGCGCCCTCGACGAGCCCATCCGCATCCGCGACATCAAGCGCTTCGTCCTGGAGAAGGCGAAGGCCGAAGGCTGGCAGCCGGAAGGCGTGAGCGCGAAGCCGCGCAAGGAGAAGGTGGCCGTCGTCGGCTCCGGACCCGCCGGGCTCTCCTGCGCCTACGATCTCGCCCGCGCCGGATACAAGGTCACCGTCTTCGAGCGCTCGGACGAGCTGGGCGGGATGCTCCGCTGGGCCGTCCCGCGCTTCCGACTGAGCGAGAGCGTCCTCGAGGACGGCATCGACCAGGTCAAGGCGCTCGGCGTCACGTTCAGGACCGGCGTTGAATTCGGCAAAGACGTCACCATCGACGGGTTGACCGCCGACGGGTACGACGCGGTCTTCTTAGGCTTAGGTGCGCAGAACGGGTCGACGCTGGGGATCGAGCCGGACGGCGCAACCGGCTGCGTGACCGCGCTGGATTTCCTGCGGGACGTTTACGCCGGTGCGAACGCGGTGAAGGGCAAACGCGTGGCGGTCATCGGCGGCGGGTTCACCGCGGTCGATTCCGCCCGCACCGCCGTCCGTCTCGGGGCGAAGGAGGTCTTCATCCTCTACCGACGCACCCGCGACGAGATGCCCGCCGTTTCCGAGGAAGTCGACGAGGCCGAGGAGGAAGGCGTCCAGGTGATGTACCTCGTGACCCCGAAGGGCATCGTCGCCGGGGGCGGCAAGGTCAAAGCCCTCCAGATGGTCAAC
>DATKVD010000437.1:0-5205 GCA_035530235.1 Planctomycetota bacterium | reverse complement strand
AGACCACGGCCGGTTCCTTCTCGGCCGCGAGACACGCGATCCTGTGGACCGTGAGGAAGTCCTGACCGACGGGCAGGTGGTCGCCGTGCTTTTCGAGCACGCCCATGGGGAAGAGACAGACCCCCGTCTCGCGGACCGCTTTGGCGAACTTCGGTGCCGTCAGGTGTTCCCACTGCATGGCCGTTTCCTTTCCGTCAATCCGTCAGAACGTGGATGTCATCACCGACGCGTCTCGCCCGACCCTCCCGGGTGAGGGCGAAGACGAGCGCGACGAAGTCAGCTTCCGAACGGATGCCGTGCTTGGCCGCGAGGCGACGGGCCTTTACGACCGGCAGTTCTCCGGTCCTGGAGACGGCGGCGGCCAAGGCGTCGCCGGCACGCGCCTCCGGCAGCCGGTCGTCCTTCATGGCGCGGATATGGTTGTCGTTGACGGCGCGCGCGATGCGGACGAGTGGTGTCTCGAACTCGCGGCGTCCGCGTGCGTAGGTCGCCGTCTTGTTCTCGGTGCCGGAGTTCCGTGCGAAGATGGCGCCCAACACGTTGTCCCCCTGCTCGACGTTGAGGTAGAGCATGTCGGGGTCGTCGTCGAAATCGGTCGGGCGGAAGTCGGCCGCCGCCGGCATCTCACCGGCGGCCTTGCGTCTCGCGAGTTCGTCGTGCGCGATGCGCAGGTCTTCCCGCCACACCGGGCTGCCGCGGTAGAACCGTGCCCGGTCCACGAAGTAGGTGTAGAACGTCTTCACCACCCCCGGCTTGAACGGCTCCGCCGCCTCAGGCGTCGCGAGTCCCAGCCGCAGCACGGCCGCCGCCCCGCGAAGCCCCGTCAGAAGACCGTTCCCGGTCACGACCGTCGCGGTTCCGGTCGGCGTCGCCGCCTCGACCGGCCAGACGAGGTGTCCCGAAGCTTCCTCGCCGACGAGCAGCCGGTCCGCGAGTTCCGGCCGGGCCGACAGCCACTTGTCGCCCACGGGCGTCAGCACCGTCTCGATGCCGAGGGCCCGCACCGCGTCGAAGACCGCGAGGTCGCTCTCGACCGTTCCCGCGAAGACGCGTCCCTCGACGGCATCCGCGTCGCGGGAGAGCCGGGCCAGGAGATAGGCGATCCGGTCGCCGTCGATGATCCGCACCTCGTCCGCCTCGGCGTCGTAAACCACGAGCAGCCCGCGGTCGCCGTCCGCGTCGAGGGCGATGCCGAACACAGGCTTCGATGCTTCCCGCGCGAGCGCGCGGACCTTGCCAACAATGGCGATCTCGGCGTCCACCTCGGCGGCGGCGATCCGCTCCTTGCCTTCGATGTAGGCCACGCCGCTGTCCCGGTTGATGTTGTCGCCGGTCATGTCGTCTTCGATGACCCGGGCGTCGAGTCCCATCTCCCGAAGGAGTCTGTCGGCGAAGGGGGCGAAGGCGCCGTGGGCGACGTCGATGACGAGCTTCGCCTTGCGCAGCGCCTCCAGGTCCTCGTCCGCAAGAGCCGCCGCGACCACCTCACGCATGACATCGGCACCGTCGATTCTCTCGACGGTCGCGTCCGGGCTTTCCTCGGGCAGTCCCTCGAGCGCCGCGAGGAACGTGCACGTCGACAGCGGGTAGTCGCCCGTCTCGGGGAGCGGCTTTCGACCGTGGATGAAGAACTTGATGCCGTTCTGGTCGGCGGGGTTGTGACTGGCGGTGATGGAGACGGCGAGAGCCGCACCGAGCTTCGCCGCGGCGACCGGCACGAGCGGCGTCGGGGCGATCCCGAGGTCGAGCACCCTGGAGCCGAAGCGGGTGAAGCCGCGGATGACGGCTTTCGCGTATGCCCGCTCGCCGAAGGCGTCGCGTCCGTCCTCGGCAACGACAACCGTCGGGGGCTTGGTGTGCTCACAGTGAAGCATCAGTCCGGCACACAGGAGTTCCGCAAGGTCGGGGGTGAACTCCCCGTGCATGGCGAGTTTTCCCAGCGGAGTCTCCACGTCATCGTCCGCGGCGACCTTCCCGCGGACACCGTCGGTTCCCTGGTAGCGCACGCGGGAGCGTCTCACGGCCTCGGCCGGCGCGAGCCCCTGCTCCTTGACGAGCGCGAGGGCCTGGACGATATCGATGAGACACGACCGCTCGGGCGGGTCCGCATCGAGCGCCGTGCAGACGGCTTCGAGCGCCGGCACCTCGACGCCCGCTTGGGCCAGTCGCGCGGCTTCAGCCGCGGCGTCCTCCGGGCGGTGAAACGCGCGCTCCGCACCGCGCGTCGTCGTCACCAGCACCCGCTTCCGGCGAAGGGCTTCCCACAAGGCTGCGTGCTGCTCGATGGTTGCCTGAAGTCCTGTTGCGGCATCGTGCATCCGGAGTGCTCCTGAGGTGTTTGTGTCGTGAGCGGGGATTCAGAGCGTCACGTCGATGACGTGGTTCCGTCCGCGCTTGAATTCCACGATCGGGATCACGCCGACCCTGCGTCCCAGGCGCTTGTCGTCTCGCAGGCCGCCCGCCGGCTTCCCGTCCAGCAGCACTTCGCGGACGCCCGACTCCACGTGACGCGGGTTCCAGATGTGCATGCGACACCGCCCGTCGAGGAACGGGACCTCCGCGGTGAGTCCTTCCCATTCGCTTGGGACGCACGGGTCGATGACGAGTTCCTCGAGACCGGGGCGGAAGCCCACCAGTCCCTGGTAGACGTTCCTGAGTGCGGTCGAGATGCTGCCCGAGAGGAACGTGTCGCCGCCGACGCCATCCTGCCCCACGGCTTCCTTCCAGTGGTTGGGGACGGCGTAGGGGGCGATCTTCGCGACCTTCACCGGGTGGGCCTGCTGGTCGTAGGAGAACATGTAGCGGAGGACGTCGTGGAGCATGCGTCCGCGTCCGGCGGTCCACGCGGCCCGGCCGAGGAACCCGTGAGCGCCGTGATTGTAGCAGGTGCCGTTCTCGCTGAGTCCGGGGGCCTTGTCGCCGGAGCCGATTCGGCCGAGCTTGTCGATGGGCGGGTCGGCAATCGCCGGGTGGAAGAGCCGCCAGCCGTTCGGGCCCTTCAGCCGGTTGAGCCAGTCGAAGACCCTCTCGCGTGCCCTGCCGTGCACCAGTCCCGCGATGACGGCGAAGGAATTGGCCGGACCGTTCACACGCAATCGTCCGTCGGGGTCTTTCGGACTGAAGATCCATTTCCCCGCGTCGTTGAAGACGGCGTTGAAGTAGCCCCTGCGGTTCCGGGCGTGCTTCAGGACGTTCGCCCGCAGACGCTTCGCCGCCGCCCGGAACTTCCTCGACACGGCCTTCCCGCCCACGAGGGCCATGAGGTCCGCCGCCTGCTCCAGTCCCAGCACCACCTGGCACGACACCATCACCGACTCGCCGCGTCCCTCCAGCCCGGCGGCGTTCACCGAATCGTTCCAGTCGCCGCCGCGGATCTTACACAGCCCGTGCTCGCCCAGGTTCCCGCGTGCAAGGTAATAGTCGAACAGCTTCGTGACGTGGTCGAGGACCGTGGAGGTTTTCTTCGTGTCGAGCCACCGGAGCCTTTTCTTGAGGAAGCGGAAGTCGCGCGTGTACGAGAGATACTCCATCAGGAGTTCCCAGACCCAGATGGCGGAATCGACGTAGGGCCGGTGGTCGTGGGTGCCGTCGGGGCCGGTGGTGCTGTACTGTCTGAGGAACCAGCCGTCGGTGCGCTGGCAGGAGAGGATTTCGATGAGTCGTGCCCGGGCGATTTCCGGGTCGATCGGGACGATGCCGGTGGCGTCCTGGGCGGCGTCGCGCGTGCCGCGCATCCCCGTGGGCCAGCCGCGGTCCAGCAGCGTCACCCACTCGAGCTGGAGCGGCAGCCACTCGTTGACGTAGCGGTTGAGACAGACGTCGGGGGTGGCGATGCTGCGGATGCCGAAGAGCTTGCGGTACCGTCGGCGGCGTGCGTCGAGTGCGCGTTCACGTGTGGGACCCTTGAGAAACCGGGCGAGGTGCGTCAGCTCACGCTTCGGCGGCAGCCGGCCGTCGGGGGTGTCGGCGAGCTTGCCGAGGACGACCGTGAAGCAGGACGTCGCGTTGGGTGCGAGTGTCACCGTTCGTGCAAGCGCCGCCACGATGGGCTGTCCGACGGCGGCGACCTCCGCGTCCGCCTTTCCGTAGGGGTAGGATTTCGACCGGACAATGCGCCGGGCGAGCTTCCCTTCCCAGACCGCCTCCGGAGAGCCCCACTCCCCCGCCCCCGCGAAGGCGCCCAGCGACACCTCGAAGGCGTCTGCCTGGAGGTCGGAGAGCAGTGCCGCCCGCAGCCGCTTCGACGGGTCGCCCGCCGGGTTGCGCGTCTCCATCCACACGGCACACGCACCCCCCACCCGGCAGAGGGCCGCCGTCTGATACGCTTCGGGCTTGTCCCAGGGTGCCAGTGAAAACGGCGCCAGGTGCGGCTTGAGCGCCGGGATGAGCGTGCAGCCGCGTCGCCGACGTGACGCGTTCGTCACCGATACCGTCATCACCACCGCGGCGTCGTCCGGGGGGACCCAGAGTTCGGTCTCGACGGTCCAGTTATCGTGTTTCAGGCGGTAGCGTGCGGCGTCGGGCGAGAAGGTGCAGGCATATTCGTCGGGCTCGGTCCCGGGTTTCACGGCCGGGGCGGTCGGCAGCCAGAAGTTGGAGAACGCCCGGCGGCGCTTCCCATCCTCCGGGACGATCCACGTGAAGAGCATGGGCCACGGCTCGGAGCGCTCCTGCCGGAAGATCGCCGGCCCGCCGGGCGGGTCCACCTGGAGATATCCCCCGCCGTCGTGACACACCCGCAGCAGCACCTTGCCGTTGGTGTAAACGTAGTCCCACTTCGCGGGCAGGTGATACCGCTGGCACGTGAACGTCGCGGGGTCCTCACGAAAGCGACCGTACCCTTTGAGGTCGGTGTCCGTCAGTTTCATCTTGGCTCTCCGAACCGGCGATACGCTCCGTGTCATCGGGAAGGAGGTATTATGCGTCAGTGACCCGGGGAGTTCAAGGGGATAACCGTCTGAAGACCGTGTGCGGCCGCGGGGTACAAGAAAAGGAGAGAGGTCTACGGAGGACTTCCTCCGAACGACCCCTCTCCCTCGGGGGTTCAGCTGCATCAGCCTGCTTGCCGGGCCGGCGGCTTAGTTGCCGCCCTTGTAGTTCGGTCCGTTCGGGTCGCAGTCGGGCTCGTAGTCGGGGTCCTGGCCGTTGGGGATCCCGTCACCGTCGTCATCGGGCGCATCCGGATTCGGGCAGACCGCGTCGTCG
>DATKVD010000436.1:0-3270 GCA_035530235.1 Planctomycetota bacterium | reverse complement strand
GGCGACGATGTGGGCTCCCAGCGGGCGATGCTGCTGAGCCCGGCGACCTGGCGGGAGTGGTTCAAGCCGCGGCTTCGGAAGGTCATCGCGGCGGGGAAGGCGGTGAATCCGGAGCTCCTGGTGTTCTACCACAGCGACGGGTTTATCGAGCCGATCATCCCGGATCTCATCGAAATCGGACTGGACATTCTGAACCCGGTGCAGCCCGAATGCATGGACCCTGCGAAGCTCAAGCGTGAGTACGGGAAAAGCCTAGCATTTTGGGGGACCATCGGAACGCAGTCAACCATGCCCTTCGGCACGCCCGCAGAGGTCCGACGCGTTGTGCGGGAGCGGATCGAAACGGTCGGCCCCGAGGGGCTGCTGCTCGCACCAACGCACGTCCTCGAACCCGACGTTCCATGGGAGAATATCGTCGCCTTCGTGGAAGCCGTGGATGAGTTCGGGCAGCTTAGTTAGAGCGAGCTAGGTTAGTCGGGCCATTCGAGGACGACGCCCATAAGCTGGGATCGGTCGGTGAGGAGTTGGTGGTACCAGGTGGGCGCGTCGGAGTAGGGCGCGCGGTGGGTGATGAGGGGTTGCAGATCGATTTCCCCGTCGGCGATGAGATCGAAGAATAGCTCGGAGTGGCGCTGCCGGGTCCACGGGAGGTCGATCTCGCCGAGGTCGGGGTGGGAGCCGACATGGGCGCCGATGATGGTGATGGAGCGGGCGTTGCAGAGGTCGTGGAAGTCGAAGGTGGTGGGACCAGATGGGCTGGAGAGCATGAGAACCCGACCTTGGTTGCGGACCGACTCGAACTCGGTGGGGATCACAGAGGGGTTTCCGGTCAGCTCGATGACGACATCGGCCATGCGGCCACGAGTGGCATCTCTGACGGCGTCAGCGATGTTTTGCTCGCGAGGGTTGACAGGGACTACACCGGCATCGGTGGGCAGAAGCTGGAGCCGCGTCTCTGCCAGGTCCACGGCGATGACGGGGCGGGCGCCGAGGAGGCGGGCGAAGCGGACGGCGAGCTGGCCGAGGAGGCCGCAGCCATAGACGACCACTGACTCACCCCAGGCGAGGCGGCTGCGGCGAAGTCCGTTCATGACGATTTCGGCGAGGCAGAAGAAGGCGGCTTCGTCGTCGCTGACCTCGGGGCGGTGGAGGGGGCGGACCTGCTGGGCGGCGGGGCCGGCGGGGACAACGACGAACCGGGCGTGGGGGCCGGTGTTGGCGACGCGCCGGCCGATCCAGCTTCGGTCCACGTTGGTGCCGACCTCGATGACTTCGCCGACATTGGAGTAGCCGGGGACGAAGGGGAAGACGGCGTATTCGGCCCAGGCGGAGCCGGGGGCGAAGTCGCCGGCGAAGATGGTCAGCTCGGTTCCGGTGGAGATGAGGGAGCGACGGGTGCGGACGAGGAGCTGGCCGGGGCCGGGGCTGGGGATCTCGCGGTCTTCGATGACGGCGGTCTTGGGCTGGGTGAAGACGACAGTCGGATTCGTGTCTGCCATGATGATGACCTCCCACGGTCTATGGAGCTTCTTGTGTTATGGTAACGCTCGGCATATCCATGCCGAGCGAGAAGGGCCGGCGGGGGAAACGACCGGCGATTCGTTTCCCCCACACCCCCTTTCACTCGCTTTCGACGCTCCTGGCGATGACTACGACATACTCTATAGTGCCGAAGGGGTTGATTCGAGAGGGGTGGTGTGGGGACCTGCGGGGGTGGGATGCTTGATTGCTGGCTGGACTGTCGGGGAAGTCCTTGCCGCGGGGCGTCGCCTATGAGGTGGCCGACGCGCGGTCGCGGCGGAGGGTACACGGCGGGAGAAGTGCGTCGGTGGGGGTGTGAGACAGGCAGTGACACTGCCAAGGCAGCCAAGCAGAAAGACGAACTCTATGGTGTGGCGGGAGAGGGCTTGATCTCGCGCCATCTGTCGGCAGAAACACGGGCGACATGGCCGCCGGCGAAAGCCACGTTTCGGCCCCCGTCTTCTGCAGGGGCCGCTTCATAGAAGAGCACTGCGTCGAAGAAGTATTCCGTATCCACGCACCGTTTCCTGGAAAGCGCGGAGTTGACGCCGTAGGGCTTACCGGTCCGGGGATTCAATAATACGTCGTCGCTCTCCACGTAGTCACAGAGCACTTCCTTGATGGAATCCATGTCGCTTAGGTCCGGCAATGCGCAGTCGTGCTTCTCGGCGTAACTCATCACCGCGGTTGCCAGTTGCTCCAGATTGCTTCTGGACTCGCTCTCGACAAGGGCATCCCTGAGGACTGCTGCCGGCGGCCTGGCGGTGAAGAGGCCGGCGCGCGGGGTGAGAAGGGGAATGTTTGGAGCGCTGCCATCGGGAGCCACGAGCCATACCCTCGTATCGCCTTCAACGAAGACCAGCGACTTGCCTCCATACACCCAGGCGACGGAAACGATAGGTGTCTGCGCGAAGCGGGGAAACTCGTTTGAGCTGCCATCCTCAAGTGAGTATACGATCAGCCCTTCACCGTGCGGACGAAGCTCAGGCCGGTCGTCCTGCGCCATAGGGATGACGGCAAGACGCTTTCCGTCGGGTGAGACCTCGGCGGCGAAGGGACTTCTCTCGAGTTCCACCGGGGTCTTCTCGATCCTGCCATCGGATGATATTCGCCAGAAAGTCCGGAGAGCGTGGCCTGACTCGGTATCGGCTGGCTGCTTCGTGTCCCGCGGTGTGTCTCTCAGAAACACGATGTCCCCGGTCTGGCGAGCCACGCTCACGCGCCCGAGTGCTCCCGCTGTCATCAACGTGTGTCTTTCCAGCGAGGGCCATTGCACAACCTCGATATAGTGTTCATCGCGATCCGGACGATAGACGACGTGGTAGATGCGCCGGCCGTCGGGCGCCCATGCAAAATCGGTTGATCTCCCGCCTCGGGGCGTGAGGCTGATCTCTTGTGTGCGTCGAGTAGGACGCGGCACTGAGAGTACAACTAGATCTGTTGCCGCAGAGGAGAGCCCGGAGCCACCGAAGACCATTGACAAATAGGCCAGGGCGTCGGTGTTGGGACTCCACTCAAGGTAGATGCGTACATGGTCGTCCGACGGGATCAGTGGTATCCACCGCTTGCGGTCGTCACTGACAAACACGCTCGAGAAGTCGAGGAACATTGCATCGAGATCCGAGTACGCCAGGTACGGGTGGGCTGGATCAGTTCCCCCGGCCGCGGCCAACCGTCGGCCGTCGGCAGAGGCGGCAAACTGGTTGTCGCCAGGAAGCGACTGCGTATACGAGACTCCTTCCCACGCGA
>DATKVD010000435.1:0-4498 GCA_035530235.1 Planctomycetota bacterium | reverse complement strand
GCGCCGGCGGAACGGACGGAGCCCGTGACGAAGGAGACGGTCGTCGCCGCGGACGAGCAGGTCGTCGGATACGAGACCGGAACTGCCGCCGGGATGCTCGGCACGGAGGCCCGCTCGCGCATGGCGGAACGCCCGCCACAGGATCTGATCGACAAGAGCGCGGGCCGCTACACCTTGATGAACGCCGACGGCGTCAGCGGTCACTGGGGTCTGGACGCGATCAAGGCGCGGTGCGAGGTGGCACCGAAACCCGCGGCGGCGCTCGTCGACGCCGACGGCGTCCTGCAGACGGAGCGCGTGGTCTTTGCCGACACCGGCACCGGCGCGACCATGATGATGCTGACGCGCATTCCCTACGAGGCCGAGGGACCGGGCGATCAGCTCAACTACTTCGGCAAGGCGTGCTGGAGCGCCGACGGGACGCACATGCTGTGGGTGCGCGACGCCAAGGCGGGTCTCTGGGGTCCGAACTACCAGAAGACCACCGACGAGTACGGTCCGATGCGCGTCGACGCCGACGGCACCGGTGCGAGGATCATTTTCCGCGACGTCCCGGCGATGAAGCCTCCCATCTGCTCTCCCGTTCGCCCGGATGCGGCGTATGCGTGGGCGGGCGGCAAGATCCTCGAGCTCAACCTGCGCACCGGCACCGTGCGGAAGACCCTCGGGGACATGCAGTACTCCTGGCACCTCAAGGTGAGTCCCGACGACAAGTACGTGGTGAGCAAGGTGGCGGAGGGATTCCGCGTGCTCGCCACCGCCGACGGGCAGGTGTGGGACGTCAAGCTCGACGAAGCCAAGACGGGCCGATGCTATCCGATTCACGACTCCTACCGCTTTCTTCCCGCCGATACCGACTGGATCATGTACTGGTACGAGCGCAGCCACCCCGGCGGCGGGCTCAACAAGGAGGGCTTCCGCCTCCGCAACTTCAAGACCGGTGCGGAGAAGATCGTCCCCTTCCGCTTCGACTGGAACCACGGCGACGTGGGACGCTACTTCGGCTTCCACTGCACGCCCTACGTCACCGAGTGGAACGGCAGCACGTTCGAGCCGAATGTCGGTCTGGCCTGGCCGGAGAAGACGTGGACCGACGCGGGTCCGTGGTATTCCCAGCCGCACAATACCGGCGGCTACGCCGCACAGTGGCCCGACGATCAGCGCTGGGGCTACTGCTGCATCTACATCCACGACAAACCCGGACAGGCCTACTTGTCTGAAATCAGCAAGATCTTCGCGAAGCCCCTGGCCGAAGGGGGCCGCGTCAACCGCTTCCGCATCTGCTACAACAACCTGTGGGGCCGCACCGACCGCTGGGGCAACCCCTCCGTGGGTCTGATGCGACCGAACATGAGTCCCGACGGGACGAAGCTGCTGTTCAACTCGAACGTCTTCTGTCGCGACGGCGTCTTCATGGTCGTCTGCGCCCGGCCGCTGGCCCCCACGGACGTCACCGCCGAGCACCGCGGGTGCGACGTCGGCGTCGAGGTGCGCTGGAAAGCCCCGAAGTACCACCGCGAGATCGCGGGCTACCACGTCTACCGCAGCGACGAAAGCGGGAAGGGCTTCAGGCTCATCACGCCGAAGCCGGTGTCGGGCACGACCTTCCTCGACGAAGAGGGCGACGTGAAGGTCGCTCACTTCTACGCGGTGCGCAGCGTCGAGCGCTCAGGTCTCGAGAGCTCGCTGTCCGCGGAGGTGCCGGTGGGTCCGCTCGATGCCGACTGGCTTAGCATCTTCTGCGAGGCCGAGAAGGCGATCTCCGCCGACCTCGACGCCCCCAGCCCCGACGCGATCTGGGTGAACTTCGAGGGAATGGCGTCGGACCTGTATTACATCTGGCAGCGACGCCGGGACAAGGCGGGCCTCGTCGAAACGTCCGTCAACGTGCGACGCAGCGGCAAGTATTACGTCTTCGCTCGGGTCAAGGGCAAGGAGGGCGCCGCATTCACCATCGCCGGGCAGTCCGTGTCGGCGCCGGCCGGTGACACCTGGCAGTGGGTGCGATCGGAAGCCGCGGCTGAGCTGAGCGCGGGCGAGCAAACGGTTGGAATCGCAAGCTCGAAATACGGCTCGTCACTCGACTGCTTCTACCTGGCCGAGGACAAGGACTACAAGCCGACCGGCCGCATCATCGCGACGAAGCCCAAGGCGCTGACGCTGACGGCCGAGGCGCACGAGTCGGGCGTGAGACTGACGTGGATCGGTGCGAAGTCCCCGCGCTGGAGCCACTACAACCTCTACGTCTCCGACAAGGCCGACTTCGAGCCGACGCAGGCGATGCTCCTGGCCTCGCCCGACCGTGAGAGCTACCTCGACTGGCAGGCGAAGCCCGGCGCGAAGCGGTACTACAAGGTCACGCAGACGACGAAGGACGGGCTGGAGTCGGTCGTCTCGAATGCGGCGTCGGCACCGTAAGGATGCGGCGGCTAAGGAGCAGGCTGCGCGGTGTCCGCACGCAGGTCGTACGCGTACAGCCGGTCACCCGCGCGCAGGTAGAGTCGCCCGGCGAAAACCACCGGGTGGGCGAAGAGGAAGCTCCGGGTCTGTCGCGGAACCCGGAACGAACTGACAATCTTCAGCTTCTCGGGTGACGGCTCGACGAGCCACATCGTGCCCCGTGCCCCCAGGCAGTAGAGCATCCCGTCGGCGAAGGTCAGCGAACCGATCCGGATGGCCGTGTCGGTGTACCGGATTTTCCCGGTCTCAACGTCCAGGCAAAACCAACGACGCGTGTTGTAGCCCACCCCGTAGACGTGTCCGTCATGCAGGATCGGTCCGCTGTGGAGAGAGTCCGCCTCGGGGGTGCTCCAGTCCACCTTCGCCGTGACCTTCTTTCCGACAATGCGAAGCCGGATGAGCTCGCCGCCGAACTTGTAGCCGTCGCTGACGTAGACGGCCCCGTTGTCATAGACGGGCGTGTCGACCTTCACGTCGCGTCCGTTGTCGCGCTCGATGCGCCAGAGGAGCCTGCCCGTGTCGGCGTCGACGCCCACCACCGACACCCTCGTCATCGTGATGAGCTGTCGGACGCCGCGGTCGTCGGCGAGCGTGGCCGAGGCGTTGCCCGCAGGGTCCCCGATGCTCGTGTTCCTCCAGATCACCTCGCCCGTCTTCTTGTCCAGGGCGACCATGTAGCCCTTGCGGCCGCCCGGGTAGCAGATGAGGTTCCGTCCGTCGATGAGGACATGTTCGGAGTAGCCCCAGAGGGGGATGTCGGCCTCGAAGACTCCGGGGAGACGAACCGACCACCTCTCGGCGCCGGTGGCGGCGTCGTACGCTGCCAGCCGGCCGAGTGCACTGAGATGATAGACCATGCCGTCATCGACGGTCGGCGCGGCCCGGGCCCCGTCGTACCGCCCGCCCACCCATGCGGCTTCCCTCGGAGGCTTCGTCCATCTGTCGCCGTTGGGCGTCTTCCACCTCGGCTTGCCGTCCATGTCGAAGGCCAGAATGAACGTCTGTCCGTCGAACGTGCCGGCCGTGTAGATCGTGCCCTCCGCGATGGTCACGTTGGCAAAGCCCAGCCCGCACCCGTCGGCGGTCCAGAGGAGTTTCGGTCCGTCGTCGGGCCACTTGCGCAGGAGACCGGCCTCCGGCGACTTCCCACCGCGCTTCGGTCCGCGCCACTGCCACTCACACGGCCGGTCCTTCTGCGGCCCCGGACGCGGGTTCCTGGTTGACGCGTCGGCAGGCGGGGTACCGGTCGGCCTCCTGACCGGCAGGCGACCGAACATGACCAGCGCCACGGCCCCGCAGATCAGCACTGCCGCGCCCAGGACGCACAGCAGCACGCCGCGCCTGATGTGATCCTCACCCCCCATGGCTTTCGCGTCTCCAGAAGGCACCCGTTGCAGCGTCTGAAGTCCGTGACGGGCTTGTGCAGCGGATTATGAACCGGTGGCCTCGACGAGTCAATCCTGTCTGTCAGCTGCACTTGCGGTCGAGGAGGGCCGGCGGGGCGCAAAAAGCGCCTCGAGGGGTGGAAAATCTTCCCGAAAGGTGATAGAATAGAGTAGCCTCCGGTGCGTCTATAGGGGGACGGGGGTCTGAAGGGGGAGTCTTTCCACAGTGTTCAAGGGTGATGCCATGAAAGTCCTGAAAACCATCGTTATCGTCGCGTGTATCCTGGCCCTGGCGGGGTTGGCGGACGCCGGGAGCCGGCCTTACACCGGGCCTCGTCCCGGCGGCGGACACGGTCATCCCTCGGTGGGGTGGGGCGGCCACGGTGGATACCGTCCCCCGCATCGGCCGTCGTACTGGGGACCCTCCGGGTGGAGACCCTCCGGGTGGACCGTCTACGTCAGCAGTGACGACTGGTCATACACCTACTGGGGCGGCTACACGGTGGGGACGGGCTGGACGTCGGGGTACACGTATCCGTACACCTGGAGCCCGCGTCCGACGGTGTATTACAGGACGAGGACGGTGCCGGTGCTGGTGGGGCCGCCGCCGGTGGTCTACGACCGCGTGAGGGTGGTGGAGGTGGCGTCTCCGG
>DATKVD010000434.1:0-2137 GCA_035530235.1 Planctomycetota bacterium | reverse complement strand
ATGCTCATTCTTCCCTCCTCCCGACCCTCACGCAGATCATCCGGTCGTAATCGCGGAGGATGAGCTTGCCGCTAGCCAGTGCCATCATGCCCCACGCTTCGGTGCCCTTGTCGAACACTTTCGCACTCGCGAGTTCACGGTACCCCCCGGTGCCCGCTTCCACCAGGTGAAGCGTGTCGTCCCGTCCCTTCTTCTGGTGACTCTTCATCATCAGCAGCATCCCGTCGGCCATCAGGTACGGCGCGAGGTAGAACGTGTTGCCGCCGCCGCTCCGCCAGACCACCTTGCCCTCGAGGTCGAGACACACCAGCTGCCCGTCGGGAACGACGCCGTAGATATGTCCATCATACAGGATGGGCGTGTGCTGTGCCGAGCCGAAGACGTCGTCCTTGAGTGCCCACAGGCGCTCGACCTGGAGGGTCTCGCCCTCGCCCGTCAGACGGAACATGGCGGCGCCGCCGCCGTAGCCCACCGAGAAGAAAATGCGGTCGGGCGGCACCACCAGCGGCGAGGCCACCGCAATCTTGTGCACCCACTCCGTGGTCTTCCACAGGAGTTTCCCGTCCGCCGCCCGCACGCCCGCCACCCCTTCCATGGTGCAGTAGACGTACTGCCGCTCGCCGCGGTAGTCCATCGGCATCACGGACGTGTGCGTCATCTTCCACCCCCCGGGGTTCGCCGTCTTCCACACGACCTCGCCCGTCGCCAGATCGACCGCCATCATCAGGGGGTTCGCCGAGGGCGCCAGGATCACGCGATCGCCGTCGATGAGCGGACACTGACCGGCATACCACTCCGGGATCTCCGTGCCGTAGTCCTTCACGAGGTCCATCTTCCACACGACCTCGCCGGTCTTCGCCTTCAGACACACCACGTGTCCCTTGGGACCGAACGTGACGACGAAGTCGTCGGTGACGGCGGGCACGGTGCGGGACATCCCGTGATAGCGTCGGATGAGAACGGAGTAGGTGTATCGCCAGATCTCTTTGCCGTCGGCGAGTGAGAGACAGCGGACGGCGTCCTCCTTCTTTTCGGTGTCGTAGTCGATGAGGTAGACGCGTCCGTTGCGGACGGCGGCGCCGGCGTATCCCTCGCCGACGGGCAGCGACCAGAGACGTTCCGGTCCGCTGGCGGGCCATTCACGCAGGAGTTTTTCCCGGGGCGGCGCGACGTTGGTGTGATCGGGGCCGCGGAACCACGGCCAGAGGCCGACGTCGGTCGACGGTGTGCCGTCGCCGCGGACGAGCGTCCCGGGGTTCACCGGCTTACCGGTGTCGGCGCCGTGACCCGGCGGCCACTCGTGCTTGAGGTCCGTGGGCACGCGAAGCTCGAGGGCGTCCGCCTGCGGCTTGAGCCAGTACCGCAGCGCCTGCGCTCCCGCAAGTGCCGCGCCCACCGGCACTATCAGCCCCATCACGGTCAGAAGCACACGTCTCAAGAGACATCTCCCCCTCGGCGGCACCGCCGACGATGCCGGTGCCCGGGCCCGCTGCGCCCCGAAACGATGGTCGTCCTAACTGCTTATTTGGTGCGCCTTTTGGACAAGGTATTACACGCCGTCGTGGACCGGATGCGCCCGTCGACGCACCCGCTGAGGGCGCTATGGCTTCGCCCCGAAACAGTAGATCGCCCCGTCTTCGGAGCCGATCACCAGACGTCCCTGACCCGCCGCCGGCGACGCCGTGACGCCCGCACCCGCCGTGAAGCTCCACTGCTTCACGCCGTCCGCGACGCCCAGCGCGTAGACGTTCCCGTCAGCGCTCCCGAAGAACACACGGCCGCCCACGACCACCGGCGACGAATCGATCCCGCCCTTCGCACTGAACGTCCATTTCCTGCGGCCGTCCGTCGCGTCGACACACACCACCGTGCCGTCGCGCGCGGCGAAGATCACCCCCCACGGGCCGACCGCCGGCGACGCGAAGAGCGACCCGAGTCCCTGCTCCTCGTACCGCCACGTGACGTCGAGCGCCGTCGTGTCCACGCACTGAAGCCCCGCGTTCATCGTGGCCACGTAGAGCTTCCCGTCACGGTACGCCGGCGACGCCGCAACGTTCGACCCCAATGGTATTGTACCCGATTCCTCGCCGGTCTGCAAGTCGATGATGCGGCACTGCATGTCACACCCGGCGATGCT
>DATKVD010000433.1:0-10726 GCA_035530235.1 Planctomycetota bacterium | reverse complement strand
CTCACCCGCGACGGAAACATCGTCACCGCCGAGAAGGGACTGCCGCGTGTCAAGGTCTACGACCCGACGGGCAAACTCCTCGCCTACATCTCGCAGAGGGACTACTTCCCCAAGGAAGCGAAGGGCATGGACCTCGCGGCCGATTCGAAGGGCCGGATCTACGTGCTCGAGCCGTTCGGGGGCGTGGTGATGGTGTTTGAGATCGGGAGACCGCCGGGGTAAGCGGAGGCGTCGGACGTGCGCGGTCGCGTGGGAATGCTGGCCGTGGTTCTGGGTGCGGTGGTCGTGTGCGGATGCGGCAGGCAGACGCCGTCGCCCGCACCCGACAGGATCGTCGTGGGCGTGTGCGACCCGCTCGCCGTGGAGACGGCGTCGCCGTGCGTGCGGGCGAGTGCGAAGCGCGAGTACGGTGAGTTCGTCTCGGCGCTCGGCCGACGGACCGGGCTCGAGATCGTGCTGAAATACTGCGCCTCCGACCGCGACCTGTCCGAGGCGATCGCAGCGGGCGAGGTGAACGCCGCCGTCGGCAAGACGTGGACGATCCTCCGGGCGGCGAAGGCGTCGGGCCGGACGTTCCGTCGTCTGGCCGACCTGCCGGGACCGGGCGGGGAGAGTGAGCTGACGGGCGTGTTCATCGTCCGGCGTGACAGTCCGCTGAAGACGCTGGCGGATCTCGACGGGCGAACGGTGGCGCTGGGGCCGGATGCGGCGTATGAGAAATCGCACGCGGCGCGTCGGGCGCTCGAGGCGGCCGGCGCGACCCCGCGTGCGGTGCGCATCCTCGACGGGTGCGTGCCCGTTGCCGCCGCCGTTTTCGAGAAAGAACTCGACGCCGGCGTCGTGAGCCATTACGTTGTCGACTTCAACGGACTCGCGCTCGTCGGCGACCCGAACGACTTCAGGGAGATCGGACGCACGGCGCCGATCCCGTTCATGACGTTTGCGGTGTCGGCGGAGGTGGACGAGCGGCACGGGTCGGAGCTGTACGACGCCCTGTTGGGGCCGTCGCGGCTGAAGCCGCCCGTCGGCCTTCAGACCGCCGGGTTCGACGTGCCGACGACGTGGTCGCCTCCGGAACTGGAGAAGAAATGAAGACGAAGACGACGCGACGCGGTTTCTTCGTTCAACTCGGCAGGGCCGCCGGTGCCGCCGGACTGGGCGCCGTCGTGGCGAGACTGCTGATGCGTCCGCACGGAAAGGACCTGCCGCGACGGGGGCCGGACCTCTGCCGACGCTGTCCCGTGCTCACGCAGTGCAATTTTCCCGAAGCTGGCGCCGTGCGTCGGGAACTTGCGACCGGCAGGGAGGATCGGGGCGTTCGCCTTCGCGATGAGAGGACCGCCGCGGACGTGCGCGGGCTGTGCGGCGCGCGTCCGACGGACTCTCCCGGCTCGCGATGGATCAGACGGGAGACGACATGAGTGAGATCGATCCCACACGTGACCCGAAGCAGGTGAGACTGTCGAGACGGTCGTTCGTGACGACGGTGGTCCGGGCGGGTGCGCTGGTGGCGCTCGGCGGCGGCGCGGCCGGACTCGTCGTCAAGAAGGCCGGTGAGAAGCGCACCGGGGACGCACGCTTCGTCTGGCAGATCGACCCGTGGAAGTGCACCCAGTGCGGACAGTGCGCCACCGAATGCGTCCTCGACGTCTCGGCCGTCAAGTGCGTCCACGACTTCACCCTGTGCGGCTACTGCAAGCTGTGCACGGGGTTCTTCCCGCAGGACGCGGACATCGACAAGCTCGACACCGGCGCCGAGAAGCAGCTCTGTCCCGCGGGCGCCATCATGCGGAAGTTCGTCGATGAGCCCTACTACGAGTACACCATCGACGAGTCCCTGTGCATCGGCTGTTCACGGTGTGTCAAGGGCTGCACGCAGTACGGGAACGGGTCGCTTTACCTCCAGGTGCGGCACGACCGGTGTCTGAACTGCAACGAGTGCGCCATCGCCGCCGCCTGTCCCTCGGACGCGTTCGTCCTGAGACCTGTCGACGATCCCTACATCCTCAAGAGTAAGGGGCGCGCACCGAAATGAACTCTCTCAGACGAAGCCGTCCGTGGGTGGTGCTCGCGCTGGTGCTGGGGGCGTCGGCGTGGGTCTGGGCGGTCCCCCTGCCCGACTTCGACCCGGGGTATGAGATGCCGACGTTCCAGACCCCGGCGCCGCGGTCGACGTGGGTCCAGGTCCTCGACGTGGCGCTGCTGGCGGCGGCGCTCGCGGCGGCATCGTGGATCCTGCTGCGGCTTCGGAGCCGGACGTGGATGATCGTCCTCTCCGTCGCGTGTCTGGCCTACTTCGGGTTCTACCGGGGCGGGTGCGTGTGTCCCATCGGTGCGACGCAGAACGTGACGCGCGGTCTCTTTGATGCGTCCTACCACGTGCCGGTGACGGTGATCCTGTTCTGGACACTGCCGCTGGCGTTCTGTCTGCTGGCCGGTCGCGTGTTCTGCGGCGGGGTGTGTCCCCTGGGGGCCATGCAGGACCTGGTGCTCATCCGACCGGTCAAGGTGCCGGTGTGGCTGGAGCGGGGTCTTCGCGTGGTCCCGTTCGTCTACCTGGGTGCGGCGGTGCTGTTCGCGGCGACGGGGACGATGTTCATCATCTGTCGGTACGATCCGTTCGTGCCGTTCTTCCGGCTAGCGGGTCCGTTCGTGATGTTCGTCGCGGGCGGGACACTGCTGGTGCTCTCGACGTTCGTCGGGCGGCCCTACTGCCGGTGGCTGTGTCCGTATGGGGCGGTCCTGTCGCTCCTGGCGCGCGTGTCGTGGAAGGGCGCGAGCATCACGCCCGACGAATGCGTGGTGTGCGGGCTGTGCGAGGACGCGTGTCCGTTCGGCGCCATCGAGTCGGCCAACACGCCGAAGGAGGACGAGTCATGAGGAAATACATCGTCCTTCTGGCGGTGGTGCTGCTGCCGGTGGCGGGCGCCTTCGCCGGACGTCTGGCGGGACCGGTGCTGGCCCGGACGCATTACACGGTGTACCTGGCGGACCGGATCCGTCTGGAAACCGCCGACCCCACGCTGGAGCGGACACTCGAAAGCACCGCCTTCCGTACGCAGGGCGGCCGACGTGACGACCTTTACGCGGCGGCGTCGGCCGTCGAGCGGCGGTTCGTCATCGGCGGCTCGGCGCTCGGCGTGTGGTGCGGACTGGTGTTCGCCCTCGCCGTCTTCGGCTTCAACCGCACCCGTCGACGTGAAATCTACGAGATCAACTACGACGCGTGTCTGGCCTGTGCACGGTGCTTCCGTACTTGTCCGCGCGAACGGGCCGGACCCACGCAACCCCCGGACGAGGAGGACGCCGCGTGAGTCACGATGCCCCACCGGAGGACGTCCGACAGGTCCTCCCCGGACTGGCCACACAGGAGACACGGGGACGCCGGTTCCTTGCCCTGTCGCTGATGACGGTGGCCGCCGTCTTCTCGGGCGTCGTCGTCGCCGTCCTCGTCATGACCTATCTCCAGGACAGTCCCACCGGTCAGCCCGAGTCGGTCACGCTGAAGCAGCTCGGGGTGCTGCTGGCGCGCAATCCCGACGACGTGGCACTCAAGGAACTCTACCGTCAGGAGGACCTGCGTGTCCGCCGGGCGCACGCCGCCCGTCGTCGGCGCATGCAGACCGGTCCGTGGCTGCTCCTGGCGGGACTGGGGGTGCTGGTGGCGAGTGCCCGGTGGTACGCGTCGCTGGACGAGCGTCTGCCGAGGGCACGGAAGGCGTCGGAGCGGATGGACGACTCAGGGACGCCCCGGCTGCGGGTGCGAGGCGTCGTCACGGTCGTCGGCGTCGCGGTGCTGCTGGCCGCCGCGGTGGGCGTGATGAGCGTGAGCTGGGAACGACCGCCGGCCGACGTGCCCGACGGCGGCCGACCCCCGGACCCCGTCGAGACCCGCGACAACTGGCCGGGCTTCCGCGGACCCACCGGCATGGGCATCGTCAAAGCCGGTGACTGGCCCACCGAATGGAACGGCACCACCGGACACAACGTCCTCTGGAAGACCCCGGTCAACCTGGCCGGAAACAGTTCCCCCGTCATCTGGGGCGGCCGGGTCTTCGTGACCGGGGCCGACGCGCGGACGCAGAAGGTCTTCTGCTTCGACCGTGAGAGCGGCAGACCGCTCTGGGACGTGAAGGTCGAGTCGATGGAGACGAAGCGTCGGCTGGACGCCGGGCCGGAGGCACAGCTCAACGTCTTCGACGACACGGGGTACGCCGCCTCGACGCCCGTGACCGACGGCAGACGCGTCTACGCGGTCTTCGCCACGGGCGACGTGGCGGCGGTGGACTTCGAGGGCAAACCGTCGTGGGTGCGCAGTCTCGGCGTGCCCGACAGTGCCTACGGACTGAGCAGCTCACTGGCCTTCGCCAAGGACACGGTCATCTTCCAGTTCGACCAGGGGTCCTCGGGCGCCGACGGGACGTCGGCGATCCTGGGACTCGACCCCGAGTCGGGGATGCCCATCTGGCGGACGGAGCGTCCGGTCGGGGGCTCGTGGAGTTCGCCCGTGGTGATGAACACCGGCAACCGCACCATCGTGACGACGTGCGCCGACCCGTGGGTGATCGCCTACGACCCGGAAACGGGCGGCGAGGTCTGGCGGTGCGAGGGACTCTCGGGCGACGTGGCCCCCTCCCCCGTCTTCGCCGACGGCAAGGTCTTCGTCACGAACGACACCGCCCAGGTGATGGCCATCCGCACGGGCGGCGAGGGCGACGTCACCAGGACCCACGTCGTGTGGACCGCGGAGGAAGGGATGTCGGACGCGTCGAGTCCCGTGTGTGACGGGAAGTTTTTCCTCCAGGCGAGGGGGACCGGCGGGGACGTGACCTGCTACGACGCGGCCGGGGGCAAGCTCCTGTGGCAGCAGGACATGGGGACCGGGTTCTGGGCCTCCCCCACGCTCGTCGGGGATATCGTTTACCTGCCGGGCGACGACGGGAAGACACGCCTCTTCAAGCTGGCCGCCACGTACGAACTGCTGGCCGAAAACGACCTCGGCGAACCGCTGGTCGCGACGCCCGCGTTCGTCGACGGAAAGATCTACGTCAGGGGAAGGAAGCACCTGTTCTGCATCGGTAAGAAGTAATGACCACCGGCACGGACACAGGGTCCCAGCGTGTCATGCTGAGCGAAGCGAAGCATCTGGCCACTCATGGCAAAGAAAGTGCCGCATTTCGCGGTGTGTGGCCGGATTCTTCGTCGTCCCGACACGTCGGGACTCCTCAGAATGACAGCACACGGTCTGCGAGGACGCGATGACGGACGTGCTGAAAGACCTGCCCGGACACTTCCAGGTCGCCCCCGGGGTGACCACGGATGAGATCGATCTCACGCTGGTCGATCGCATCATCGAGGAGGTGGGTCGCGACGAGAGCAAGGTGATCCCGATGCTCCAGGCGATCCAGCGGGAGTTCCGCTACCTCCCGCGACGGGCGCTCGAGCACGTCTGTGAGCACACCGACATCACCGCCAGCCGCATCGCGGGGGTCTCCACGTTCTACAGCCAGTTCCGTCACAGTCCGCTCGGACGACACGTCATCCGCGTGTGTGTGGGCACCGCCTGTCACGTCAAGGGTGCCGGGGTGGTCTACGACGCGGTGCTGCGACACCTGAGGATTCCCGAAGACGACGACACCGACGCCGATCGGCTCTTCACCGTCGAGAAGGTGGCGTGTCTCGGGTGCTGCACGCTGGCCCCGGTGGTGCAGATCGACGCCCTCACCTACGGACACCTCACGGCGGGCACCGTGCCGCAGATGGTGCGGGATTTCCTGGCATACGAGAAGCGTCACGAGGCCCGTGAGAAGCCGGAGGTGACGGAGGCGGCGGACGGGGTGACGGAGATCCGCATCGGTCTCGGGTCGTGCTGCATCTCCCGGGGCAGCGGCAAGGTGTGGGAGGCCATCGAGGAGACCCTGGCCGAGACCGGCAGCCGCGCACGACTCAAGCGCGTCGGCTGCGTCGGCATGTGCCACCAGACCCCGCTGGTCGAGATCGTCCCGCCCGACGGCACGTCCACACTCTATGCCCGGGTGCGCGCCGAAGACGTCCGGGCCCTCCTCCGCCGTCACTTCACCCCCCGCGGCCTCACACGACGCATCGGCACCACCGTCTCACGCGCCGTCGACCGGCTCTTCACCGGGGACGGTCGACCCGCGGTCACCCGGCATCTCATCACGCCGCGCGACCCGCAGGTGCACGCGTTCCTCGGAAAGCAGCGACACCTCTCCACCGAGCACTGCGGCGTCATCGACCCGACGGACCTCGACCAGTACCTGGGCTTCGGGGGGTTCCACTCGCTGCGTCGGTGTGTGACGGAGCTGTCGGCGGAGCAGGTGATCGACGAGGTGACGCGGAGCGGTCTTCGCGGCCGCGGCGGCGCCGGCTTCAGCACGGGAGTGAAGTGGCGGCGCGTGCGCGAGCAGGCCGCCGACCCGAAATACGTCGTCATGAACGGCGACGAGGGAGACCCCGGGGCCTTCATGGACCGCATGCTGCTCGAGAGTTATCCCTACCGCATCATCGAGGGCATCGCCATCGCGGCGCACACCGTGGGCGCACACGAGGGCATCCTCTACATCCGTGCGGAGTACCCCCTGGCGGTCGAGCGCATGAGCGAGGCGCTCCGCCGCTCGGAGGAGCACGGCTTCCTCGGCGAGAGCATCCTCGACAGCGGTTTCCCGCTTCGACTGCGCATCATGGAGGGTGCGGGGGCGTTCGTCTGCGGCGAGGAGACCGCACTCCTCGCCTCCATCATGGGAGAGCGCGGGATGCCGCGCCGACGTCCCCCCTACCCCGCCGAAAAGGGCCTCTGGGAGCATCCCACCCTCGTCAACAACGTCGAGACCTACGGCCTCGTCCCGTGGATCATCCGGGAGGGCGCCGAGGCGTTCGCGTCGCTGGGCACCGCTCACTCGAAGGGGACGAAGGTGTTCGCCCTGGCCGGGAAGGTGGCACGGGGCGGACTCATCGAGGTCCCGATGGGGGTGACGATTACGGAGATCGTGGAGGAGATCGGCGGGGGCATCGCGCACGGCCGACGGTTCAAGGCGGTCCAGGTGGGCGGCCCTTCGGGCGGGTGCATACCGGCGTCCCTGGGCGACACCACGGTCGACTTCGAGGCCCTCGTGAAGGTCGGAGCCATGATGGGCTCCGGCGGGTTCGTGGTGCTCGACGACGCCGACTGCATGGTCGACATCGCCCGGTACTTCCTCGCGTTCACGCAGGACCAGTCGTGCGGCAAGTGCACCTTCTGCCGCGTGGGAACCCGGCGCATGCTCGACGTCCTCGAACGGCTGTGCGCCGGCGACGGCAGAAAGGGCGATATCGAGGAACTCGAACGTCTCGCCGCTTGGGTCAAGAAGGGAAGCCTCTGCGGACTGGGAAGCACCTCCCCCAACCCCGTCCTCACCACCATCCGGTATTTCCGTGACGAGTACGAGGCGCACATCGAGGGACGCTGTCCCGCCGGTCGCTGTCCGGCACTCGTGAAATATCACATCACCGACCGGTGCATCGGCTGCACGCTCTGCGCCCAGAACTGCCCCACCGACGCCATCGCCTTCGACCCGTACCGGCAGCACGAGATCGACGATGAGAAGTGCGTCCGCTGCGACACGTGCAGGTCCGTCTGTCCCGCGGACGCCATCGAGGTGCACTGAAACCCGCTCACGTGAGGCCCCATGCCTGACACCGTGACACTGACCATCGACGGACGCGAAGTGCAGGTGCCCGAGGGCGCCTCGGTGCTCGACGCCGCCCTCAAGCTTGACATCCACGTCCCCACCCTCTGTCATCTCGAGGGCACGAAGCCCCTCAACTCGTGTTTCATCTGCCTGGTGCAGGTGGAGGGCAAGGAGACGCTGAGTCCGGCGTGCTCGACGCGTGCCGTTGACGGGATGGTCGTGAGGAGCGAGTGCGAGGAGGTCCGCGAGGCCCGACGCACCGGACTGGAGCTGCTCCTCTCGGAGCACCACGGCGACTGTGAAGGACCGTGCACCATCGCGTGTCCGGCGGGTCTGGACGTCCCGACGATGATCGACCACGTGACGGCGGGAGACGTGGCGGGGGCGGTGGCGGCGGCACGGGAGCGGATCCTCTTCAACGCGGTGCTGGGTCGCATCTGTCCGGCGTATTGCGAGCGGGCGTGCCGACGTGCACAGCTCGACGAGGCCGTCTCCATCGCCGCACTCCAGAGGTTCGTCGGCGACGCCGGCATCGCCGACGCCGAGCACTGCGCCGCGGAAGCCGCGCCTCCCTCCGGAAAGAAAGTGGCCGTCATCGGTGCCGGTCCCGCCGGACTCACCGCCGCCTATTACCTGCTGCTTGCGGGACACGCCTGCACCCTCTTCGACGGCCGTAAGACACCGGGGGGCATGTGGCGTCACGCCATTCCGCACTTCCGTCTGCCGGAGGAGGTCGTCTGCGGCGAGATCGACGTCGTCCGGCGTCTGGGGGCCGAGTTCCGCATGGAGACCGCGCTCGGCGGCGACGGGAAGCTGTGGCAGCAGGTCCGGAACGACTTCGACGCGGTGCTCCTGGCGACGGGGGCATCGTGCCTGGCGGCGCTCGACTGCAAGGGCGCCGATCTCGCCCGGCCCGCGACGGAATTCCTGCGTGAGGTCGCGGGCGGCACGCGCGTGGAGGCCGGGCCGTCGGTGGTCGTCATCGGCGACGGTGAGCTGGCGGTGGACGCGGCGCGCGCCGCGGTGCGCCTGCGGGCCGAGAGCGTCACGCTCGTCTGCGACAGGCCGCGTGAGAAGATGCGCGCCCCCGCCGACCACCTCGACGCCGCCGAGGCCGAGGGCGTCCACGTGCGCGCGGGCGCACGCGTCGTCTCCGTCAAGCAGCCCCAGTTCGGGAAGCTCCACGTGGTCGCCGAGGACGACGGGGGGCTCTTCACGCTCGTGGCCGAGAACGTCGTCGCGGCCGGGGACCGCTCGGCCGACACCGAGCTTGCGGCGACACTGGGACTGGACGTGACCGCGAAGGGCATCGCCGCCCATCCCCGCACGTTTGTGACGAACCTGGAGGGGGTCTTCGCCGCCGGGGAGTGTGTGCGCGGACCGGACCAGGGCGTCCGCGCGGTGGCCGCCGGACGCGCCGCCGCCGTCGCCATCGACCAGTTCCTCAAAGGCGCCGACCCCACCGGCGAGACGACACCCATCAACGTCCGCATGGGCCGGCTGACGGACGAGGAGTTGGCCGTCGTCCGCCGCACCGCCGACCCCGCGGCCCGCACCCCGGACCGACAGCTCGAACCCCAGGTGCGAAGGACCTCCTTCGACGAGGTCTCGACGGGCCTCACCCCAGAGGAGGCCCTGACGGAATCACTGCGGTGTGTGCGGTGCAGCTGCGCGGCGAAGCGTGACTGCAAGCTGCGTCGGCACGCGACCACCTACGGCGCACGTGCGGGACATTTCAAGGGAGCGCACCGGGCTTACGCCCGTGAGCTTTCACACCCGGATGTCGTCTACGAGCCGAACAAGTGCATCCTGTGCGGGCTGTGCATCCGGACGGCCGAGGAGGCCGGCGAGAAGCTGGGACTGTCGTTCCTGCGCCGGGGCTTCGTCACGACCGTGGGCGTCCCGTTCGAGGAGCGGCTTGCCGAAGGACTGAAACTCGCGGCCGACAGGTGTGTGGCCGTCTGCCCGACCGGGGCGCTCGCCTTCAAGACCCCCTGGGAGAAAAAGGGGTCCGGACCCTTTTGTGCGAAGCACCCTCCGGGCCTACAGGCAAAAGGGTCCTGACCCCTTTTTCTTGTCCAGCACCTGGCGCACCAGAAACGTCCGGACGGGGGATGAGCCGATGCGGATCGTCTACGTGGCGGCCGGTGCGGGCGGGAGGTACTGCGGGGCGTGCATGCGTGACACGGCCCTGGCACGCGGGCTCGTCGAGCGCGGTCACGACGTGCAGTTCCTCTCGCTCTATACCCCGGTCAGGGCCGACCGGTCGGCCCCCGGCCACTGCCGCATCTTCTACGGGGGCATCAACGTCTACCTCGAACAGCACTCCGCTCTCTTCCGGCATATGCCGGGACTGCTGCACCGGCTGTTCGACAGTGAGTGGCTGCTGGACTTCGTCGGCTCACGGGCGCTCGAGGTCCGTCCGGAGGACCTGGGCGAGATGACGGTCTCGGTGCTCAAGGGCCCGGCGGGCAGACAGGCCGGGGAGCTGGATGCGCTGGTCGATTTCCTGAAGCAGGGCGCGCCGCCCGACGTCGTCAACCTCACCAACTCGATGCTCTCCGCCATCGCCCCCGCGCTCAGACAGACCCTCGACGTCCCCGTCGTCTGCAACCTCCAGGGGGAAGACGCCTTCATCGACCGCATCGGGGAACCGTGGCGGGAGGAGGCCGTCGGACTCATCCGTCAACACGCCCGGTCGGTGGATGTCTTCGTTTCGCCCGGACAGGCCTATGCCGACGCGATGGCCGACTGGCTGGCGGTGGACCGGTCGCGCATCCGCGTCATCCGTCCCGGCATCGAACTCGCGCCGTTCGAGGGTCCTTCCGAGCGTCCGGCGGACGTCTTCCGCATCGGCTACCTCTCGCGCATCGTCCCGGAGAAAGGGATGGACCTGTTGTGCGAGGCGTTCGAGCTGTTGTCGCGCGGGCGTCCCGGGCGCGTGGTGCTTTCGACGGCGGCCGAGCTTGCCGCCTCGGACGAGGCGTTCTGGAACGTCCAGCGTCGACGTCTGGAGGATGCGGGGCTCGGCGATCGCA
>DATKVD010000432.1:0-5499 GCA_035530235.1 Planctomycetota bacterium | reverse complement strand
CGTGTGGTACAGGACGACCATGTCCTCCCCGAGCGCTTCGGTCAGGTGCAGCCGGGCGTAGTGCGGGAAATCGCTCGACACGAGCGTCGAATCCTCGTGAAGGACGGTGGGGTGCATCGCGTAGGTCATCGAAAGGGCGATGGGCGTGTGGGTCCGGACGTCGCGGACGACGAGGACCCCGACCTCCGGGTCGCTGGCGCCGTCCTTTGAGTGACGGTTCCCCCCCACCCCGCGGGCGTCGGCGGTTGTCCAGGCGAGTTCGGCGGGGTGCACACTCCCCGCCGCCGACGCCGCCGCGTCGACGACGCCCGCCTTGAACTCTTTAAGATATTCGGGGTCGGCCGGCTCGGGCCGCGTGCGGCACGTCACCGGCCCCGAATGCGTGTGCGTGCAGCCGATGAAGACGTGCGCCTCGGGAATGCCGGCGTCGTCGGCGACGGCCCGGCGCAGTTCACGCGCGAGCGCCGGGTCCATCTGGAGGATATCCACGGCGACGAGAATGACCGTGGCGGCGTCGCCGCGGAGACAGAGCGCCGACGCCAGCAGGGGATCGTGCACGCCGGTGGACGTCCGCTCGACGTTCGGGTAGCCCACCAGGAAGAGCGGCTTCTTCGGCGTGATGTCACGTGCAGCCGCACCGGCATGCAGCGTCATGGTTCCGCATCTTTCGGGTTTCGAGCTTCGGGTTTCGAGTTTCGAGTTTCGCTCAGTATCCCTTGTCCCAGTCGGGAACGATATCCCTGGCAACCGTTTCGGAGACGACGGCGTCGGTGCGGAGCGTCTGGCAGATGGACTCGGGCACCCGAGGCGTCACGGGTCCGTGCATGACGAGCCGCGCGATGAGACGCTGCCACGTGGTGGCCGTCCCGTGGATGCTGAGGGCGAAGGTCTGTCTGCGGTGTCCGGCGGCAATCACCTGTGCCGGACCGATGGTCGCGGCTTTGGGCGGCACCAGCGCGAGGTCGCCCGACATCCCGAACGACCCGTGAAGTGAATTCTGCGCGAGGGTGAACGGACTCAGGGTGACGATGCGCGGGCCCATCGCCTTGAACGCTTCAAGATCGTCGGTGCCGAATTCGGGCGAGTCCGGCTCGATGAACGCCAGGTGACCGGTCCACCCGGGACCGCTGTAGCACATGTCGGCGCCGCCCGCGTCCTCGATCATCGACGCGTAGTCCTTGAGGTTCCTGGTGGTGAACCCGACGATCTGCGCCTTCGGCGGACGCAGGTCCTCGTCGATGGCGTCGAGGAAGTTCTGATACATCGCGTAGGTGAACCCCTGAGGCCACGTCTCAGGCGCAATCTTCCCGTTCTCGTCGGCGTACTCGTCCATCGCGAAGGCCCACACGTGCCGGCAGTCCACACGCTGCGCGTTGACCATCGCCGCGACCATGCGGTATCGCGGATTGGGGTTCGGAAGGATGAACACGATCTTCTCGCCGGCCTCGCGTGCACGGACGATGCGCGTGAACATGTCGAGCGCGAAGTTGAAGCCGACGTCGGCGTCCGCCTGCACCTCGATGTGGTAGTCGGGGTTCGCGTGCTTCGTGATGTCCTTTCGTCTGATCTTCCGGACGCGTTCGAGCACCGCCTTGTCCCGGAAGGGCACCCACTTCGACGGGCTGTAGTCGAATTCCGTCATCTCAATCTTCCTTTCTCGAATAGCAGCACGTGCCGCCGATCCACGTCTTCACCACGTGCAGGTCGTCGTCGAGGAGGACGAGGTCGGCGTCGCAGCCTTCCCTGACGGCCCCCTTGTGTTCCGTCAGGCCGAGGACGGCGGCGGGATTGGCCGAGGCCATGCGGACGGCCTGCGGAATGCCGACGTCGAGCATGTCGCGGGCGTTCCGGACGGCACGGTCCATGGTGAGGCCGCTGCCGGCGAGTCCGTTCGGACAGGCGGGGTTGTCGACGAAGCGCGCCGGCGCGCCCGGAAAGGCGAACGCCACCTCGTGTTCGCCGAACCGGTGTCGGCCGGGAGGCAGCCCGGCGCCCACGTTCGCGTCGGTCGCCAGACAGACCCCCTCCGGTCCCTTGCACAGGAGCGCCAGTTTCACCGCCACCGGATCGACGTGCTCCCCGTCGAGGATGAAATCGACCGTCACCCGTCCGTCGGCGAGGATCGCTTCGACGGCCCCGGCCGGACGCACGCCCCGGTCCGTCTCCGCCGGACACGGAAACACGTCGTAGAAATGCGTGGCGTGACGTGCACCCGCGTCGATCGCCGCCACGGTCTGGGAGACGGTCGCGGCCGTGTGCGTCACGAAGACCGGCGTGTCATTCGCGGCCATCACCGGGATCACGTCGAGGATGCCATCGACCTCGGGTGAGATGCTGAAAACGGCCGGGCAGGGCCTCGCCGCTTCGATGAGTGCCTGCACGTCCCGGCGTCGGACGGGGTGCACCGCCCCTCTCGGCAGTGCCCCCGAGAGCGCCACGTACGGACCTTCGAGATGAACCCCCAGGACGGCTGCTCCGTCCGTCTTCGCCGTCGACAGGGAACGCAGCAGGTCGACGTGCTCGTCGTGCGGCCGCGCCGTCAACGTGGGCAGAAACCCCGTCACGCCGTATCGCGGCAGCAGTGCACACAGTCCGGCAAGCGCTTCCGGACCGTCGTCGACGGAGAACCCGTGCGTCCCGTGGATGTGAAGGTCGATGAACCCGGGCGCCAGACAGCACCCGTCGGCGTCGATCGTCTCGTCGAACGCGCCGCCGATCGCGTCGTCGGGGACGACCGAGACGATCTTCCCGTCCTCGACCGCGACCGAATGCCCCGGCCTCACACGGTCCGGCAGCACCACCGATGCACGCTTGATGAGCAGCCGTGGCATTCGCGAGTCCTTCAGGCCTAAGGCCTGGGGCCGTAGTGCGGGACGGGCTTTCCGAGTTCGTAGCACCCGAGGTCGGGGGCCTTTCCCGCGAAGCCGTCGTTGATATTGGCAAGCACCTCCCCCGCGTCCACGGCGGTGCTCGTCGGTTTGAGCCGCAGGTCGATCTCGTCCGCGGCGTAGGGGCGGCCGTACTGGTCCTGGTAGGTCCACTCGGGATGATGCGGGAGTGCGGCCTTCACGAAGTCCGTGATCGAGACGATGACCCCGTGCTTCTCCTGTCCGTCCTCGGCGGATTCCGCGAGACTCCGATACTTCACACGTCCCAGCACGATGAGGAAGTCGCCGAGGTGGTTATAGCCGTTGTAGTCGAGGTCCGCCCCGGTGCCTTCGGTGTCCACCGTCGGCGACAGTCCCCCCAGGACGAGGTTGTTCCGGTGTCTGACGTTGCGCCAACCGCCCCCGCCCCAGCCGTTCCGCGAGCAGACCGACGTGTTGTGACACGCGATCATCCCCGTCGGCGTCACGTGATACTTGTAGGGCTTGATGCGGCAGTTGTAGATCTCGTTGAAGAGGTAGTAGGTGGGCCCGCCGAACGACGGCTGACTGGAGAGCGCACTGCCCGAGTTGAGGATGCGGTTGTGGAAGACCCGGATGTTGTGCCGGACCTGGTCGGCCTCCACGCCGTCGTCGGTGCAGCGCTCGAAGACGTTGCCGTAAATGTCGACGTTGCTCGTCACGATCGAGGGGTCGTTGGAGGCGAGACTGACGGCGTCCCAGACGCCGGAGATGTGATTGTGACACACCACGTGACCGGGACCGTTGAGAGAGATGCCGTAGGAACTCCGTCGTCGTCGCTCCCAGGGGGTGCCCAGACGGATGACGTTGTCGGTGATGGTGAAGTCGCGCGAGTGTCCCTGTCCGAGGATGCCGACGTAAGCGGCCCCGCCCGGGAGGGGTGTGAGCACGCAGTGACGCACCACGATGCCCTCGGCGTTCATCACGGCGACGAGTATCCGTGCGTTCGTGACGGTGACGTTTTCGAGGAAGAGGTGCTTGCGCGAGTTGAAGTTGACGCCGCGCTCGACACCTCCGGCATCAAGGGTGACCCTTGCCGCATCGGCGCCGCGATAGAAGATGGGCCTGTCGGGCTCACCGTCCACGCGTGCGAGCAGAGGACCCTTGTAGGTGCCCGGGCCGAGGAGGAAGACGTCCCCGGGCTTCGCAGCGGTCTGGGTGGCTTCGAGGCCGCGGAACGGGTCCGCCGCCGTCCCCGTGCCGCCCCCCTCCCCCGGCACGACGTGATAGGTCGCCCCGGCCTTGCTCGCCTGGGGCTCGGTGCGCGTCGTCACGGTCACCGTCCGCTCGGCCCCGCCGCCGTCCGGGTCCGAGAGCGTCAGCTTCACCTCATAGGTCGTCCCCGGCTCGAGGAAGAAGAGGCTCCCGGCCAGAAGGTTCCCGGCGTCCTGCTTGTACTGGTTGAAGACGCCGGACTCGACGCGCATCAGGGGCTGTGCCGGACGCCAGACCGCTTCTCCCTGCTTGCGCCAGGCGAGGTCCACGCGGCAGTTCCGGTTGGTGTCGCCGCGGATGCGCCACTCGAAACCGGCACTGACGAACGTCGCGTACGAGACGACGTCGAGGGGGACGGTCGCCGGTTCGACGTTCTGCCATGCCTTCAGGAGATCCGAGACGTAGTCGCCGAGGATGAACGAGCGTGGGTAGTCGCCGATGACGTAGGTGATCTGCCGCTCATCGGCGGCATGCTTCTGAAGCAGGGCCCGGTGCTCCGGCGTGTGCTCAAAGCGTCCGAGCGCCCGGGCGGCGTTGGCCAGGACGGTCGCGTCCTTCTCGGATGCGAGGATGTGTCTGAGCTGTGCCGCGGCCTCGGCCGAGCCGTTCCGGCCCAGGAGCCAGCAGAACTTCGTCTTCAGACGACTGCCCGTGGCCGAGTCCGGGGTCTTCGCCCATTTCTCGGCGACGGCCGCCACGGCCCTGGCCAAATCGACACCGGGACCACTAAGGGCACGCGCGGCGCTGAAGGCGATGCGGGTCAGACCGTCGTCAAGCGTATCCAGGAACGTGCGCAGTGCCGCCGGGTCGCCCGTGCGTGCCCGCTCGATCCGCTCGTCAGTGAGGGCCAGTCTGGCCGCGGCGAGGTCGGCCTCGACCTGCTGAACGTGCGTCTTCGCCGCTTCGAGCGCGGCCTGGGCCTCGGCCAGTGCCTTCTCGAGTTCCGCCACCTTCGTCTCGGCTGGGGTCATCGGCTTCGCCGGCGTGTCCTGCGCTCCGGACGACACCGTCACCACGCAACACCAGAGACACAACCCGATGACCGCTTCTGACCGGCGCATCGACTCGCCTCCTTGTTCACACACCATGCTGTGAGTCGCTATTCTGACGACCTGCGGGGGAAGGTGCAACCAAATATTGCGGGGCGGCGGCCGACAGGCGGCACATGCGTTGACTCACGAAAAAAGCGCGGCCCCGACGGATCGGGGCCGCGCACGTGAGCACCCATTGGCACAGGGTTCAGGCGGTTTCCTTCTTGCCGCGTCTGGTGCGGCCCTCCTCGCCGTGGACCTCCTTCAGCGGCTGCACGCTCTTCTCGCAGCGGACCACCTCGGGTGTGATGGTGTAGGTGTATCCGGGCTCGCCGCTCGGGAGCTCG
>DATKVD010000431.1:0-24368 GCA_035530235.1 Planctomycetota bacterium | reverse complement strand
CGCATACCAGTAGAAAGAGCGTTCGTCGATGCGCTTCACGAGCGACAGGCTCTCGCGCGATTTGCGCCCGTCCTCGGCGGACTCGCCGCGCTTGAGCGCAGCAATGTCCTTCGCGAGTTTCACGGCGTCTTCGCCGCTGGGTGCTTTCATCGCCGCGGGCAGGTCGTGTTTGACCTCGGCGTCGAGGGCCGCGCCGCTCTGGGCTTCGGCGCCGGCGCGGTCGGCGCGGCGGATGGCATCGGTGACGGTGGCCTTGGCCTTGCCGGCGTCGGCCGGCTCGCCGGCGGTGCCGCGCACGCGTCGTCGCTCATCTTCGAGCCGCTGTCGCAGTTCGCGGTAACCCGTTGTGGGCGCAGGGGTTGTGGCGGGCGTCGTGCGGCCCGCCGTGGTGACACCCAGGGCGTCGCCGCCGTGGTAGCTGATGCCGTGCTTCGCGTACTCCTCCTTCGTCTCCAGCACCAGGTAGGAGGTGTAAGGTGTTTGTATGCCATAGGTTCGGCTGAGCCGGATGACCTCGTCCTTCAGTTCGGGCTTCTCGCCGCGCAGTCGGATCTCATCGAGGAGGAACCCGACGTGCCGTGAGGCCCACAACTTCTCGATGAAGGAATTCCCGGCGTCCGCGCCGAACGTCCCCTCGAACGTCTGTGTCGCTTTCTTTCCCTTCACGGCGCCTTCGAGGGTCACTGCTGCGTCGCCGGTGGTGCTGTAACGTCCGAAAACCGTCACCTGCTGTCCCGCAAACAGGTCCCCGATGTCGCCCGGATACACGTCGTGCACCTTCGCCTTGCCCCAGTCGATCTTCGGACTCGCCAGGACCGGTTTCGACATCTTGTTGAAGAAGAGGGAGACCTTCTGCTCGATGCTTTCCTTGGGCTCGACGTATTCGCTCACGGCGCGCGTCTCGGACGCGATGCGGTCGAGCAGATGGGCGTTGACGTCGTGGCCGACGCCCCATGTAAATATTCTCACATTTTGTCCCACGCCCACGGCCTTCACGATCTCGTCGGTGCGGTCCTCGCCGATGGTCGGCCGGCCGTCGGTGAGGAACACGACGACGTAAGGCCGCTCGGTCTCGTCGACGCGCTTGATCGAGAGCGCCTCCACCAGTGCCGAGTGAATCGCCGTCCCGCCCATCGCCTCCTGCTTCTCAATGAAGAGCGTCGCCTCCACCTGGTTCACCGCCGTCGCGTCCAGGAGCGTCGTCGACATCGGGTTCACCGCCGTCGAGAACGCGATCACCGTGAACCGGTCCTTCTCGTTCAGACTCGACACGCAGTACTTCAGGGCCTCCTTCGCCTGCCTCATCTTATTGTCGGTCTGCATCGAGCCCGAGGTGTCCAGCACGAAGCACACGTCCCTCGGCAGGATGTCGGCGTCCTTGAAATACGCCCGGGGCGTGATGAGCATCATGAAGTACCCGTCCTTGTCCTTCTCGGGCCTGTGCGTCATCAGGTTCATGCCGAACGACTTGTCGCTCACGGTGTAGTAGAGGACGACGTCGCGGTCGAGGAGGGCCTTGTCCTGCTCGAATCCGATGACCGCTTCGTTTTCCCCCTTGCGTGCGATGCCCATCTTGTGCGACGGGGAATAGATGTTGGTGATGGGGTCTTTCGACTTGAGCGTGATGCCGACGGTGAAGTCGTCGAGGGTCTGACTGGCGGCCTCCTCGGTCTTCAGGGGATAGGTGTATTTGTGCATGCCGCTGTCGCGCTTGAGGACCTCGGAGTACTCGACCTCGAGCTTCTGCCTGCCGTTCGCGGGGATGGGGTAGACGTTGAGCTTGAAGAGGTTCCCGCCGATGTATTCGAGGATCCCCGGGTCGCGCATCCGTCGGACGATGTCGGTGTAGATCTGGCGTGCCTGGGTCTTCTCGACGAGCTGTCCGCTCATCCGCTTGCCGTTGATGAACATCGCGAAGTCGTTGATGGTCGCCCCCGGCGGCAGCGGAAAGATGTAGGTCGCCTCCAGCACACGGTCGGTGTTGTTCTGGAACACCTGCTCCACCTTGGTCACCGCGAGCTGTGAGTCGATCGTCACGTTCACGCGGTGTGTCTTGATGGCGAGGGGCGGCAGGGACTTGTCGGTGGGGATCAGGAGTCCCCGGCCGAACGTCATGCTGCTCGCCAGAAGCACCACACACAGGCTCAAAATCGTCGCGCGTCTCATGGGTCCGTCCTCCTTCCTTGCGGCTGGTCGTGTCCCCGCTCCCGGAGGGAGAGGGAGTGTAGCTATCTCCTTTGGTCACGCTCGGGCGCCGGGTGCGGCATCGGAATCGGTCTCACCATCTGCGGAAAGAGCGCCGCGTGAATGCACCGGCCGTCGTGTTCCAGGGCCTCGCCGCCGATGCCGTTCCCGTGAAGACGGAGGGTCCGGCCGTAGCCGTTGGGCGCGGGCTGCACCGTCTGATAGGCCCCGTGCACACGGTTCAGAAACGCGTGCACCTCTCCCGTCGTCGGGTATCCCGTGTACGTCTGTGAGAGCACCTCGACGGCGTGCGACCGGATGACCTTCTCGTAGAGTCTGGAATAGAGGGATGAGTTCGCGAAGAGGTCGGCCGAGACGATGTGAGGCCCGCGGGCGACCACCAGTCCCACGTACTGCCGGCGCGGTATCAGCCGGATCAGTCGCCGCGCGATCTCGTCGACCTGCTTCGCGGTTCTGTCGTCGGTATAGAGCACCGTGACGTCACCGGTGCTCGAGGAGACGCCGGCGGCCTTCTGGGCCCGCGCGGCTTCCGTCCACACACGTGCCTGGTCGTAGCCCTGGTTGAGTCCGCTCCTGAGTGTGTTGGGGGCGGCGGCCTTCGCCGAGCCGAACCTCGCCCCCGAGTTCCACCGGTGCTGCTCGATGCAGTAGACCGGCAGGTTGAACCACGTGGTGCTGTGTGGGGGCAGAAGCGCGTCACTTCGCAGGGCGCGGTTCTGCTTGCCGCCCGCCACCAGTTCCCCACTCATCACGAACGCCCAGCGGTCACTGCGGTTCTGTGCCTGGAGCACCGGCACACTGCCGCCCCCGACCTCCTGGACGACAAGCTGTCCCGACGCCGACCCCTCGTCGAGCGTCAGGTAGTTCACGTGGGTCTCGGGACTGTGCGTCGAGAGGGTGAAGACGGTGAGGCCGCGGTCGCTGTAGGGTCCTTCGACGCGGACGCGGCTGACGTATCGCTGAAGCGCGCCCGAGGGCGCGGGCGGCGGCGGTGGCGGCACCGGGTGCGGGGGCGGACCCGGCCGCACCTCGGGCTCGTCGTCGGCGTCCGACGTCACCCGGACACCCTCCGAGTTGAGCGCCAGGAGAAACGCCATAACCACAATGGCGACAACGAGATAAATCGCAAACGCAATCTTCCTCGCCATGGCCGACCTCCCGAAAAGGTCCGCGGACCTCCTGTCGCACGGGTGCCTTGTCACCCCCTTAGACGCCCGGTGCGTGGCGCGGTTCCCGCGTTTTTCGGGGATTTTCGGCGGGCCAAGAGAGACGCATTGAGCGGGGCGCAGCAAGTGGCAGGTGGGGGCCGCAGTCCTGGTCGGTGTGAGTGGCAAAGAAACCGACAGTCAGGCAGTGCTTCCACCGGATTCCAGGTCGGCCAACACCTTCTCTGCCGACTTGACTGCCTGATCAGCCATCATTGCATGGTTTCCGATGACATCTTCGTAATCGCAAGCAGTACGCCAGCCTATCAAGAAACCTAACTCGTCGACGATCTTCATTTCTCGACGCTGGCGAAAGTGTTGTCTTACGCGCCAGTGGTCATCAGCGTCGTAGCCAGGGGCGAAGTTCAGGTTATCTCTGGCGTGGTTACGAGCACAGCAGAATGCAGCATAATAGGCTCGACTGACCCCCGACCTTGACGCTGCCTCCTCGGTGAAGCCATCTCCACTACGGGCCTGCAAGAACCGAGCCAGTTCAAGATATTCTTTCCAGTCAAAAGGCATCGTTCCCCTACCTTGGCGGAGCAAAATCTGTTGTGACCAGAATCCAGCCGCTTTTCTCGGCCAGATCTTTGTGGAATGCCCCAAGGACGGCCCTGATCATATCCATGATGTCGGGCCCGTAACTCTCCTGTCTAACGTACAGAGCAAGGTATTCATCTTCGATTTCCGGATCACGGTACACTTCCAGCGAGAGTTGGGCCCGTTCACGAAAAACCTGCCAAGTTCTGTTGGACATTCTTGGGAGCAAGCTCGTCAAATCTGGATAACGAAGCAAGTATTGGCGCACGTCGGCTGGTCGCGGGATTCGTACGATAGGTCTGATCAGCCAAAGAATGGCCTCGATTTCGCTGGCAAGCCCCGTTGGACCCGGCAATGGGGGCGCAATCGTCGAGGTTATATCCGAAAGGCGAACCGCCAACAAATCCTCATCTGAGGGATCGCTCGCAAGGGCTAAGGAGCTGTCGCAATACCAGTACCAGGCGTCGGCAAGCTCAGATCGTCGGGCTCTCTGCTTTGTCGGTAACTCTGGATCTCGGGGACACTCGACGACTTGTGCCAACCAGGTCGGCCCCGGCTCGCTTCTCGACGGCTCCAATCCGAGCGACTCCAGGTAACCCACAAGCATCTCAGACAGTCGCTCGATTTCTGCCTGCGGTTCATCGCGCTCAGGCAGGCTCACGAAACGGTAGTACGGCTCTCCGCATCCGGGGGCTCTTACCAGCTCGACCCACCCCTCGAAATAGCGCATGGGAGAACGCTTGGCTGTGCTTGATTTCAGGCGTAGTGATGTGGCCATTACTCCGTCCCGTCGAATATCTCTCTCAAGGCATCCTTGATACAACCCTCGAAGATCTTCCCCGCGGCCTCGTGTGCCTGCTCAAGCCACGCCAGAGCCTTTTCTGGCGTTACGGCGCCGGCCTCATCCAAGAAGTACTCCGTAGTCAACCTATATGCGGAATGACCTTCTCTTTCTGGAACCGCGTTGGTCAGTTCGATTCTGCAGGCGTCACGTCCTTCGGAGAAGCTTACCAGACAACCGACAAAGAAAGCTGCCAATTCTCTTGGCAGGTTGTTTCCGACCCTCGGAGCAAAGTCAAAGTAGTCATCGAGTTCGACTTTCGTTCCAGGAATCTCAATTCGGTCAATATAGCGCAGCCTTATTGTCTGGAATCCCTTGATAGCGACGGTTTCTTGCAGGGCCTCAAGAGCTTTGCTGATCTTGGAGTGAAAGACATTCCACGAGGGGTATGGTTTGAGGCAATTCACGCTAAGCAATCGGCTTCCAACCTGAACTAAGCTCTTGTCATCGGTGGCAAAGAACAGCGCCCGGTCCTCGACAGGTATTCTCGGCGCCGTACGCTCTTTCTCGCTCTCCGCTGATAACTGCCTTATGGGCCTGTGGTCTTTCCTCGGGAATTCGTCCTTGAGTTTCTCGTAAAGCAGCCCAGCTATTGTCGGATCCCAAGGCGTTTCGGGGGAAAGTCGAAATTCGCAGACAGCCTCGATGATCGGTGGATTCGCGTACTTCCTGCTCATTGCAGCGTACCTCATTGTTAGGGCCGCGCAGGTCGCCGTATCACATAGTGTTGCAAACAAGTGGCAGCAGCGCAAGCCTATTTCGTCTATCGGTTCCAGCTCGTGTGCGGTTGATTATATCCGCTGAAGGAGACGCTTCGAGTCCTATTAGGCCCCGGCCCCTCATCTTGGAGCCAAGCGACTTCGAGTTGGTCGTCCATCAGGCCTTCCGGATCATCTCGGTGAGTTCCCGCAGTTTCTCGGGGGTGAGGGCCTTCCCACCGATGGTTCGAAACACCATCGGGAGCTTGGCCACCAGCTCCTCGTCACTCATGACGCGCTGGGGGATGTTTCCCGCGCAGATGTCCGCGAGATCCAGGAACGTCTGCCAGTCCTCCGAACCCTCCTCCATCTGGAGTGCTCTCGCGTAACGCTCCTGCACCTCGCGGCTCTTCGGAGGTGGAGATACGCCTCGCTCGATGCGGCTGATGTTGCCCCAGTCCAAGCCGTTGTTCCGGCAGAACTGTCTCAGTGATACCCCGAGGCTCAGCCGCTTTTCCTTGGCGAACTTGCCGAACTCGTTTCCGGCAGTCATGGGTCTCTCCTCCAATAGCTTGCGGCGACCTGCACCGGCCCCTGCCGTCCCGTTGTATGAATTATACAACACCGTAGCCGTTTGTCAATCGGCTTTTCCGTGGAAATGCCCCGATGGTTGCCGGTGTTCTGGCCCCCGGGATTCCGCATCCGGGCGTCGGAGGCGAGGATACCCCGGTTTCGGTCAGCTTGCGGCGTGAACGGGCTGGGGGGCGTCGGCCTGGGCTGCGCCCGACTCGGCCTCCTCGAGGATGTCCCACATCCGGTCGGCCTGGTCCGGGGTGAGGGTGAACTGATCGTCGTCCTCCCGGCGGGGCGCATCGGTCGGTGCGGCGGCGATCCCGGTCTCGCTCAACAGCTGTGCGAGGAGCTGGGTGATCTCCTTGAGGGGGACCTTCTCGTCGCCGGTGTCGATCCTGCGGATGACGTTGAGGAGCAGCGTGCGCGCGGTCTGCATCCTCAGTCCGTCAAGCCGGCAGGGCATCGCGTCCCGCCGACGGGCCAGTTCCGTCTGGAAGGCGGCGTCTCTCAGCCAGCGCCCCAGGGTCCGCGGGGTGACCCGCACCCGACGCGCCACGTCCCGCTGCAGCAGGTCCGTACCCACCAGCAGCTCCATCGCCCTGAAATGCTTTGGCCTCAGAACCATCTTCCTCCTCCTTCCCAAAAAGTGCGGTTCGGTTGGCACCTGGGAGGCCCCGCAAGGGGGCACCGCGCCCTCTTTCCGGGGTCTTCCTCCCCCCTTGGGCGAGGGCAAACAAAATGGCGCCCCCGTGGACGGAATTCTGGGGCGGATCGGCGTTTTTGGGCCGTGAGGGCCGATTTTTTCCCCGAAAATTTCCCATTTTTCCCTTCGGGGAGGCAAATAAAGGATGAAGATTGTCCGATTTGGAGTGGGTGCAGGAAGGTGGGATCCCGGCCGTTTTCCGGATGCGCATCCCTTCCAAGCCGTTTTCTAGCAATGAGTTACGTCGAAAAGCGCCTGGCGGAGCCTCTCAGAGGGCCCTTCAGGCCTGCTTTTCGGCCTGGGGTTCGCCAGCCTGGGGTTCATCGGTCTGGGCGTCTTCGGGGGGCGCTTCGGCGTCGACGGTGACCCCGAGCTTGCGGATGGTCTCCTGGACGGAGCCCATCTCGACGATCTGGAGACCGAAGTTCTCGCCGATGCGGACGGTCTCGCCGCGGCCGACGCGCTGGTCGTTCACCATGAGGTCGAGGAGTTCGTCGGCGGGCTTGTGGAGCTGGATGATCGAGCCGACGTTGAGGTTGAGGACCTCGCCGAGCTTCATGTGTTTCTGGGCGAGGATGGCGATGACAGGGACCCGGATCCGGAGAAGCCGTCGGGGGTCGCGGGCGTGGACGCCCTTCTTCTGGGCGGTGCCAGCGGCCTTTTCGGCCCCTTCGGGCTTGTCGGTCGAGGCGTCTTCGGGCGCGTCAGTGGTGGGTTCACTCATGACAGAACTCCCCCGCGGCGGCGATGGGCCGTACCCCTTCTTATCGGCAGATTTCGGGGGTTTCTTGAGTGGGACTCGTGCCGGGCTACTTCCTCTGCGGCACCGGAAGCGTGCAGATGGGGTTGGCGCCGTCGGTGAAGGTGACCTCGGAGGAATCGGGCGCCCAGAAGATCATTCTGTCGGCGTCAAAGGGAAGCGCGGGGACGTTCCCGGGCAGGTCGATACGACGTGTGGCGACGGTGTGACCCGTCGATTTCCGGATAATCGTGAACTCGTACCATTCCTCGTCAGCGCGTTGGGCCGATGACTCGCGCCACATGGCGCTGGCGCGTGCGATGAACGCCCCGTTCGGTGACGCTTTCTCGTCGCCCACTCCCATGACCGTGGACTGATTCCGCAGGTTCCACCACCCGTAGCCGCCGAGGACGAGAACCGAAATGGCGAGCAGGACGCCGAGGGTCGGCAAGACGCTTGGCCGGTCGAACATCGCGGGATCCTCCGCTTGCGTTCGGGACCAGGACGAGTTCAGGCGGAACGGTCCGCAGCCCGTTCATGTAATTGTAACCGGCTTACAAAGAGATTCCACCCGTCCGGCACGTGTTTCGTGGGTGGGAGCAGTGCCCGTCCGGCGTTTTTTGGTTGACAGTGCGCGGGCGCTCTGGTAGATTCTCGCCTTCCGTTTGGGGCGGATTCGTGCGTTCTGCGGGGAGAATCATGGGATTTGACTGCGTCGTGCTGGCGAAGCAGGTGCCCGACACCGCCAACATCACCGGCGAGGCGATGAAGGCGGACGGGACGGTCAACCGGGCGGCACTGCCGGCCATCTTCAACCCGGAAGACCTGAACGCCCTCGAGATGGCGCTCCAGATCGTAGAGGAGCACGGCGGGAGCGTGACGATCCTGACGATGGGGCTGCCGATGGCGGCGGAGCTGCTGCGTCAGGCCCTCTACCGCGGGGCGGACCGTGCGATCCTCCTGACCGACCGGCGGTTTGCCCGCGCCGATACGCTCGCCACCTCCTACACGCTCGCGCAGACCATCCGCACCCTCGGGAAATACGACCTGGTGCTGTGCGGCCGACAGGCCATCGACGGCGACACCGCACAGGTGGGACCGCAGACCGCCGAGAAGCTCGGACTGCCCCAGATGACCTACGTCGAGCGCATCGAAGAATTGACCCCCGAGCACGTCGTCGCCCGGCGGAGCATCGGCCGCGGCTACGAGGTGATGCAGGCGGCGCTGCCGTGTCTTCTGACCGTGGTGGGCACCGCCAACGAGCCGAGACCCCCGCGCGCCAAGCTCCTGATGAGGTTCAAGCGTGCCAAGGCCCCCAGCGAGGTGGCCGAGCGTCTGCGCGTCGAGCGCTCCGCGGGCGGCTCGAAGAAGGTGGACGAGAAGCAGCTCGAGGCGGACGTGAAGGCACGCGTCGCCGCGCTCCGCGAGAAGGACCTCGTCATCGAGGAATGGAAGGCGGAGGACATCGACGCCGAGATGTCGCGCATCGGGGGGGACGGCAGTCCCACCAAGGTGAGGGACATCGAGTTCGTGGTCATCAAGGGGACCGACACGCGGATGGTGGAGCCGACCGACGAGGGACTCGGGGAACTCCTGCGCGAACTCGTGGCCGAGCATACACTGGGGTGAGATGTCCCCTCCCCCTGTCAGGGGGAGGGCAAGGGTGGGGCTGGGGACTGTCTCCATTGGGAATTGAAACTCGAAGCACGAAGCACGAAACAAGCACGAAATTCAAATGACGGAATGACAGAAACGGCTCTGGTTGCGGACATCGGTGTTTCCGTCATTGCGTCATTGTCTGATTTGGATTTGTTTCGGATTTCGTGCTTCGGATTTCCGCTGCAGGGACGGTACCTTTCGATGCAGTTCGGGAGTGATGATGAAGGGACACGACGGGGTGTGGGTCTTCGCGGAGCAGGAGGACGGCCGGCTCGCCGACGTGGGGCTGGAGCTCCTGAGCAAGGGTCGTGAGCTGGCCGACACGCTCAGGACGAAGCTCTCGGCGGTGCTGGTGGGTCACGGCGTGGGCGCGCTCGCGAAGACGCTCATCGCCCACGGTGCGGACGAGGTGCTGGTTGCCGACGACGAACGCCTGGCCGACTACACCGTGGGTCCGTACGCGCGGGTCATCCACGACGCCGCGCGAGACAAGAGGCCCGCCATCGTTGTGTTCGGCGCCTCGACCCTCGGTCGCGACCTCGCCCCGCGCGTCGCCAGCTCGCTTCTCTGCGGTCTCACCGCCGACTGCACCGACCTCCAGATCGGCGACTACACCGACAACGTCGAGAAGAAAACCTACGCGAATCTCCTCTACCAGATCCGCCCGGCGTTCGGCGGGAACGTCATCGCCACCATCGTCAACCCGACCGGCTGGCCGCAGATGGCCACCGTGCGCGAGGGCGTGATGAAGATGGGCACGCCCGACGCGACGCGCAAGGGCACCGTCACGAAGCTCGACGTGGTCCTGGACGAGACCGACCTGATGACGAAAATCGTCCGGAAGGAACGCGTGGACAAGCTGGTCGACCTCAAGGGCGCACAGGTCATCGTGTCGGGCGGCGCGGGCGTGGGGAGTCGGGAGAACTTCAAGCTGATCCGCGAGCTGGCGCACACACTGGGTGCGGCGGTGGGGGCGTCGCGGGCGGCGGTGGACGGCGGCTTCATCGACCACGACCACCAGGTGGGTCAGACCGGCACGACGGTGCGCCCGAGGCTCTACATCGCGTGCGGCATCTCGGGGGCCATCCAGCACCGTGCGGGGATGTGCGAGTCCGGGAAGATCATCGCGATCAACTCGGACCCCAAGGCGCCCATCTTCGAGATCGCGCACTACGGCATCGTGGGCGACATGAACGACGTCATCCCGCGACTCATCGAGATCTACCGGAAGAAGAGCGCCCACTGAGAGGCAAGGTCGAAGGTCCAAGGCTGAAGGAGAAGGGGCGAGTCGCGACGTCGCGTGAACGCAAAGGGCGGCCGAACCGGCCGCCCGCTTCTTTAGTGGCTCGCGAGAGGGGAGGAGGTCAGACATTCTTGTCTGACATCGATTGATGACAGACAGGAATGCCTGTCCTCCTGTCTTGGGGGCTAGTCCGTCGACGACTCCCACGCTTCTCCGGCTTCTTCGCGGGTCCCAGCGCGATGGGCGGCCCCGCGAATGGCCGCGGCCACGTACGCCAGCCTGTTGATGGGACCGATCTCCAGTTTCAGTATCCTCGTGGCCACGGTCAGCGTGCCCCGGTTCTCCCTTCCCCACCGGCGCCTCTGGTGATCGGCGTTCACGTAGATGATGTCGGCGTTGCGCACCTGGAGGGTTCGCTTGTTCGTGCCAACACCCGTCTCCAGGGTGGTGCGGTGCGTGGTGAGGATGAGCCTGCGGGTGGTGCAGTGGCCCACCCACGCGAGGGTGACGCCCAGGCACACCACGCACAACGCCAGGAGAAACGCACCCGTTGCGACCTCGCCATCCTGGAGGCTGGCGAGCCCCGCCACGAGCGAGACGACACACCCCAGCGGCGCCACGCGACCGAGGAACCGGCTGGCCCAGAACGACGGACGGACCGTGAGCAGCGTGACTTCCTCCGCTTCCGGTGAGGTCATTTCGTCGGCGAACGCCCCGGCCGGTTGGGGGCCCTCTTCGATGTCGTACGTGTCGGCGGGGGCATCGTCGGGGACAGGTGGGGTCTCGTCGACGGGCTCGGGTGCGGAAGCTTCGAGGTCCGCAGGCGCTCCCGGCGCCGGTGGGGGCGCCTCGGGCGGGGGCGCCTCGGCCGCGGGCAGCTCGATCGCAACGGTGCAGATGGTGCACGGGACGGTGGTGCCGGCGGCGGCGTCTTCGAACTTCAGCCGCGTGCCGCAACGGGGACATTTCATCTCGATCATCGCGTCCCTCCACGCCATGCCGCCGGGGCCGCGACCCGTGCACACGCGGTCCTGACTGTAGCAGATTTTCCCATGCGTGCAACCGCAAAGGGCCGCCGGCCGCGGGGACGGGCCGCCCGGCTCCCCACCGGTTCTTTCGCAGAAAACCGCTCCCAATGACGGTCCGGAGGGCGCGATGACGGCGGGACACGGACCGCCCCGGAGACGTCGCTTGTCTTTTCCCGGAGAACGACGTATCCTGCACGCATCCCGAGGCACGGTCCAGGCGAGAGGACGTCCGGTGTCGTACGATTTCGACGTGGTGGTGGTGGGAGCCGGTCACGCCGGGTGTGAAGCGGCCCTGGCGGCCGCACGCATGGGGTGCACCACGGCACTCCTCACCATCCGTCTCGACACCGTGGCGCAGATGTCGTGCAACCCGGCCATCGGGGGACTCGCCAAGGGACAGATGGTGCGTGAGATCGACGCCCTGGGCGGGGAGATGGCGAAGGCGGCCGACGAGACCGGCATCCAGTTCCGGCTGCTGAACCGCAGCAAGGGCCCGGCCGTCCGTGCCCCGCGTGCCCAATGCGACCGCCGCGCCTACCAGCGTGCCATGAAGCGTCGCGTCGAGGGCTGTCCGGGACTGCTCCTGCGGGCGGAGATGGTCGACGGGCTCGTCGTCAACCAGGGACGCATCGCGGGCGTCGTGACGGCGGGCGGCGGGGTGTATCGCGCCCGGGCCGTCGTGCTGACGACGGGGACGTTCCTCAAGGGACTCATCCACGTCGGGGAGACCCAACTTGCAGGCGGCCGCGCCGGGGAGCCTTCCGCCGAGCGTCTCTCCGACGACCTGCGCGCACTCGGCTTCACGGTCGGCCGGCTCAAGACCGGCACCCCGCCGAGGGTCAACGGCCGCACCGTGGATTTCTCGAGACTCACCGAACAGCCCGGCGACGAGGTCCCGGTGCCTTTCTCTTTCTCGACGCCGCGCATCGATCGTCCCCAGGTCCCCTGCCACATCACCTTCACCAACGAGCACGTGCACGAGATCATCCGTCGGAACATCGACCGGGCGCCGCTCTTCTCCGGACAGATCCAGGCCACCGGCCCGCGCTACTGTCCCTCCATCGAAGACAAGGTGATGCGCTTCGGCGACAAACCCCGACACCAGATCTTCCTCGAGCCCGAGGGACTCGACACGCACGAGATCTACTGCAACGGCATCCCCACGTCCATCCCCGCCGACGTCCAGGAGGAAATGGTGCACGGCATCGAGGGACTGGAAAACGCCGACATCATCCGGTATGGATATGCCATTGAGTATGACTACGTCCCGCCGACGCAGCTCAAGCCGAGCCTCGAGACCAAGCGGGTGCGGGGACTGTTCCACGCCGGGCAGATCAACGGCACCTCCGGCTACGAGGAAGCCGCGGGGCAGGGCATCATCGCCGGCGTCAACGCCGTGAGGTGCCTCCGCGGGGAAGCGCCGCTCATCCTCGGACGTGACGAGGCCTACATCGGCGTGCTCATCGACGACCTCGTCACGAAGGGAACCGAGGAGCCGTACCGGATGTTCACGGGACGTGCGGAATACCGGCTGCTGCTCAGGTCCGACAACGCCGACCGTCGGCTCATGCGCCACGGCCGCGGCTGCGGACTCATCGACGACGTGACGTGGCGCCGCTTCGACGACAAGTGCCGTCGCATCGAAGAGCTCACGAGGGATCTCCGTCGCATCCGTCGTGCGGGACGTTCGCTTTTCGAAGTGCTCAGGTCGCCCGAGGTGCGCCTCGCGGAACTCATCACCGGCGAGGCGGAACTCCGCGAGCAGCACGTCCCGGCCGACGTCGTCGAAGCCGTCGAGATCGAAGCGAAGTACGAGGGTTACATTTCACGACAGGAAGAGGAGGTGGCCCGTCTGCACGGTCTGGAGGAGCACGTGATCCCTCCGGACGTGGACTACTCACGGATGAGCGAGCTGAGACGGGAAGCACGTGAGAAGCTGGCCCGCGTCCAGCCTCGCACCCTGGGTCAGGCCGGGCGGATATCCGGAATCGGTCCGGCGGAACTCTCGATCCTGCGTGTCTACCTGGCGGGACCCCGGAGTCTGCCCAGACACGCCGAAGCCGGTGAAAAGCCGTAAGGTGCTGTCCTGCATAAGCTTACGGGGTGCGAGGGGGCCCATGGGACACCCCCGTCACGTCCGTCGACGCCCCGCACGCTTTTCCCGGAAAAAATGAGTTGTTGAAATGGAGAAGAGGCGCCGTATAATCTGGTGCTCGGACCGAAAGGGGGAAAAGCCGCTCGAACTGACAGGAGCCGAAAGCCCGAATCCGCAACTTTTCCAGAAGTCCCTCGGTCCCTGCTGTCGATATAAGCACTGAACTGGCCGGACCTTAGGCCAGCCCGGTGTCATCTGCGGGGGAAGCCACGGAGCATCCGAAGGGGAGTCACGTCCCCGCTCGTCGCGGCGTCCCCTTCCGAGGACGTCGTCGGCTCAGCCTGGAGATTTCGACCTCCGGCAGGAGAGACGGGAAGTGCACACCCAGCCATCCAGGAGGACAGGAATGATTCGGCGGACACTCATGCCACTGCTTCTGGTCGTCACGGTGCTGCTCTTCGGCTGTACCAGTCAGCCGGCCAACCTGCAGGCCAAGATGAACCAGCCCAAGACGGCACTCGTCAGGACGCAGGACTATCACGTGGGACCCTCGGACGCCCTCAACGTCGAGGTCCGTGGTCAGACCGACCTGAGTCGTATCGCACTCGTCCGTCCCGACGGCAAGGTCACACTGAAGCTGCTGGGCGACGTCTACGTCTCCGGGATGACCCCGATGGAGATCGACGAGAAGCTGACACGGATGTACGCCGAGTACATCGTCGGTGCCGACGTCACCGTCTCGGTGGTCGGGATGAACAGTCAGCAGATCTACGTGTGGGGACAGGTCCCACGGGAAGGGCCACAGCCGTATACGGGTGAGCTGACCATACAGCAGGCCATCTCCCGTGCGGGCGGCACCCTCTACAGGGCCGAACCCAAGGCCATTCAGGTCACCCGGAACAACAAGGTCTGGAAGGTGAACCTGGACGACATCGTCATCCACGGAAAGACGGACCAGAACATGTACCTTCAGCCGGGGGACATCATCTTCGTGCCGATGAACGGGTTTGCCAGGGTGGGCTTCGCCCTCGACAACATCTTCTTCCCGGTACGGAGTCTCTTCTCCTTCGTGTTCCTGGGTGACTCGATCGACGACTTGAAGAACAAGCACCAGTGGTAACGGCCGGTTGACCACCGTGCAGGATGTGTAGGGTGTTTGGGGGACTCTCGGCCGACGACGCCGGGACGTGTCCGCCGACACGGCGTCTCAGTCCGGTCGTCGACCCGTCGCTGGTCCTCGCCACGTCGGATGTCAAGCCATGACCACACTGCCCCACGACACGTCGACACCGTCCGGACTCCGGGAGCTCTGGCGGACCCACAAGCTCAGTTTCCTCGTCACCGCGTCCGCGGTGATGCTGGTGGGGCTTCACTTCGCCCTGACCGTGATCCCGGACGTCTACGAGGTGCAGGCGGTGCTGGTGGTGCGCACCCCGGAAGGCGGCGGGGGACTCCTGGGCGGCGGGAAGTATGACGCCGAGATCAGGAGCACCGTGATCCTGACGGCCGTGGCCGAGGCCGTCGCCGGACCCGCTCTCGACGCGACCCCCACCGCACGTCAGGCGGCCATCCGCGAGTTGAGAGAGCGTCTCAAGGTGGTCGTGCAGCGAGACGCCGGTCCCGAGACCGAGATCCGCATCTCGAGCCGTGGACACGACCGGGAAGAACTCGTCACGATCGTCGGGACCGCCGCACGGACCTACGTCGAGGACCGTCGTCGGAGAAACACCACGAAAACCGAAGAGACCGCGAAACTCCGGACGGAACTGACGGGGCTCTCCGGGGATTTCGAGAAGGCGAACGACCTCCTCGGCAGGACGCAGGCGGCCCTGGAGACGTTCAGGACCGAGAACGCCGAGGCGATGGGTGAAGCCGGCGGGGACCCCGACACCGCGCTCGTGCGCCGTCTCGAAGAGCACCACACCACCCAGGCGGACCTCGCGAAAACCCAGGCCGACGTCGCCGGACTCGAAGCCGCCGAGAAGCACCTCAGAACCACACTCACCGGGGTCACGCAGTTCGTCGAGACCAAGGAGGTCACCACCGTCCCCGACCCCGAACGCGTCGCACTCGAACGCGAAATCCGCATGATGCAGCGGAAGCTCGAGGAGATGCTCAGGACGTACACCACCAAGCATCCCGACGTCGTTGCACTCGAGACCGACGTGCTGCTGAAGAAGCGACAGCTCAGACAGTTGAGCCAGCGCGTCGACCAGAGCGTCACCAGTGCCCGGAAACTGAACCCCGAGTACGCCGTCCTGAAGGGAAAGCTGGACGATACCGTCGTGAAGCTCCAGATCGCCCGCAGCTCCCTGAAGAGACTGTCGGACAGCGACACGTCCCTCAAGGAACGCATCGACTCGCTGCGAGGAATCGCCGTCTCACACCGGAAGCTGAAGGACGACCTCGCCCGGGCACAGAAGGACCACGACACCCGGAAGACCGCACTCGAGGTGAAGCAGAAGGCGTTCGACGTGGCGGCACGCGAGGTGGAGCCGGTCCCCGAGATCAACACCCCCCCGAAGAGGCCCGAGACCCCGGTCGGTCCGCGACGGTCGGTCTATCTCATCGCCGTGCTGATCGTCTCGCTCCTGGCCGGACGTCTGGCGATGTCGGCGACGTTCCGGCTGGGCACCGGTTTCAGGAGTGCGTACGAACTCCGTCGACTGACCGGCACGTCGGTGCTGGCCACGGTCGGTGCGGTTCCGGGCACACCGCGGGCCCGCCGGGAACGACTGCGGAAGTGCATCCGGTTCGGCTTTGTCCTGGCCCTGCTCGTGGGGGTGGTCGTGACGGCGGTGAAGATGCTTTCGGAGCATTCGGCGTACCTGTGAGTGGAGACCCAGGGTGTATCAGGAGTATTTCGGTTTTGACAAGATGCCGTTCAACACGACGCCGGACTCCCGGTTTTTCTTTCCGAGTTCGAAGCACGCCGAGGCCCTGGCCAGCCTGATCTACGCCGTCTCCGAGCGGAAGGGCTTCGTGGTCATCACGGGGGAGGTGGGGGCCGGAAAGACCACCGTCTGTCGGATCCTCCTCAACCGCATCGACCCGGGGACCAAGGTCGTCCTCATCACCAACACCCACATCAACTGTGACCAGCTGTTCGAGATGGTGTGTGCCCAGCTGGGACTGGACGCCGACGGGAGGGACAAGGCCGGGATCCTCCAGATGCTCAGTACGTACCTCCTGGATCAGCTGGCGGAACGGGCGGCGGTGCTGTTGATCATCGACGAGGCGCAGAACCTCTCGAGTGACGTGCTGGAAGAGGTCCGGATGCTGTCGAACCTCGAGACCGAGCGCGACAAGCTCCTCCAGGTGGTGCTCCTGGGACAGCCCGAACTCCGACGACGTCTCCATCTCCCCGAACTCAGACAGTTCCGTCAGCGCATCGTCGTCACCTACCACCTGTCTCCCCTGAGTCTCCAGGAGACCATCCAGTACATCTTCTACCGGCTCAAGGTGGCCGGCGGCATGGACAAGGTCAAGTTCACCCGACGCGCCGTCAACGAGATCTACGACAGCTCGAAGGGCATCCCCCGTCTCATCAACATCATCTGTGACAGTGCACTCCTGACCTGTTTCGTGCGCGGGGTGAAGATCGTCTCACAGCGGATCGTGGAGGAAGTCGTCCACGAACTGGGCATCGACGACCTGGCCACGGAGACGGAGGCCCTGGCGAACGGACCCGAGGAGCGCGGTCGGGAGATGAGATTCCACACGGAGCGTTGACCCATGGGCAAGATGACGGACGCCCTGCGAAAGGCCAGACAGCTCAAGGAAGAGAAGCAGCGGGGAAGAGCGGACGTTGCGGCCGACGTGGAAGGCAGGTCCGTGTCGACGGCGGCCGCCCGGACGGAAGCCGACGTGGTCGAGGCGTCCCCGACGGAGACGCCCGCGGGGCCGACCGTCGTTCCCGAACCGTCCCGACCCGCGGCGCCGGCCCCGGAAGAGAAAGCACCCCCGGCTCCCGTGCTTCGGCCCGCGGAGCCCCAAGTCGAGCCTTCCCCGTCACGCCCGGAAGAGGCCGAGACGGTCCTCGCCGTGCCTCCCGCAGAGGAGCCGACCCCCCGGGTGCCGGGGAGGAGAAAGGCGGCACCGGCGGTCTCCGTGGTCCTGCCGGACGTTGAGCCGCGAGGCGAACCCCCGACCGTGACGGTGCCCCGGCACCAGGCCGTCCTGCCCGAGGTCGAACCCTCTCCCCTCGACAAGGACACCCCGTATCTCGTCGTGCACTCTCACAAGGACGGCCGGACCGCCGATGAGTTCCGCACACTGAAGAACCAGCTCACCTCGGGGGGGTCGCCCGCACGCGTCATACTGGTCACCTCCTGTGTGGCCGGTGAAGGCAAGACCACCGTGGCGGCCAACCTCGCGGTCAGTTTCGCCAACACCTACGGCGAGAAGGTGGTGCTGGTGGACGGCAACATCGTCCGACCGAAGATCGGCGAACTCCTGAAGCTGCCCGAGGACGGTCTCGTCCAGGTGGTGCGCGGACACCTGCACCCCGAAGACTGTGCCGTCAAGACCGAGATCCCCGGACTCTGGGCACTGTCCGCGGGCAGAAATGACGGCCGCCGAGAGGGACTCCTCGACTCGAAGCCCGTTGCCGAACTCCTCACCCGTCTCCGCAAGCGGTTCACCCGTGTCGTCATGGAACTCCCTCCCCTCAGGGACACGGGTGAGGGACTCAGTCTCTTTCCACTCGCGGACGTCGTGCTGATACCGGTGATGAAGAGTCGCACACGGAGAGGACGTCTCCGGCGGTTCCTGGCCAAAGCGGCCAACCACGGCGCCGGCAGACTCCACTGTGTCTTCATCCAGGCCTGAGAAAAAGGGGTCAGGACCCTTTTGCCTGTAGGCCCGGAGGGTGCCGCGCCTGCGGCGGGTGAACTTCGCACAAAAGGGTCCTGACCCCTTTTTCTCCCGACCGGCGCTCCCGGCCGACCACCCCACACTCACCCGAAACCCTCAACTTGTCCGTCCCGTCTGCCGATATTTCAACAGGTGAGCCACCGGGGGGAGAGTGCGTACCACGACAGAGCCCTGTCCGACAGAACGCCAGGCGGGTGTTCATTTTTCTGACATCGCCCAAGACCTTTGGTGGGTGAATCTTAGAGCAAGAACGTCACGAAACGTCCCGGAGGGGCGTTGGAAAAACTGAACATGACGGACGTCCGAAACGGGAGACGGAAAAAATAGTCCGTGAAACTTCGAAGGACTTAAGCCGTCACGTCCAAAGAGGTTAGGAATTAGGCGACCCAAAAGAATCCAGATACTTTCGGTTTGTGGCACCGTTTTTGCAGTAAGCGAGACGGGGCTTCAGGAAGCCAGATCCCGGATCTTTGTCAGTCAATTTATATGGAACCGGCAAAAGAGAGGCGCAAGCATCAGCGCCAAACGGTACTGTTACCCCTACGGGTGACGGAAGAGGAGGCCGGGGGCAAGCTCCTTTTCCAGGGGAACACGGTCACTGTCGGGGCGGGGGGTGTCTACTTCAGGACCCTGAACTGGCAGGATCTCCCTGTGGGGATGCCCGTCCACGTCACCATCGATATCCCTCCCGAGATGTTCCAGCTGCTCCCTTTCGGAGGACTCCGCGGGGTGGGCAAGGTGATCCGCGTGGAGCGTCCGACGGCGCCGGACGGCGGCGCCGGGAGCGACGAGACGTCTTCCGAGCACGGCGGCGTCGCGGTCCGCATGATGTCGAGACTGCGCTTCGACCCCGACCTTCACCTGCCCCGCTTCGACCGTGACCGCAGAAAACCCAACTGAAGTCCCCTCCGCCGCCCTTCGGGCACACCATCCCCGACACCCCGGGAAAGCGTCCGCCGTCGCGGGACCCCCTGACGTTGTCCCTCACGCCAGATGTCTCAACAAACCGGGCCCGAAGGTGAACGGGGGTTGTCCCCTGTCCCCGGTTATTTCCGTTGGTTCCCGGCCGCTGACGCCATGCCGGCGGACGTGACCGCAGGAAAATACTTGCCGACAGGGGAGTCCGAAGGTACCTTGACCTATGCCGTTGATGCCGGCCGGCTTGACCCGCAGGCCCGCATGTCGAACGGAACCGCAAGGAATTCGAGGAACCCGTCCGCATCGGGGCGGACGGGGTTCGGAAACGTCTTCTCCTGCCAATCGGATGGGGGATGCCATGAGAAACGCGACTCGTCTGACGTGCATGATGACGGTCGGGCTGATCCTGCTCGGCGCGACCTGCGCGACGGCCCAGGACTGGAACCAGTGGCGAGGCGCCAACCGCGACGGAAAGGTCGCCGGTTTCACCGCGCCCGACCCGTGGCCGACCGAGCTGACGCAGAAGTGGAAAGTGACCGTGGGGGCCGGCGACGCGACCCCCGCACTCGTGGGCGACAGGCTTTACGTCTTCGCCAGACAGGGAGACGACGAGGTCGTCCTCTGCCTGAACGCCGCCGACGGCAAGGAAGTGTGGAGGAACGCATACGCCGCCGAGGCCGTGGGCGGACCGTCCTCCCGTCAACACGCCGGTCCCCGGAGTTCGCCCGCCGTGGCCGAGGGCAAGGTCGTCACCCTGGGCGTGGGCGGCGTGCTCTCCTGTCTGAACGTCGCCGACGGAAAGCTCCTCTGGCGCAAGGACGAATTCCCGAAGCGGTGGCCCCAGTTCTACACGGCCTCCTCGCCCATGATCGTTGACGGCATGGTGATTGCCCAGCTCGGCGGAAAGGGCACCGGCGGGCTCATGGCGTTCGACGCCGCCTCCGGAGACGTGAAGTGGAAATGGGGCGGTGAAGCCCCCGGGTACGCCTCCCCCGTCCTCATGACGGTGGACGGCACAAAGCAGGTCGTGACGCTGACGGAGAAGAGCGTCGTGAGCGTGGCCCTGGCCGACGGCAAGCTGCTGTGGCAGGTCGCGTTCGCACCCGGGCGCCGGGCCTACAACGCCGCCACGCCGATCGTGGACGGTCAGACCGTGATCGTCACGGGCAAGGGCCGGGGGACCCGGGCCTTCAAGGTCGAGAAGCAGGGCGACGGCTTCGCCGTCAAGGACTCCTGGAGCAACGATGCGCTTGCCGTCCAGTTCAACACCCCCGTGCTGAAAGACGGGAAGCTTTACGGTCTTTCGGACGGCGGCAACCTGTTCTGCATCGACGCCTCGACCGGGAAGACGGTGTGGACCGACGGGACCCAGCGGGGTCGCGGCGGCTTCGGGGCGATCGTGGACGCCGGCACGTGCCTGCTGGCGCTGCCCGCGAACGGGGACCTGCTCGTGTTCAAGCCGGGCGACGCCGAATATGCACAGCTTGCCGCCATCAAGGTCACCGGGGACGCGACGTACGCGCACCCCCTCGTCTCGGGCAAGCGCATCTTCGTCAAGGGCCAGGACAGCCTCATGCTGCTGACGCTCGACTGACCCGGCGACGAAGAAGAAGCGACACCGGAACCACGGATCACTGCGCAGCGACCGCGTCGCCGGATGCATGCCCGTGCGCCGGCCGACGGAGGGGGATGGACCGTCACTTCTCCCCGATGCAGTAGAGGTTGGCCTCGCCGCGGATGTAGATGCGCCCCCCGTCGAAGACCGGGGTGCTCTCGGTCCGTTCCAGGGTGGTCAGGGGCCACGGATGCTGCATGGAGGCCCTCAGGTGGTTGTAGGCCACCGGCTTGAATGTCCGACCGGGCTCGATGACGACGGTCGTGCCCTGGTTGTCCATCAGGTAGATGTGCCTGCCGCCGAGGGCGACGCTGGGCGTTGCCCCGATCGCGTTGAAGTGATACAGCGGCCACATGTCCAGCCGCTGCCTGTAGACGGTCTTCAGCGTCCGTGAATCCGTGACGTTCAGTTCGCCGTGGGAGTCCATCGCGTAGATCAAACCGTCGTGCAGCAGCGGCGAAGAGACGGTGAACTGATGGGGGCCCTGGATTCCCCCCATGCCTCTCATCTGCACTTGGTCGTCGACGAGCGTCATCTTGTACTTCTGTCCGCCCCAGACGTAGGCGACGTCGTCCTCGATCACCGGCGTATTGTAGGTGTTCTCGTTGAGCACGGGATCGGACATGACCTTGCCGTCGGAGGCCCGGAGGATTCTGCCCCAGAACGCCATCACGAAGTCCTGTCCCTCGAGTCGGAACGGCACGACGGACGACGAGCTGTAGTAGCGGGGGATGCCCCCGTGGCTCCCGTCGAAGTCCTTCGTGATGTTTCCCGTGTCCCAGAGCACGTTGCCGGTCTTCCTGTCGAAGGCGCGGAACCAGCCCTTGAAGAGGATGAACTTGTCCCCGATGAGCACCGGCGAGGCGCAGTTGGGCGTAGGCGTATGCGGTTTCCCTTTCCTGTCCGGCGCGACGCCCAGGTCCATGACGCTCCGGATCCACTGACGCCGGCCCTCGAGGTCGTAGCAGACCACCACGCCGGGGGCGAAGAACGCGTAGACGGACTCCCCGTCGCTGACGGGCGTCGGACAGGCGAACCCGATGGCCGAGATGTGACCCCAGTCGCCCGTCCAGGTGTACTTGTCCCGGTCGATCTTCCTCAGCAGGTCCGTCATCTGCCTGCGAAGCACGGTGTTGCGGTCGGTGTCCACGCCCTTCGCCAACTCCCGGGCAATCGGCTCGATCTCCTTGAAGACGGGGTTTGCAGCCCGCTCCTCTTCGGTCGTCGCGTCGTAGGGCGTGTTGGTCCGCCGCCAGAGGATCCGGCCGTCGTTCTTGTCGACGCAGATCAGCTCGTCGGGTTCGCTGGTCACGAAGACCCGGTCGCCGACCACGATCGGCGTCGACCACGACCAGGACGGCATCGGCGTGACCCAGCGGATGTTCGTCGATTCATACGCCGCGTCGGCAGGGGCGGCGATCCGCACCGTGAAGCTTGCACTGTCCTGCTTCCGTGACACCTTCACGAGCAGCCGGTTCCACCCTTTGCGAAGTTCCGCCTCGAAGCGCGGACACGGCACGGGAACGGTCAGGTCGCGTATGCTGAGATCGACTTCGTAGAAATACCAGTTTCGAAAGGCCCGGTCGCTCCTGTAGACCTCCTTGCCGTTGACCCAGACCTTCATCCCGTCCTCGTGACTCACGACGACGCAGACCTTCCCGGCCGACCGGGCGTAGAGGTAGGCATGGGCGTAGGAGACGGTGTTGGCACCCTTGCCGCTCAAGGTGTAGAACCGGACGGCCGAGCCCCCCAGTGAGTAGGGCCCGTAGCGGTTCTTGTGGATGTTTTCGGGGGTGAACGCGTCGCGATAGTCGGGCTGGCCCTCCGGCCTCCACGCGAGGTCGCCTGCTTTCTCGCCCTCGGCCGGGGAGAGTGCCGACTCGTCGGGCACGAACGCCTCATCGAGCGCGGTCTTTGCGTCCTTCGCGTTGAAGGCCCCCAGCACGAGCCACGCGGCCACGTCACCACCCCAGACCTCCTTGGCGCCGCTGCCGTCGTCTCCTTCCTTCGGCTTGGCGGCTTGGTACCGCAGTCCTGTGACGGGGGACTTCGGCGCATAGGACCACGTGGTGACAGGCGTGGCGTCCGGATATCGTCCGGTCCAGTCCCCGCGCCAGCCGATGGGGCGCCCGGGCGACGGGCGGAACTCCGGCGAGCCGAGCGGCGCCGTCTTCGCCGGCTCCGCGCCCTCGAGCGCGATGCAGACTGCCATAACCGACGCGCACGCCGTCGCGATCACGATCCTCATGGTTTTGTCTCCTCGATGCACCAGGGGTCCTCCAAACCGCGATAGTAGAGCCGCGTACCGTTCCTCCCGAAAACGCCGTCGGCGTTACTGTAGCTGAAGTGGCGTCCCCTGTCAACAACCCGACCCGTGGATCGGATGTGCCGTTGACAACAGACCCCGTGAGGGGCTTCAGTCCCTGACTGGAGTCCCGGCCTCACGCCAAGAACGCAAAGAACGGCAGAGCAGGGGACCAAGGAACAACAGAAGAAACAGGACTCACGCAAAGACGCCAAGACGCAAAGAGAAGAGACGACAGAAGGAAGCGGGGCGGAAAGGGAGCCTGAAAATAAACGGGGCCGTCCTTAGTCAAACGTTCCCAAGCGGTTTCACCTAAGTCCTCTAATGTACGAGCGTGGTGGGGCTCCCGTCCCACCACGCCAAACCCGGCAAACAGGCGGCGCACGCAGGAGCCCCGCCGCCCAGACACTTTAAGAAACTCAGGCAGGACCGCTTAGTCAAGTTGAAGTCAGTTCGTCGGTTCATCCGGGGGAAGCGCCCCTTCCTTCTTGGCAGCCGCAAGATGCAGGATCACGCGGAACACGCCCAGCAGCAAGGCCGGGATGAGGAGGCCCACGAGAAATCCACCGTAGATGCCGCCACGGGTGAGGGTTTCGACCCCGCCGGCGGCCGCGTCGCGCACCTCATGGAACTTGGCCTTCAGCAGGTGCAGCGCGGGCATGGTGTTCGGATACTTCTTCAGGTAATCGTCCAGATTCATCTGGCTGAAGGTGAACTTCACGAGGGTCTTGTAGTCCAGGCCGCTGACGGAAGCGTGAGGCAGCACGTAGTCGGCGAGCAGCCGCATGAGGATTCTCTCTCCAAATGAGTCTCCCTTCTTGGCTATGAGATCGTCCTTGAACTTCTCGTAATCCTCGAGCGCGAGGTTGCCGCTTCCCTCCGTGTCGGCCACGATCTTGTACAGCTGCTCGGCCGTCTCCCGTCCGGTCACCTTATACTCGGCCTCGGAGAGGACCATCGCCTGGTAGAACTGGATGACAATCCTGTCGATGACGAGGTCGTCGTAGATGGCGCTCTTGAGCCCGCGCTCAAGCCCGATGAAAGCCCCGGCGTAGCCGAAGCCCACCATGAGGATCAGCATGAAGATCAGCAGCCACGACCACCGGGCGTACCGATACCACTTCCA
>DATKVD010000430.1:0-6427 GCA_035530235.1 Planctomycetota bacterium | reverse complement strand
CTTGAGTGCCGCCCCGCTGCCGTTGCGGACCACCTTCCACGCGTCGGTCTCCTCGAGGATCTCCTCGACGTCGGGTCTGGCGAACCGCTTGATCCACCCGCCGACGCCCGCCAGGTCGAAGCCGAAATGATCCACCACGTCGACCGCGTTGCCCTCCGCATCGGCGGGCATCCCCTGCGTCACCCATTTCCTCAGCGTGTCGGCCCACGGATGGTCGTCGACACCCACACGCTCGGACGTGTTCCCGTGCAGCAGGCCGTCGATCACTTCCCTGGGGCTCTGCATCGTCGGGGGCTCCTACTTGTAAGGGGGGGCGAGGTAGCGTTCCACGTCGAGCCAGTGGTCGCGCATGATCGTCACCTTCTTCTCAAGGTCGCCGACGAGGTCGGGGCCGAGGAGGAAGCAGCTCTGGTGACGGTCGTCCTCGGCGTGGAAGACCTGTCCGATGCCTCGTTCGCGGAGGAGTGCGAGGAGTTCGTTGGCGTTGTCGAACTCGTCGCGCATCCGTTCGTTCCACGCGAGGATCTGACCTTCGCCGTCCCAGTCGTAGGTCTTGTCGGGGACGTAGGGCTGTTCGCGTGCGAGCTGTGCGGCGTGCCGGTCGCGGATTTTCTGTGCGGCGTGGAAGTTGCGGATCGACCGGAACATGGCGGTCTCGATGCGCACGGAGGTGGCGAGGTTGAAGAGCCACTTCCCGGCGGGTGCGTCCTTCATGTCTTCGAGGGTCGAGGCAACGCCTCGCAGCCGGTCGAACGCGCGCTCGAGCGCCTCCTCGGTCTGCCAGTCGGCCGGTCCCGTCATGCGTCCGCCGTGCAGGTCGATGTAGTCGCCGCGTGCCTCGGAGGCGTGGATGTTGAAGATGTAGGGGAGGAAGTAATCCTCCTCTTCGGGTGTGAGCAGTTCCGGCTTGATGACGAGCGGTCGGGTGAGGTGTCGCATCGAGACGCCGGCCTGGATGGGCTTGAAGGTGGGGGCCACGTTCTCGCGGGTGCGCAGGGCGTCGTCCAACGCGACGAAGGTTTCGAGGAGCGCGTCGGCGCGTTTCACGCCGACCCACGTCACGCAGAGCCCGTGGAGCTTGCCGGTCTGTGCGCGGAGCGTCTTGGCCGGTTTCTCGAGACAGTCGATGACGACGTCGACGGCCTTCTCCACCGCTTCGAGCGTGGCGTCGCCGCGGTGCGTGGGCATGCTGAATCGCAGGAACGCGGTGGTCACGCGCGCCTCGGCGAGACGGGTCATGCTGCGGATGACGGCGACGGGGTTGATGAGTCCGCGCACGGCCGAGCCCATGTATTCATTGAGCGCGACGACGGTCGACGTGGGGTCGTTCGCGATGACGTAGCTGTCCCCGGGCAGTCGTGCGACGACCTCGTTGATCTCATTCCGCCAGTAGTTGCCGTGGTCGACGTAGACGGAGATGTCGCCGCCGGCGGCGCGGGCGGCGGCGTGCAGCGTCTCGTGAAACCGTCGTGAACGCTCACCGGCGGTGATCCCCCGACAGTGACGCGGGCCGTTGGGTCCCGAGTACTGCGCCGCCGCCCAGCAGAACCCGCTCCCGGCGTCGTTCGTGTTGAAGATGAATGCCCCCAGCTCCGGGACGTGCTTCTTGAATTCCGTCATCTCCCACGCGATCATCCCGCGTCCCTCGTCGAGGTCGCAGCAGACGCTGAACTCCTCGCGTCGGCTGCGTCGGGGGTGGTCGATGCGGGGGCCCCGCAGGTGCGGGTGCTCGCGCCAGAACGACTCGGGCCAGAAGTGCGGGTCGTTGCCGTGGAAGGACGCTCCGAGCTTCAGCCCGCGCAGCACCGCGGCCTTGGCCAGCAGGAACTCGCGGTTCGCCTTGACCCAGTCAGCCGGGAGGTGGGGCGCCAGTGCCGGATGCGGGAAGAACCGGTGCAGCGTCGGCCAGTTGGCCGAATACTCGTGCCACGAACTCCCGCCCGCCGGGATGATGTGGAACGCCTTGTCCGCGAGCGCGCTGAGGTCCACCAGCACCTCGCCGTAAGGCGCGAGTCTCGCAGCCTGCCGTGCGAAGCGCTTGAACTGGTCGACATCCCGCGTCGTCCAGCTCACGATGAACCGCCTTCTCTTCTCTTTCTTCTTCATGCCGTTCCTTCTTCCCGACCTTCGAGTTTTGAGTTTCCAGTTTCGACTCATTTATGCGGCGGGGCGAGGTAGCGCTCGACGTCGAGCCAGTGGTCGCGCATGACGCGCACCTTCTTTTTCAGGTGGTCGAGGACGTCCGGTCCGAGGACGAACGTGTCCTCGTGACGCTCGTCGGGTGCGCGGGCGATCTGGTCGAGACCGCGCTCCTCGAGGAGCCGGGTGAGTTCCGAGACGTTGTCGAGTTCGTCGCGCATGCGCTCGTTCCACGCCAGGATCTCCCCTTCGCCGTCCCACGAGCCGACCTTCTCGGGCACCACGGGCTCCTCGCGGGCGAGTTCCGCGGCGTGCCGGTCGCGGATTTTCTGCCCGAAGTAGAAGTTGTAGATCGAGCGGATGACGTGGACGTGGATGCGCACGGACGTCGCGAGACGGAAGAGCCACTCGCCTTCCGGTCCGTCCTTGGCGTCCTCCAGTGTCGCGGCCGCGCCGCGCATCCTGTCCAGCACCCCGAGGAGCGCCGGGATGCCGTGCACGTCGCCCGTGCCCACCGTCATGCGACTGCCGTGCAGGTCGATGTAGTCGTTCCGCGCCTCCGACGGGCTGATGTTGAACACGTGCGGGAGGAAATACTGCTCCTCCTCGGGCGTCAGGAGTCTCGGGTCAAAGACGAGCGGCCTGGTGAGGTGACGCACGGAGACCGCGCAGTAGATCGGTCTGAAAGCGGGGACAAGCATCTGCTTGGCGTGGAGTGCCAGGTCGAGGTCGTGGAGGGCTTCGGTGACGGCTTCGGCCTTCTTCTCGCCCGCCCAGTGCACGGAGAGTTCGTGCAGGCGGTCGAGCCGCGCGCGCAGACCGCTTACGGGTCTCTCGAGACAGTCGATGACGATATCCAGCACCTTCTCGACCGTCCGGGTCTCTTCGACGCTGCGGTGATACGTGGCTCCGACGCCCACGAAAACGTTCCGGACGTCCGTCTCGGCGACGCGCTCCATCCCGCGGATGATCCCGAGCGGACTGACCAGCCCGAGCACCGGGTAGCCGCCGCCGATGTGACTGCCGATGCCCACGGTCTCCTCGTCGTGACCCAGAAGCGCGGTGTCGGGGGGGAGGTTGGCGAGAACGTCCTCGCGTTCGCCCCGCCAGAAGTTCGCGTGGCCGAGGAAGATCGAGACGTCGCCCCCGCCCGTGCGGGCGCCCTCGTGCAGAAGCTCCGTGAACGCCCGGACCCGCTGTCCCGCCGTCTTCGACCGGCAGTGCCGCGGGCCGTTCGGTCCCGAATACTGCGCCGCCGCCCAGCAGAATCCGCTCCCGGCGTCGTTCGTGTTGAACATGAACATCGCGAGTTCGGGAACCTGCTTCTTCAGCTCGCACATCATCCACGCGACCATCTCGCGCGACTCGTCCAGGTCCATGCACATGGCGAACTCCTCGCGTCGACTGCGACGCGGGTGGTCGATGCGCGGACCGCGGAGGTGCGGGTGCTCCCGGAAGAACGACTCCGGCAGGAAATACGGCTCCTGTCCCATGAACCACGCACCGAGTCCCAGCTCGCGGAGGATCGCCGTCTCGTCAAGGACGAGTTCACGGTTCGCCTTGACGTAATCGGCCGGCACGTGCGGGGCGATCTTCGGATGCGGGAAGACCTTGTGGAGTGCCGGGTTGTAGACCGCGTATTCGTGCCAGGCGCTCCCGCCCTCGGGGATCTCGTGCCACGCCTTGTCGGCCAGCACCCCCACGTTCACCAGCACTTCACCGTAGGACTTGAGCCTTGCCGCCTCGACGGCGAACGCACGGAAGTCGCTCAGGTCGCGGAAGGCCGCCCGCAGGATGAAACGTCTCTGGCTGCTGCCGGGACTCGTCATCTCCATTCTCCGTTTCCTTCGTCAGATGCGCGGGGCCCGACGCCGGACCCGAGCTGGGCACTCTACGCGGCCGCGTCGGCGATGTCAAGGTCCGGTTCATTCTTGCGTGGATGGGACCGATGCGATATGGTGTCGGGTGTGTGAGAGCGTATCCCAGTAACCACGCACGGTGTCATCCTGAGCGACCCCGACCATGAGCCTGTCGAATGGTCGGGGGAGTCGAAGGATCTGGCCACGAGAGCCGGGAGAGTTCTGGATTCTCTGGGAAGACTTGCGTCGTTTGGGACGATGCAGCCAGATTCTTCGCCCCGATTGCATCGGGGCTCAGAATGACATGTTCGTTATCCGGATGCGCTCCAAAGCGGGAGTGAGGGGAACGGGTGTGAGGCCGGAGGACGCGGAACGCATCCACGAGACGTCATTGGCGCTGCTTCGGGACCCGGGGGTCCGCATCGAGCACGACGGGGTCTGTGAGCGTCTGCTGAGGGCGGGCGCAAGGGCGGGGACCGATGCGCAGGTCGTGCGCTTTCCCCGTGGCCTCGTGATGGAAGCCGTCGCCCAGGCTCCTCGTGAAGTCCATTTCGCCGACCGCCGGGGCGGGGGATACGTCGTCGGCGGCGATGCGCCGACCCGCGTCTGGTCGGTCCCCGGGATGAACCTCCTCCGGCATGGTCAGCACCGCCCGTTCACCTCGAACGACATGGCCGACACGGCGCGGCTCCTGAGCGCGCTCGAAAACGTCGACGCGGTCTTCGGACTCTCGCTCGACGACGTGCCGCCCGGCGCGCGTGACGTGGTCGGTCTGCGGATCATGGCCCAGAACACCACCAAGCACGTCCGTGTGCTCTCGTTCACGCCCGGGGGCGCTGACGCACTGTGCGAGATGAAAGGGGCCGCGGACGGGGCGTGGTTCAGTGTGGGGTTCACGGCGCACGGGCCCTTGAGGTGGACGCAGCTGGCGCTGGAGATCTTCTCGCGGACGGCGGGGCACGGCATTCCGACCACGGTGAACGGTGAGCCGACGGCGGGAGCCTCGGGGCCGGTGACGCTCGCCGGGTCGGCGGCCCTGGGCAACGCCGAGATCCTCGCCGGCATCGTCGTCAACCAGGTGCTCGAACCCGGCCGGCCCTGCATCTACAACCTCGGCCTCGCGCATTTCCTCGACATGAAGACGGCCATTGCCGTCACGGGCGGACCCGAGAACCACCTCTTCGCACAGATCAGCGCCGCCATGGGACGCTTCTACGACCTGCCCTCGTGCGCGTGGGTCTCCACCGAGTCGATGTGCGTGGACGCCCAGGCCGCTCTGGAGAAGTCGTTCGGCTTCGCGGCGCAGACGTCGGCCGGGGTGTCGCTCATCTGGGGCGTCGGACAGCTCGAGAGCGAGATGACCTTCTCCCCGGCACAGGCGGTCATCGACGACGAGATCATTTCGTACGTCCGGCGCCACGCCCGCGGCGTCGAGGTGTCGGACGAGACGCTGGCGCTGGACGTGGTGCGCGAGGTCGGTATCGGCGGCAGTTTCCTCGACGCCCAACACACGCTCAGACATTTCCGCGAGGAGCTGTGGGAGCCGATGATCCTCTTCCGTGACCGGCGGGAGAAGTGGATGGCGAAGGGCGCGGCCGGCCTCGCGGCGGCCGCCGAGGAGCGGGCCGACGCACTCATCGCCGCCGAGCGCCCGCCCTGTCTCACCGAAGAACAGGAAAAGACGCTCCTCGACATCGAAACCGACTTCCTGAAACGGATGAAGCGATGACGTCCCCCATCACCAACGCCTACGACCTTGAGGCGAGATATCCGAAGCTCGACGTCGAGCGGACGTTCATCTATGCGCCCGAGATCGCGTGGACCTATTCGCATCACCCGCACATCACGTGCTTCAAGGGTCGGCTCTGCGCGATGTGGTCGAACGGGCGGGTGAACGAGGACGACGTCGGCCAGCGGGTGCTCATCACCTCGTCCGATGATTTCAAGGCATGGACGGCGCCCGCGCCACTCGTGGATTCGCTCCCGGGCAGGCACTCGGAGCTGGTGCTGACCGCGGCGGGGTTTCATCAGCACGAGGGGACGCTCGTCGCCTGTTTCGGGCAGTACGAGTACAAACCTGGGGCCTTGACGGGCGGTCACCGGCGTCCCTCGGACACCTCGCACATGGACGTGACGCTGCGCGCCCTCACGACGACCGACGGGAAGACGTGGACGGGTCCGGTGGACCTCGGTCTGCCCATCGTGCCGAACCACGGCCCGCAGGCGATCCGCTCCGGCCGGCTCATCCTCAGCGGGAACGTCACGTTCCCGTGGACGGACGACCCGTCGGGACTCGTCGGCTGGACGATGAGCGGGGTTTACCCCGCCGACATGGCCGACGACGTGGTCGACGATTCGGGCGGGTTCCGTCCGGTGGCCGAGCGACTGGGTCTGCCTACGGCCCTCTGCGAGGGGTCGTTCTTCCAGAC
>DATKVD010000429.1:0-4983 GCA_035530235.1 Planctomycetota bacterium | reverse complement strand
AACTGGTCCTTGTAGTAGTTCGGGTCCACGAACGGGATGTCCGGTATCCCATGCGGGATGGTGGCGATCTTCTGTGCGGAAACGTCGTAGACCTGCCGCAGAAACTCCGCCCCCCGCTCACTCATCACCACCAGACGGTCCGAGAGCTCCGCCAGCTCCAGCATCACCTCCCGCTGCTCGACGTTCGGCTCCTGGAGCACCGTGTGGAGTGTGCTCACCACCGGCATGCGCAGCTCGCCCAGGAGATCGAGGACGTACCGACCGGCGGGACCGCCGAAGATCCCGAACTCGTGCTGCACACTGACGACGTCGATCTGGTTCATGTTGAGGAAATCGGCGGCGAGACGGTATTCGGCGGGTTCGTTCTGGTTGATCTCGAACCGGACACGAGCGGGATAGGAGTATCCGTCACGGGTGTCGTTCATGACGACGGCCCAGCACCCGACCTCGGGACTGGCGGCGGCGATGGACTCCGTCAAATCCGAGGTAAACGTGGCGATGCCGCACTGACGCGGCAGGTAGTTGCCGATAATGCCGACGGTGTTGATCGACCGCCACTTGCGGCGTCTGGCCCGTGCCATCAGTTCCCCCTCGGTCCTTCACTAATTGAAATTGTAGCACACTCTCGGCCTGCGTCAAAGGAAGAACCGACGCCGGCGGCGTGCCCGGGGGCCGAAGGGCGCCGGGACCGGGCGCGGAGAACCCGCAAACCGCTGTAAGGAAAGGAGTTACGGCTGAACACCCGGCTGGTCCGTCCCGGCGCCGAACCCCAGCTTCTCGAGGATCCCCCGGCCGTTCGCACGGAAGACCTTCTCGAGGTGGGGACCGTAGCCGAGCTTTTCGAGCGCGGCCTTGTAGCGCGGGATGAGACCCGCGTAGTCCTTCGAGTCCGCACCCCACACCAGCTTCCCGGGCGGAATCGACCCGGCGATCGTCCCGCCCTTCTCCAGTGCCCACAGCCCCTGTCCGGGGGAGCAGTCGATGAACGTGTTCGCCGTGCGTGTCGACAGCATCACCGATTCGAGCACCCCGGCGATGCCGCCCATGTGTGCCATGATGAAGATCGTGTCCGGGTAAAGACGGATGACCTTCTCGAACCGTCCCGGATGCGAGTAATACGACGCCCACGGCTCACGCGAGACGTGCTCGCCCGAGCCCCCCAGCCACCCGCAGTGACTCAGCACACCCATCTTCAGTTCCGCCACCACGTCCCAGAAGGGCCTCAAGGTCTCGTCGTCCGGGAAGTAGCCGAAGTTGGGGAAGAGCTTCACCACGGGCAGTCCCTCGGCGCTGTAGTGTTTGAGTGCCTTTGTGGCCTTCTTGCCCTCGCGCGGGTCGTAGTAGGCCCCGCCCACCAGGCGGTGCGCGTATTTCCGGCAGACCTTCACGAGGTGTCGGTTCCCCTCCTCGCCGACCAGCGGCGAGCCCATGACGAGCGCGGCCTCGACGTTATGCTCGTCCATGAGGGCGATGAACTTCTCCGGGTCCTCGGTGGGACGCAGGTGGTTGTGGATGTCGACGATCCGCTCCGGCAGACCGAACGCCTCGCTCATGACGTCTCCTTCCGTGATTGCGTGTTCCCCCGTACGTGAGGCGCATATTGTAATGCCCGCTCCGGGCGATGCAACCGGAAAGCCCCCTTGAGGCATCGGCGGCCGGAAGGGGGCCCGCTGTACAATATTTCACACAACGTTCGCCATAGGAAGGCATGCACGTTCATTTTCCTGAACGCGGTGTCTGAAAACCCGAACAAGGCGCAAGTCCTTTTTCAGGAAGGACTTGCGTCGGGCCGGCCCGGGCCGTCCCGGTGCGGTGTTCAGTAAAATGAACGCAACGCTTGAATGAGGCAACGTTCCCGACGGGCAAATGGAAATTCCCAGATGTCGTAACTCCCCACCCATCGGCAACTTCCTGCGCAAAGCGCAAGTGTGCAACACTTTGTACACGCTTTGGCCCGGTATTTGCTCCTAAAGCATTGTGCAGTACGGTCTACGTGTGTTGCGACGCTGACGGGGGGTACGATTCGTTACATCCCCGGCCACGGGTGAGTGACGGGTCCACCAGCCAAGAGGAGGTACTTAACGATGAGAGGCTTCCGCAGGTTCGCAGTAATGATTGTCATCATGCTCGTTTCGGCCGGGGCGGCCTTGGGAGATCCTGATACGTTCTCGATTGACCGGGATTCCCAAGTGGCCATTCCCAAAGACCTTCTCCCACCGGACATTCTGGCACCGGGAACGACCATCAACGTCCCGTGCGAAGAGCTGGGTCTGACGTGGAACGACCTCGCCGGCACGGGGGACGACCTGAACGCCCTTTCGAGCGGGTATGACAGCTTCGCCGGGCCTCCGGTCCTTTTCTTCTCGGTGGGCCGGAACACCGTGGGCATCAACGGCAACCCGTACCTCCCGTACGCGAGCGACGTCTACGAGGAGGCCCTGTCCGGACAGGCGGCGGGGGACGTCTTCGTCACGGTCTACGGACATCCGGGTGCCCCCATCTGGAGTGCCCCGGTGGGACAGAACATGCTGCACATCAACCAGTCGGAGCTGGGACTCTACCCGACGCTTTTCGCCACGCAGGACTACACGGGCGCGGCCCCGATTGACGACCTCGACGCACTGGACTTCACCGAGTTCGACCTGGACGGTGACGACGAGCCGGACGTGAACGTCTACTTCTCCCTGGACAACGCCTCGACGAGTCTGGGCTCACTGGGCGCAACGGCGGACGACATCCTGCTTTTCGTGCCGGGGGCGGCAAGTGCCGTGGTCTTCGCCAACGGCGTGACGGACATCGGTCTCGCTCTCGGTGACGACATCGACGCCCTGGTGCTCCTGGACCTGAAGGACCGCGGGGAAGTGACGCCTTTCGCCGACCGGGCGTTTTTCTCGCTCGCCCCGGGCTCCCCCACGCTGGTGACCAACGGCTACAGTGCGGCGGACATCTTCTACACCAACTTCGACGGCGACTTCGTCCGGGAGTTCCTGGCCTCCGACCTCGGGCTTCTGGATACGGACGACGTGGACGCCCTGGAAATTCAGCCGGGGGCCTACATCCCCGAGCCACACACCCTGGCCCTGGTGGGAACGGGGGCGCTGCTCCTGATCGGCATCATCCGGCGGAAGCGCTTGAAATAGCCGCGGCTTTCTGAGACGTGCAGCACATCGGCCCCGATCCCTCGGGGCCGATCTCCTTTTGCCCCGTCTTTCGGTTTGCCTCGACGCACGCCGGCCGCTACAATGCCCCTCGGAGTCGGCAGACCCCACCGGTTCGGCTCAAGGAGACCGCCCATGCGTGTGCTGGTGGTAGGAAGCGGCGGGCGTGAACACGCGCTCGTCTGGAAGCTCGCCCGGTCGAAGGACGTCGACAAGCTCTACTGCGCCCCGGGAAACCCGGGCACCGCCCCACTCGCCACCAACGTCGACGTCAAGCCCGACAACCTGATGGGACTGGTCCACCTCGTGCGGGCGGAGAAGATCGACTTCACCGTCGTCGGTCCCGAGGACCCGCTCGCCATGGGGGTCGTGGACCTCTTCGCCGAGCGCGGCTTCGCCGTCTTCGGTCCCACCCAGCACGCGGCGAGACTCGAATCGTCCAAGGTGTTCACCCGGAAGCTCTGCCGACAGCACGCCATCCCGGCGGGCGAGTTCGGCATCTTCACCGACCCCGACGCCGTCCGACGGTACGTCCGCGAGCACGGACTCCCCGCCGTCATCAAGGCCGACGGACTGGCCCGGGGCAAGGGGGTCTACGTCTGCCGGACCGCCGACGAGGCCGAACACGCCATCCACGACATCCTGGTGGACAAGATCTTCGGCGACGCCGGGAAAGAGGTGGTCGTCGAGGAGTTCCTCACCGGCGAGGAGGCATCCGTGCTCGCCTTCACCGACTCACGCAGCATCTACCCGATGGAAAGCGCCCAGGACCACAAGCCCGTCTTCGACGGAGATGAGGGTCCCAACACGGGGGGCATGGGGGCGTATTCCCCGGCGCCCGTCGTGACGGCGGAACTCCAACGCCGCATCGAGGCCGAGATCCTCGTCCCCACCGTGCACGCGATGAACATCGAGGACTGCCCCTACCGTGGGGTGCTGTATGCGGGTCTGATGATGACGAGACACGGTCCGAAGGTGCTGGAATTCAACGTCCGTTTCGGCGACCCCGAAACCCAGCCCATCCTCATGAGACTCAAGAGCGACCTGCTGCCGGTGCTGCTGGCGGTCACCAAAGGGGAGCTCGACCAGGCCGAACTCGAATGGGACCCGCGTCCCGCCGTGTGCGTCGTCATGGCCTCGGGCGGATATCCCGGCAGCTACGAGAAGGGCAAGGAGATCACCGGCATCGACGAGGCCGAGAAGCTTGGCGACGTCGTCGTCTTCCACGCCGGGACGTCCGAGAAGGACGGGAAGCTCTTCACCGCCGGCGGCCGCGTGCTAGGGGTGACCGCGCTCGGCGACACCATCCAGGCCGCGCAGGCGCGTGCCTACGAAGCAGTGAAGCGCATCCACTTCGACGCCGCCCACTACCGCACCGACATCGGCAGCAAGGCCATCGGCCGTTAAAGGCCCCCCGTTCAAATCCGGTCGCCCCGACCATTCTTCAGAAAAGGCCGTTCGGCATGCCCGTCGAACGGCCTTTCTTTTCCCAGCATTAGACTTACGTCGGCACGTACTCGCTTCGAACGGCCACGCTCTATCCGGTTGAAAGCCAGCTACTTGCGCGATAGAATGATTTTGACGTTGCCAATGACTTCTCTGGCGGAGCCTCGAGCATGGCGCGACGCATTCTGACCATTTGTCTTGCCGGTACGTTCATGCTGCCATGCGGGCTTCGCCTGCAGGCAGCCGAGATTCATGACGCCGTCAGGGCGGGCAACGTCGAGAAGGTCCTCGAAATCCTCGATCTGGACCCCGCGCAGGTCAATGTGCCCGATGAACCGCCCGGTAAGGTGGGCAAGACCCCGCTTTACATCGCAGTCGA
>DATKVD010000428.1:0-4862 GCA_035530235.1 Planctomycetota bacterium | reverse complement strand
GCAAGCCGCAAGGGTGTTCCAACCCATCTAGCCCTTCCCGAGGTTCGGGTCGAGCTTGTACTTCCTGATCTTCCTGTAAAGTCGCTGACGGTCGATCTTCAGGTGACGGGCCGCGACGGCCTTTTTCCCTTTCGCCACCTCGAGGGCCATCTGGATGAGACTCCGCTCCGCCTCCTCCAGGGACGGCACCGTCTTGCCCGACACCTTCCACTGCACGGCGGTGCGTCCGCGCACCGACGTCGGCAGGTCGTCGACGGTGATGACGGGCGTCTCCCCGAGTGCGAACGCACGCTCGATGGCGTTCTCCAGTTCCCGCACGTTCCCCGGCCAGTCGTGCTTCATCAGCACTTCCATCGCCGCCGGGGAGACCTCCTTGACGGCGACGTCGTACTCCCGGGCGTACTTCTGGACGAAGTGACGCACGAGATGCGGGACGTCGTCGGCCCGCTCTCGCAGGGGGGGCATCTCGATGCTGACGACGTTCAGACGGTAGAAGAGGTCCTCACGCAGCTTCCCGTCGTGCAGGGCCTCCTGCACGTTGCGATTGGTGGCCGCGACCACCCGTGTGTCGATCTCCACGGCCTGCACCGAGCCCAACGGGATGATCTCCCGCTCCTGAAGTGCCCGCAGCAGCTTCGCCTGGAGGTCAACGTCGATCTCGCAGATCTCGTCGAGGAAAAGTGTTCCGCCCGAAGCCGCCCGGAAAAACCCGGGCGTGCTCATCGTCGCTCCCGTGAACGCTCCCTTCACGTGTCCGAACAGCTGACTCTCCAACAGCGTCTTCGACATGCTCGAACAATTCACCGCGATGAACGGCTTCTCCGCGTTCGGACCCTGGTAGTGGATCGCCTTCGCCACCAGCTCCTTCCCCGTCCCGCTTTCCCCCTGGATGAACACCGTGGACTTGTTCCGGCTGACCGCCGCGATCACGGCGAAGATCTCCTGCATCCTCGGCGTCGTCCCGATGATGCACCCGCGGATGTGCTCGGGCGTGCCGATGATCGACCCGAACTGCTCCACACGGTAGACCTCGTCCAGACGCTTCTTGAGCATCCGGTTCTCGGATTCGAGCCGTTTCGTCCGCAGCAGACGACTGATCACAAGTTCCATCTCGTGTAACTGAAAGGGTTTAGTGACATAGTCGTAGGCTCCCAGCTTCATGGCCTCGACCGCCGAGGAGATCGATCCGTAGCCCGTCAGGATGACGACCTCGGGACTGGGCTTCTCGGCCTTGATGATCTTGACCAGCTGGAGTCCGTCGAGCTTGGGGAGACGGAGGTCCACGAGCGCCACGTCGAACCACTCACGACGCAGCATCGACAGGGCCTCCTGACCGTCACAGGACATCGCGGTCTTGTGTCCCAGCGAGGTCAGAAACCGGGTGCACAATTCGCGGAAAGACTCGTCGTCGTCAACGATCAGGAAGCTGAACTGTCTGTCCATCCCGTCCCCCCCGATAGGGTATATGCACGGATAATGACCCGGTGTGACCTCCCGCGTTCTCGAACGGAATCGCGCTAGTCCTCGAAGAGCCGGCCCTGCCTCCTGTGCTCGGTGGCGGGCAGGTCCATCGCCTCGGCGAACGTCCGGATGCGCCGGATGTCTTCGTCCCGGAACTGTCGGTAGTTGTTCCGTCGACTGCGCGGCACGTCGGCGACCTTCCCCTCACGGAACCAGCGAAGCAGTGTGTGTCGGCTGACGCCGATACGCTCACAGGCCTCCTTCATCGTGTAAGTGTCGCGCTCTCGAGCCGACATGAGCCACGCCCCCGGCCTCCAAACCCCACCAACCCGTCGCAGCCTGTTGCGACATGACCCAACCTGTAGCAGCCCATAGTATCCTATAGCTCCGCAAGACCTGTCAAAGAAAATCCGACACAAAATAAGGACAAAAAACCCAGGCCCCGCCCTCCCCCGGCCAAAGCCCCTTCTAACCGCAGAACGCAGCTCGTCCGCCGAAGCCTTGGCGAAGGCGGAAGGACGCAGCGGGGAAGAAGAAACAGCAGGGGGAACCGCGAATGAACCCCTCGACGATGCTCGGGGCAGGCGCGAATACAGCCAAGACTTGCGACTTGTCACTTGCGACTGCCGTTGCGACTTTCCAGTTTCGAGTTTGGAGTTGCGACTGTCAGGCGCCGTTGACTCAGCGTCTCAGCGTCTTAGCGTCTTGGCGACTCGTTCCTCACTCGACGGTGACCGACTTGGCGAGGTTGCGGGGTTTGTCGACGTCGCAGCCGCGCAGGGACGCGACGTGGTAGGCGAGGAGCTGAAGCGGGACCACCGAGAGGATCGGGGTGAGGTGGTCGGAGCAGTCGGGGATGGCGATGCAGTGATCGGCGAGGTCGCGGAGTCCGTCGTCGCCCTCGGTGGTGACGGCGATGATCCTGCCCTTCCGGGCGCGCACCTCGTGGATGTTGGAGAGCATCTTGTCGTAGAGCTCGCCGCGCGTCGCGATGCAGACGACGGGCAGGCCCTCCTCGACGAGTGCGATGGGTCCGTGCTTGAACTCGCCCGCGGGATACCCCGTCGCGTGGATGTAGGAGATCTCCTTGAGCTTGAGCGCGCCCTCGAGCGCCGTCGGGTAGTCATACCCCCGACCCAGGAACGTGAAGTGCTGTGCGTCCTTGAAGCAGCGGGCACAGGCGAGGATATCCTCCTGCCGGGCGAGGATGCGCTCGATCTTCTCCGGCAGGGCGCACAGCTCGCCGACGATGAGCTTCTCGGCGGTCTCGTCGAGGGTCCAGCGGATACGGGCCAGCGCCAGCGTAAAGAGTTGCAGCATAACGAGTTCCGCCAGATAGGCCTTGGTGCTGGCCACCCCGATTTCGACGCCGGCGAGCATGTCCAGAAACGCGTCCGATTCCTTCGCGATGCTGCTCGTCGTCACGTTGCAGATCGACAGCACCTTCATGAACCGGCTCTTGGCCTGACGGATGCCTGCGAGCGTGTCGGCCGTCTCGCCGCTCTGACTCAGGGCCATCACCAGGGTGTCGCCTTCGAGGATGGGGTTGCGGTAGCGGAACTCACTCGAGATGTCGACCTCGGTGTGCACGTGGGCCAGTCCCTCGAGCAGTCGCTTGCCGACGAGGCCCGCGTGCCAGCTCGTCCCGCACGCCTGGATGACGATGCGGCTCACCCGTGCGAGCTGCGACGCGTCCAATCCCTCCGGGCTCAGACTCACCTTTCCGTCGGCGTCGGTGTACTCGCGGAGGATCCGCCGGACGACCTCCGGCTGCTCGTGGATCTCTTTCAGCATGTAGTGGTCGTAGCCCTTCAGTTCGATCACGTCGGTGTCCATGTCGGAGGTGAGCACCTCCTGGTCGACCGTCTGTCCGTAGAAGTTGACGACCTCGACCGAACCCGCGCGGACGACGGCGATCTCTCCGTCGTCGAGCACCATGAACTGCGGGGTGTGCTGGCAGAGGGCGGTCTGGTCGGAGGCGATGAAGCATTCGGTCCCGCCGATGCCGATGAGAAGCGGCGAGCCGCACTTGGCGGCAACCAGCAGGTCCGGTTCGGTCACGCTCATCGCGACGAAGGCGAACGACCCCTTGAGGTCCCGCACCGTACGAAGCACCGCACGCACGAGTCCCAGCCCGATGAATTTCTCGATGAGATGCACGATGACTTCGGTGTCGGTGTCACTCTTGAAGACGTGCCCCTCCCTCTGGAGTGTCGACTTGAGTTCGGCGAAGTTCTCGATGATGCCGTTGTGGACGACGGCGATGTCGCCGCGACAGTCGAGATGGGGATGGGCGTTCGTCTCGCTCGGTTCGCCGTGGGTGGCCCAGCGTGTGTGACCGATGCCGATGGTTCCGCCGAGGGGGGCCTGCTTGACGGCCTCGTCCAAGACGCGCAGTCGACCGAGACGTTTCCTCACGCACAGTTCCCCGGCGTTGATGGTGGCGATGCCGGCCGAGTCGTAGCCCCGGTACTCGAGACGTTCGAGGTCGACGATGAGCACCGTCTCGGCGAAATGGTGCCCGACGTATCCGACGATTCCGCACATGCGACGTCCCCGCCTGATCGCAAAAAAAGGCCCGTGGTTGACCCACAGACCCGTTCCCCGTTCCAATGGTTCCATACCCCGAAAAAGCCCCGCCGGACGGCCAAATAGGGGAGATTCCGGGCAATTCGCCCCCTGCCGTCCCCCGCCGCCGGACCCCGGGAACGCCCGCAACTTATGAATTATTTGCCCTTGACGTGCGTCCAAACAGCGGTAGCATAGGGGAGAACAACCTGCGGCGGGGGTCTGTACCTTGAGCAAAGGCGTCCATTTGACGGACCGCGAACTCATTCAGGCGTGCATCCACCGTCGGCACGGCGCGTGGGAGACGTTCCTCGAGCGCTACAGTGCCCTGGTCTACCACGTCATATGGAAGACTCTGCGCAGCGACACACAACATATGGGGCAGAACGGGGTCGACGTGGAGGACATCTGCGCGGACGTGTTCTCGCAGATCGTGGCGGACGAGTTCCGTCTGCTGAAGACGTTCGAGTGGCGCTGCAAGTTTTCCACGTGGCTGGGCATCATCACCTACCGCACCACCCGGCAGGCCCTGCACCGCAACCGTCGGGTTTCTTTCTCCCTGGAAGACCATAACGGCAGTGAAGACAACGCCTTACTGCTGCGGGATATCGTCCCGGACACCCGGATGCGGCCGGAGGAAGACCTGGAGCTGCGGGAAGCCCGGCAGATGGTGCACGAGGCCCTGGCGAGCCTGCCGCCCCGGGATCAACTCGTCCTGAAGTTTTTCTACTTCGAGGGCAAGAAATACGCCGAAATCGCCAAGATCCTGGGGATTTCGGGCAGTCTGGTCGGCACCGCTATTTTTCGGGCCAAGCAGCGACTTGCCCACAAAC
>DATKVD010000427.1:0-8514 GCA_035530235.1 Planctomycetota bacterium | reverse complement strand
ACGACGCCCGCTACCTGGCCCGGGCACTCGAAAGCCAGCAGTTCCAGCTCCGCATCACCACCCCCGAGGGCGTCCCCAAATACGCCCCCGACGCCCCACGGCCCGAGATCGCCGCCGCCATGCGTCAGCTCCTCCGCTTCGACGTCATCATCCTCGCCAACGTCCCGGCGGAGCGTCTCACCCGGGAGCAGATGCTCCTGGTGAACAGCTACGTGTATGACTTCGGGGGCGGACTGGTGATGGTGGGCGGTCGGGACAGCTTCGCCAGCGGCGGGTACTACAAGACACCGGTCGAGGCCGCGCTTCCCGTCTACACCGACCCCATGAAGGAAGCCCCCGTCTTCGCGGTCGTGCTCATCATGGACAAGTCGTGGAGCATGGGGGACCCGCAGAAGGGCGACGTCGCCAAGATCGACATGATCAAGGAGTCGGCCATCGCGGCCGTCGAGCGGCTGACCCGCAAAGACCACTTCGCGCTGATCTCGTTCGACACCGAGGTCCACACCATCTTCCCGATGCAGCGGGCGGAGGACATCCCCGCCAAGGTGAAGACCATCAGCACCCTGGCGTCGTTCGGACTGACGAACTTCTATCCGGCACTGGTCGACGCACAGCGGATCCTCAAGGAGACGGCCGCCGACTACAAGCACGCCATCCTGCTCTCCGACGGACGCCCCAGTGGTCCCGGAAAGGACTACGAGGGACGCCTCGAGAAGATGCAGAAGGACCACATCGTCGTCTCCACCGTCGCCGTCGGGGTGGACGCCGACAAGAAGCTCATGAACAACATCGCCGCCTGGGGCAAGGGACAGTACTACCACACCGAGGACGTGAAGGCGGTGCCGGATATCCTCCTCAAGGAAACGGGACGTCTGAAGGAGCTGCTGCTGGTGGAGGGGGAGTTCAAGGCGCGTCCGGGACCGAGACCCCACTCCCCCATCCTGAAGGGCATCGACATCGACGTGATGCCGGTGGTGCTGGGGTTCAACCGCTCGCGCGCCAAGGAGACCGCACAGGTGGAGATCGTGGTGTCGGCCAAGGACGAGCCGCTGCTGGCGAGCTGGCGCTACGGGGCCGGGGCGGCGGTGGCCTTCACCAGTGACGCGAAGAACATCTGGTGTCCGGCGTGGATTGCCGACTGGGAGACGGGCTTCGCACGGTTCTGGCGGCAGCTGGTGCTGGGGAGTCTTCAGCTTCGTCGGGGCGACGCCGACTACCGGATGACGCTCGAACGGGACGTCGACCGCACCCGACTCGTCCTCGACGTGGCCGACCGCCTGGGACGGTTCCTGCCGGGACAGGAGCTTTCGGCGCGTCTCAGCAGCACCTCCGCCGACGTCGCCAGCGTCGCCGAGGGCTTCACCACGGTGGCGCTCAAGCCGGTCGCCCCCGGACGCTACACCGCCGAGGCCCCCGTCGACCGTGACCGCCCGCTGCTCGTCGAGGTCTCCGACGCCGCCGGCGTCGAGGTTCTCACCGCCGGGGCGCCCGCCGTCGCTCCGGCCGAATACCGCACCGTGGGAACCAACAACGAACTGCTCTCGACCTTGAGGAAGCTGACGGGAGGCAAGGTGGCACGGACGGCGGAAGTGTTCGAGCGCTCGGGCGCCCGCACGCTCAGGCTCCTGCCCTTCGACTACGTCCTCCTGGCGCTGGCGACGCTGCTCTTCGCGGCGGACATCTTCGTCCGGCGCATGCCGGCACTCGTGCAGCTCTTCCGGGCCCGCTCCCACGCCGCGTGACGCCCCAGAAGAGCACGACGAACCTCACGCACCGTGTTCACAACCGTCTCTCGCACAAAGGAGAAAACCGTGCCCAAGGTGAAGATCGCCGTCATCGGGGGCGGCAGCTACAGCTGGACCTACACCATCGTCCGTGACCTCGTCGTCACGCCCGAACTCGAAGGCAGCACCATCGTGCTCGAGGACATCGACGCGGACGCCCTCAAGATCACCGGCCCTCTCTGCCGCAAGGTGGTGAAAGAGTCCGGCCGGAAGTTCACCATCGAGACCACCACCAGCGAGGCGGCGGCGCTCAAGGACGCCGACTACGTCATCCTCACCATCTCGACCGGCGGGTTCGACACGATGGAGCACGACATCGGCGTGCCGCTCCGGTACGGCATCTACCAGTCCGTCGGCGACACCGTCGGTCCCGGGGGCATCAGCCGGGCCCTCCGGAACATCCCCGTCGTCGTCGACATCGGACGCCACATGGAAAAGCAGTGTCCCGACGCCTGGATGCTCAACTACACCAACCCCATGAGCACGCTCTCCAGGGCGCTCACCCGTGAAACATCCGTCCCCACCATCGGGCTCTGTCACGAACTCTTCGGCGCCATGCGCTGGCTCACCCAGCTCTTCGGACTCGAGAGCCGCCGCGACTTCGACGTCGTCGCCGCCGGCGTCAACCACTGCATCTGGATCCTCAAACTCACCATCCGCAAGACCGGTGAGGACGCCCTCGCTCTCTTGAGGCAATATCTCAGGAACCCCGAGGCGTTCGTCAAGCAGCGCGCAAAGACGGTCAAAGGGAAGCAGGCGAAGGAGCAGCTGGCGTTTGCGCACACGCACGGCGGCAGGAACCTGGTGAAGTCGGCGCTCTTCGAGGCGTATGGGGCGCTGCCGGCGGGCGGCGACCGTCACGTCGCCGAGTTCTTCCCGTTCTTCCTCACCGAGGAGGCGGACGCCGGCAAGAAGTGGGGCGTGAGCCTCACCACGGTCGAGGAGCGCCGGACGAAGTGGCAGCCCGACGCACTCCGGTGGTGCAGGGATCTGCTCGCGGGCAGAAAGCCCATCGAGCTCACACGGTCGGGTGAGACGGCGTCGCTCATCATCGACGCCCTCTCGGGCGGGCCGGCCTTCGTGGACGTCATGAACCTCCCCAACACGGGTCAGGTGTCGAACCTGCCGGCGGGTGCGTGCGTCGAGACGATGGCGATTGCCGACGCGACCGGGGCACGCGGACTCGCCGTCGGTGATCTGCCCCTCGGCGTCCTGAACCAGGTGACGAAGCACGTCCTCAACCAGGAACTCACCGTCGAGGCCGCACTCACCGGCGACAAGAACCTCGTGCTCCAGGCCATGCTCAACGATCCCCTGGTCAGGAACCTCGAAGACGCCCGGAAGATGACCGACGAACTCCTCGAAGCCAACAAACGCTGGCTCCCCCAGTTCTTCAAGAAACGCGGCAGATAGCGGGGCAGGCGGCCCGGGTCGCATGAACCGACCCGACGCTCGTCGCACGGGCTCAGCGGGCGGCTTCGCGGACGGCGACGTGGGGGTCACGCGACGCAGCGGCCCGCTGCTCCGGCGTGAGTTTTCCCCACGCGTCGAGCAGCGTCACCGCGGCCTTGCGCTCGGTCCAGCAGTCGGACGACAGCATCTCCTGAGCGGCCGGGAGTGCCGCGTCGCCGAGGCGCAGCATCTGCTTGAAGGCCTCGCGGGCGAGCTTGCCGGGCCGGCCCTCGCGCAGACACCGACGCAGCTCCGGCAGCATGGCGGCGCCGCGCTCGCGAACGAGCAGACGCAGTGCGGCCGTGCGGACGCTCGGCGTCCCGCTGGTGAGCAGTTCCTCGATCACGGGCCCCGCCTCGGCCCCGCTGCGGAGGAACGTCCAGGCCACGGCCGGGACGCCCGCCAGACGCGCCGGGTCCGCCTCGATCCACTCGGCGAATCTCCCGGCATAATGACGGGCCATCGTGCGCGAGACGGCCTTCAGCCATTTCCGCTCGGTGGTCGCGTCGAGCAGCTTTCGGAGGAGCACGTCGAAGGCTTCGGGCGAGCCGGTTCGAGCGAGGGCCATCGCGGCGGCGGCCCGCGCGTCGGTCGAGCCGGCTTGCAGCACGCGCTCGAGTGCCGTGCGGCCCGAGTCGCCGTGCTTGAAGACGAGGTTGGCGGCGCAGATGCGACCCCACCAGTGGACCTCCGCGCCGAATGCCTTCAGACAGTCGTCGATGGGCGGCAGGTGACCGTCGCGGACGGCGAGCCAGCTCGCGGCGCCGCGCATCAGGGGATCGTCGCTCCGCAGCGCTTCGCTGAGAAACGCCACCGCCTGCTCCGGTGCAATGCGGCACAGGGCCCCAAGGGCCTCACGCCGGAGCGAGGCCTGATCCGGGTCCGGATTGCGGAAGGCATCAAGAAGGCACCGGCGGACCTCCACGTCGTCGCTGAGATGACTGAGCGCCTGGACGATCTCCCACTGTCCGGCACGGACGCCTTTGCGCAGGTGGTCGAGGAGCGCCTCGCGCACGCCCGGGATGACGAGCACGTGGCCGGTGCGGAAGACGGCTTCCACGCGCCACAGTTCCTTCGAATAGAGCAGTCGCAGGACGGGCTGAAGTGCGCGGGCATCGCCGATGGCGCAGAGGGCACGGGCGGCCACCTTCCGGACCGCCGAGCGTGGATCGTCGAGCGCTTCGCACAAGGGGTCCACCGCGGGGGCACCGATCTCCGTCAGCCGCTTCACCGCACGCTCACGCTCGCCGCCCTGCTCGGCCGCCCTGTCCAGGAGCCCCCGGATCTCCTCCGCGAACCCCTCGGGCAGCTCTTCTTCCCTGAACCTTTCCCTGACCATCGTCAGTTCCTTTCGCAGCTCGGCACGTCCGCGCTGGAGTCGTCCCTGCACGGTCGATTCGGGGACGTCGAGAAACGCCGCGATGTCGGCGTACGACAGCCCGTCCACGTAATAGAGACTCACGGCCTCCCGGTTCTTTTCACCCAGGCGTTGGAGTGCCCGGCGGACGGTGTCACGCCGCCCGGCCTCCTCGACGGACCGGTCGGGCGGAGACCTCCGGGCGGACGCTTCCCCCCTGCGGTTCAGCTCGCGGGCCATGACGCGCACGCGCTCCAGCTCCCGCAGGGCACGGTGCGCCGTGTGCCGCACGATCCCGTGGAGCCAGCCGGCAAAGCGCGCGGGCTCCCTCAGCCGCGACAGGTCCCGGTAGGCACACAGGAACGCCTCCTGCACCACGTCACGCGCCAAGTCGAAGTCCGAAAGCATCCCGACGGCCACGCCGTAGGCGCAGTCCTGGTACCGGCGGACGAGGACGGCAAAGGCCTCCCTCCGTCCGGCGAGGGTCTCACGCACGAGTGCCGCGTCGGTTCCTTCGTCCATCGTGGTGGCTGCCGGGTGTCACGGGATCGGCGGTGCCGAAGACGGACATGAGAAGCCCCGGCCGCGGCCGGATTCGAACCGGCGGCCTTTCCCCTCAAGGGACCGCTCTTTCCGCTGAGCTACGCGCCAGGGCTCTCACGCTCCTCTCACTATTATGTGCCGGACGTGTCCGATAGCTAATCCGAATTCTCCGCAAAAACCCGTGCTCGCCGTGTTTCCGGTGCCCGAGCACGCCGGCACCGAGAACAAAAAAACAGGCGGCGGGTCCGCCGACCCGCCGCCCACATCACTCTTCACCATGACCGGGGTCTAGATGCGGTACTTGCCCCGGATTTTCTCACGCCTGCCGTGCTTCTCGCGTGAGGCCTTTGCCCGGCACATGCCGTCGATGATCTCCAGGGTCTCGCGCCCGTCGAACGGCGGCACACCCGTCTTCACCATCCGCACGAACGCCCGCATCATGTTCCAGTAGTAATAGCCGTGGTCGGCGATGGTGAACGCGTGCCAGGCCTTCTCGTCGGCCACGGTGAAGTGGAACGGGATGTGTCCGAACTGGCTGATGGCCGCCTGGACGGTGAGGCCGCCCTTGAAGTCGATGCGCAGGAGCGAGATCTTGTCGGTGCCGACGTTCTGAATGGTCTTCGCCCCGCAGCCGACGAGTGCGTAGACGGCATCGAACACGTGCTGTCCGTAGAACATGAGTTCCCCGGGGCCGGACGCCGAGATGAACCGGACCTTCCCCATTTTCTTCATGGCCTTGCGGGCGTCTTCGATCTCGCGTCCGAACCGCACCGCCGACGCCGAGAAGATCGGGGCCTTGTGCTTCTTCGCGAGCGAATACATCGTGAGGGCCTGGCGGAGCGTCCCGGCGGTGGTCTTGTCCACGAACGCGGGGAGTCCCTTCTTCAGGAAGGGCCTCACGTAGGGCAGGTGGCGGTTCTGGTCGCGCGAGAGCACCATCACCGCGTCGATGTCGGTCATGTCCGCGAGGCGGTCGACGGCTTCCAGCCCGTAGAGGTCGGCGACCTCCTTCGAGCGTTTCCGGTCCACGTCCCAGCACCGGGTGACGCGGAACCCACGGAACCGCTTCTGGACGTTGAAGATCTTCGAGAACGCATCCGCGTGCGACGTCGTCACGTCCACCAGTCCGATCCTGACCACTGTCTTTCCTCCGAGTGTTTCCAAGCGGTCTCACGCAAGTGTCTTGGCGTGTATGGGCGGTCCCGATGCATCGGGATCCCGCCGCCTGTTTGCCGGCTTCTGCGTGGTGGGACAGAGCCCCACCACGCGGGTACATTAGAGAACTCAGGTGAGACCGCTCAGTGTCACCAAGTGCCGAAGTTGAGCAGATAGATCCAGTTCAGGAGCATCGCGGCGGCCGTCACGTAGGCGATCCTGAGCCACGTGTCGGGGGACCACCTTTCGAGTCTTTGGAGAAACGCACTTGGACCGATGAGGGCGGCGGCCGACACGATTGCGAGCGAGACCGGCGCCAGCACGAAGAAGAACGGGTTCAGCAGAAACGCATCCAGCACCTTTCCCTGAAGCAGGGCGTCGAGCATCCGGCTCGAACCGCACGCCGGACAGGGAATGCCGAGGAGGACGTTCATCCAGCAGGGCGGCATGACGAGTGAGACGGCCCAGGTGAGGACGACGCCCGCACACCACGCGGCCACCCCCCACACCAGCCGCACCCCCCGAGTCATCCGCTTTCCGCCTTCAGAAAATGTAGTTCGGACGTGATGAGCGCAAAGCAAGACCGAACACCAACAGATAGATGCCGAGAATCACGAGACCGATGATGCTGCAGGTGAGTCCCGCGATGGCCATGCCTCGGCCGGACGCCTTGCCGGCTTTCACCTGCTGCAATGCCGCACCCGACAGAGCCAGCGACACGAGGTCCAGGGGAAGTCCCAAGAGCCACAGGCAGGGAATGATGGAGCAGAGGAGTCCGACGATGCCGGTGACCATTCCGCCGACGGCAAGCCCCGCCGGGAGCGACCGGGCCGGATAGGCGACGGACAGGGTCTGCTGTGCGTGTGCCGCGGCGAGCGCCGCCAGTGGGGAGCCGCCGAGGGGCTGCCAGTCGGTCATGTCCTGCCGCCAGACGAGCGTCTCCGGACGGATGACCCCCCGCTCGACCAGTCGGAGAGCACGGGGTTCGGTGACGGGCCCGGTCTGCCGACCGTTCGCGTCCACGTAGTACCACATGCTTCCGAGCGGCGTCGCCTCCGCACGCTCGACGGTCCCACCGGAGATCAACAGGCTGTCGCCGCACCCCGGACACTCACTCACACTCACGCCTTCGGAGAGGGTGAAGCAATGACCACAGGTGGGACAGGTGATCTCGGGCATACGTAGCTCCCGAACGTGCGGCGTGAAGCTCTTCCGATGACAGAATCCCCTGCACGCCGCCGCGTCGCGCGGCGTGTGCAGGGGATGGGCCAACCCTCAAACGTGGTACGCAAGACCGGACGAACCGGAGCGCAGCGAATCAGTCGCCGCCGCCGGGCATCTCGGGTGCAGACTTCTTCGTTTCCTCCTCTATCTTCCTCATCATCTCCTGCATATCCAAGGCGCCCTCCTTCGCCGCTCCGATGCCGACGACCATCATGATGACCCAGAGGATGATGCCGGCCACGCCGCAGATGAGCCCGGCCATCGCCATGTTCTTGCCGCCGCCGGTTCCCGCCTTGACCTTGCTGAGGCCCACCACGCTCAACACGATGCCGATCACGGCGACGATGGGTCCCACGATGATCAGGAAACACGGAGGACTCAAGACCACACCGCAGATGCCGAGGATCATCCCTGCAACGGCCAACCCCTTCGGCTTCGCGACGGCGCCTGCCGCCTGGGGCGCCGGTGCCGGCGCCTCCGGACTCACATTACCTTCCTGCGTCATGCTCTACCCCCCTGCCCTCTCGGGCAAAAAGTAACCCGGCTGACGTCCTGAGAAACTCCCGTTCGTCCACATGCTACCGTGTGTCGGTTCGGCTGTCCAGTGCTAAAAGATATAAGTCGTAAGTCCCTTCGTGGTCGGAAGAAAAGGCGAGCCACTTCCCGTCGGGACTCACGACGGGGTCGCGGATGGACGTGGCACTCTCGAAGAGCCCCCTGGCCCCGGTGCCGTTCCGGAAGACCTGCCGGAACTCCCGGTAAGCCCCGCTCGGGGCGTGCATGTAGACGAGCTGTCCGCTGTCGGGGGTCCACCGGGGACGCCGGTCCCGGCCCGCATCGGTGGTGAGACGTCGGGGGTGTGACCCGTCGCCGTTCACGATCCAGATGTCGGGGTTCCCGGTGCGCTCGGAGGAAAACGCGATGAGCTTCCCGTCGGGCGACCACGCCGGGTCCGTGTCGTGAGAGGTGCTGCGGGTGAGGACCCGGGGATTCGAGCCG
>DATKVD010000426.1:0-5412 GCA_035530235.1 Planctomycetota bacterium | reverse complement strand
CGGGGCACGGAACGCAAGCCAGGCCGCACAGAACGCCGCCGCGGCCGACCTCGATCTTGCGGACGACGTCGTCCGGAAGCTTTCCGAGGCGACCGACCCCGTCAAGCAGCACGTCGGCACCAACGCCGACATGTGGCAGAGCGATTCGAGAATGGAACGATAGCGGAGATGCGGAGGACCCCGGTGAGAAAGAAGCGAAAGGACGTGCTTCAACTCAGGGCTCCCGACAGGCACCGGGATTCCGCGGAGCTGTTCGACCTGCTGGGGAAGGTGTTCAGCGGCGCCGGGTACTACCGGTTTCGCGACGAGTGCCGCGAGCACTACGTCAACCACAGTCACTACGACTGGAACGTCTCGCGCATCGGGGTCCTGGACGGCCGCACCGTCACGCATTACGGGGTGTGGCGCTATTGGATGCGCATCGGCGCGTCGCGCGTGCGCGTCGGGGGCATCGGGGCCGTCGCGACCGACGGTGACTGCCGCAAGCGCGGGTTCATGGCACAGACCATTCACGCCACGCTCGACGCCATGCACCAGGGCGGCTACGACATGACGATGCTCTTCGGGGTGCCCAATTTCTATCACAGGTTCGGCTACGTCCGTGCGTGGCCGGGCCAGGAGTACGTCATCCGGGTCGAGGACCTGCCGAAGGGACGTCCGGGACCGACGCCCCGCAGGCTGCACGCGTTCGTCCGTGACGACCTCGCGACGATGTACAACCGTGAATACGCCCGACTCACCGGCACCGCCGTCCGCCCGACCTACCGAAGCAGCCGCCGCAGAAAGGGACAGTGGGAGCACTACACATGGGGCGATGCGCGGGGACGGACGTTAGGCTACGTCACGTGCTGCCGGAGAGACGGGAAGTTCTGGTGCTACGAGTCGTGCGGGGAGGTGGAGGAGGCACTCGGGGTGCTGGCGGTGCTCGCCCGTCGATGGGACTACCGGGAGGTGCGGTTCCACTCGGTGCACTACAACCACCCGCTCGTCAGAAGACTCCGACGGGGGACGTGCAGCGCCGAGGTCCACTACCGCCGGAGCGGCGGGGCGATGATCCGCACCGTCAACCTCGAATCGGCACTCCGCAGGATGTGCCGGGAACTCTCGGCCCGGCTCAGACGGTCGAATCTCGCCGGCTGGCGGGGGAAGCTCCTGATGGCCGATGCTCGTGAGAAGGCAACACTCGTGATAGACCGCTCGAAAGTGCGCGTCGCCGAAGCGCAGAAGACAAAGCACACCCTCCGGGGCGGCGACGAGGTCGTGCAGCTCCTCATCGGCACCGACGTGCCCCGGGAGACCATCGAGGCAGCCGGCATGCGGCTGTCCGGCGACGCCCGTGACCTCGTTGAGGTCCTCTTCCCGGCACAGCACCCCATGCTTTCCCCCTGGGACGGCTACTGAGCACGCCTCGTCCAAGACCCATGCCAATTACTCCCAAGCGGCGTGGTGGGTCTCCTTACCCACCACGCCTCGACGGGGCAGCGGCCCCGCCGCCGGCCAATCGTTACACCCTCGTTACACACACACCCCCCGGTCCGTGCGATAATACTGGTGGAGGACACAATACACGTTCCGCGAAAGGAGGTGCATCATGAGGCATCGGGAAAACAGAGGGGTGTTCGTCGGCATAGCCGTGGGGCTGGCGCTTTGCGCGTCATATGTGGTTGTGGTCCTGGTCGTCATGCTGTGGCCTAGCGTAGCCCGGGGCCAGATCCACCACGTGCACCAGCGGGCACTGGCGTCGCACGTGGTGGTCCCGCAGTCGCGCTCGTTCGCGATGACGGGCGCCGACGGCATCCGCATCACCGGCGTCCAGGTCGGCGTGGTCATCCTCCAGCAGACCGCCACGACGACGATGACCATCAGTCTCTCGAACCCGACCGGCCGACGGCTGGAGGCCGAGATGATCGTGCCGGTTCCGGACGGGGCGGTCGTCCGCTCCTTCACCTTCCAGGGCACCGGCTCGGAGCCCGTCGCCGAGATCCTCCCCAAGGACGAGGCCAAGAAGATCTACGCACAGATCGTCGCGAAGATCAAGGACCCGGCACTCCTGGAGTTCCTCGGCTACAACATGGTCCGCTCGAGCGTGTTTCCGGTGGAGGCGGGCGGGACCCAGAAGGTGCAGCTCACCTACGAGCACCTGCTCCCCGCCGACGGCGACCGCATCGACTACGTCCTGCCGAGGACCGAGTCGCTCGACTACACCGTCCCGTGGGACGTGTCGGTTCGCGTCAAGTCGAACCGTCCCATCTCCACCGTCTATTCGCCCAGTCACAAGATCGACACGACGCGTGCCGGCGCCAACGTGGTCTCAGCACGCATCGCGCCCGACGCGAGGACCGACCCCGGCTCCTTCCGGCTCTCCTATCTCGTCGAGCGCAACGGCGTGACCGCGTCGATGCTCGCCTACCCGGATCTGAAGATCGGCGGGGGGTATTTCCTGCTCCTTGCCGGACTGCCGGCCGAGCTGCCGAAGGCCGCCGACGGCACCCCCGCCATCAAGCGCGAGGTCATACTGGTGCTCGACCGCTCGGGCAGCATGAACGGCGAAAAGCTCGAGCAGGTGCGTGAAGCCGCACTCCAGGTCATCGCCGCACTCTCCCCGGGCGAAGCCTTCAACATCATCGTCTACAACGAAGCGGTGGAATGCTTCTCGGACCGTCCGGTGCCGAAGACCGAAAGGACGATGGCGGCCGCCCGGGCCTACATCAAGGGCATCCTCGCGAGCGGCGGGACCAACATCCACGACGCACTCCTCGAGGCGCTGCGGCAGAAGCCGTCGAAGGGCGTGCTGCCCATGGTCCTCTTTCTGACGGACGGCCTGCCCACCGTCGGGCAGACCTCCGAGGTGGTCATCCGCAACGTCGCCATGAAGGCCAACCTCTACGACCGCCGCATCTTCACCTTCGGCGTGGGCGTGGACGTCAACACGCCTCTCCTCGACAGGATCGCCTCCGAGACCCGGGCCTCGTCCACCTACGTGATGCCCAGGGAAGACGTCGAGGTGAAGGTGTCGCAGGTGTTCAAGCGTCTTTCCGGTCCGGTGCTGGCGGACGCGAAGTTCGAGGTTCGGGACGCCTCGGGCGGACCCGCCATCGGCGCCGTCCAGGACATCATCCCGGGCAGGCTCCCGGACCTCTTCGAGGGCGACCAGCTCGTCCTCCTGGGCAAATACATCGGCACGTCGCCGCAACTCACGTTCGTCGTGAGCGGCAACTACCTGGGCCGTGAACGCAGGTTCCGCTTCACGTTCGACTTCGACAAGGCGACGACGCAGAACGCGTTCGTCCCGCGTCTCTGGGCCAGTCGGAAGATCGGCGTCCTCATCGACGCCATCCGGCAGCTCGGTGCCGACGGCGGCGGAAAACCCGCCACCGTCGACCCCAAGACCGACCCGAGACTCAAGGAACTCGTCGACGAGATCGTCCGGCTCTCGACCGAGTTCGGCATCCTCACCGAGTACACGGCGTTCCTGGCCCGCGAGGGGACCGACCTCTCGAAACGTGACGTCGTGATGCGCGAAGCCCTCAGGAACTTCCAGGGACGCGCCATGAGCACTCGGTCCGGACTCGCCGCCTACAACCAGAGTGCCAACCTGGACTATCAGAACTGGCAGCAGGAGCTCAACGCCCGCAACCGCTTCTATGACGCGCAGATGAACCGTGTGACGGTTACCGCGGTCCAGCAGATCAACGACCGTGCCTTCTACCAGCGCGGCAACCGCTGGATCGACAGTCGCGTCATCAACAACGAGAAGCTCATGAAGATCGACCGTGTGGTCGAGATCGGCTCGCCCGAGTTCCTCGAGCTGGCCGAGCGTCTGGCGAAAGAGGGCCGCGCGGGCACCATCTCCCTCAAGGGCGAAATCCTCCTGAGGGACCAGGGCGAGACCGTCCTGGCCAAGTAGCCGGCAGAACGCGGGAACCGCACCCACACGTGCGTCGTCTAAGGAAGCGAGAACGGTTCATGGCGCCGAAACGTGCACAGCGACGAAAGGAGGCACAGGATGAACGCGCGCATGGGATGGATTGCGACGGCTGTGATGCTGGCGGTGACGGCGGGCCTCAGCTTCGCGCAGACGGCCGAAGCCCCCAAGCCCCTCATCCAGATCGCCATCCTGCTCGATAACTCGGGCAGCATGAGCGGACTCATCGAACAGGCCAAGACCCAGCTCTGGCGGATGGTCAACGAGTTCATCACGATGAAGCGGAACGGGCAGCGGCCGGAGATCCAGGTGGCACTCTACACCTACGGCAACCCGCCGCCGAGGAGACTCCTCACGCTCACCAACGACCTCGACAAGGTCAGCGAGCAGCTCTTCGCCGTCCGCATCAGCGGCGGCTCCGAGTACTGCGGACAGGTCATCAAGACCGCGGTGGACGAACTCGAATGGAGCACGTCGGGCGCCGACCTCAAGGTGATCATCATCGCCGGCAACGAGCCGTTCACCCAGGGACAGGTGGACTACCGCGACGCCTGCAAGGCCGCCATCGCCCGGGGGATCATCGTCAACACGATCCACTGCGGATCGGTCGGCGACGGCGTCAGCGGGATGTGGAAAGACGGCGCCGACCTCGCCGACGGGCAGTTCCTGTGCATCAACCAGAACAGGCAGGTCGTCCACATCACGGCCCCGCAGGACGCCGAACTCGCCAAGCTCAGTGTCGAACTCAACAGGACCTACGTCGCCTACGGCGCCCGCGGCGAAGCGGGACGCGCGAACCAGAGCGCCCAGGACGCAAACGCGGCAACCGTTGCACCCTCCGTGGCCGCCGAGCGCGCCAAGACCAAGGCCTCCGAGAACTACGCCAACGCGGCCTGGGACCTCATCGATGCCGTCAAGGAGGGCAAGGTCAAGCTCGATGACGTCAAGGTAGAGGACCTGCCCAAGGAGATGCAGGAGATGGACCCGGCCGCCCGAAAAGCCTACGTCGAGACCCAGCAGAAGAAGCGTGCGGAAGTCCAGGGGCAGATCAGGGAACTCAGCAAGGCGCGCGACGTCCACATCGCCGAGGAGCGCAAGAAACTGTCGGAGAAGGGCGAGGACACACTGGACGCGGCGGTCATCAAGGCCGTCCGCGAGCAGGCCCAGGAAAAGAACTTCAAGACCGAGTAGCGGGTGCAGTCTGAAAGGAGGTTGACCATGAAGCCCTGGACGATGTTTGTCGTGGCGGTTCTGGCAGCGGCGCTGGCGTGGACGGTGTGGGTGTGCGCGGGTGGGCCGCCCGCCGCCCCGGGCGAGCCGGGCGCGCAAGGCGTCGCGCCCACCGAGGTCAAGTCCCCCGACGGTGCCGTCGAGGTGCCCGTGCGAACTGTCAAGCCCGAGAGGCCCGAGGTCGAGGTCGTCTTCGTCCTCGACACCACCGGCTCCATGGGCGGACTCATCCAGGCCGCCAAGGAGAAGATCTGGGC
>DATKVD010000425.1:0-31089 GCA_035530235.1 Planctomycetota bacterium | reverse complement strand
GTGCTCTGTCCAGAAAGTAGACTTGTACTCGGGGATGTGCCACGGCTTGCTTGCAAGCGGTGCGTTTGAACTGAAAGCACGGCTGGACAAGCCAGCCGTGGCACGTCTTGAAGAAAAACACCGTCTGACTTCTTAGAGCGTCTAACAAGATGAGGTGTTGCCGTTGACAACTAGCCCCGTCAGGGGCGTCAGTCAATAGCCGGGGGCGCAAGCCCCCGGTGAGAGGTCCCCCTATTTGCCCAAGCCCCAACGGGGCGATAGGAGACCACGCAACGCTTCTGCCGCCCCTTCGGGGCTGAGGGGCTTTGTTCGGCTGGGCACCGGGGGCTTGCGCCCCCGGCTAAATCCCTTCGCCCCTGCGGGGCTGTCTAAACGGAAGCTGGCTCATTTTGTTGGATGGTTCTTAGAAACTCCTCTATAGTCCGAAGCGGGTCCGGTTGTCCAGGTAGAGCTTTGTCTGTCCCGTCGGCTTGAGCGGGATGAACGTCTCACACCAGAACCACATGCCGTGATCGAGAAAGACCGCCCACACCCGCACCGGCTTGCCCTCGGCGTATCCCTCGAATGCGTCGTCTGCGATGCCGTAGCTGATCTGCTGCTTGCTGGGCGCATTGCACCTCACCACACGGTAGCCCCCGGCTTCGAGCGGGACCCACGCCGTCACCATGAAACACGTGTTCCTGCCCGCCTGAAGCCCCGTGAAGTCTATCGCCAGGCGGTCGTCCTCGGCGGCGGTGTTGTGACAACTCGGATGACTGACGAGTCCCGCACGTTCGAGACGGACGTCGTCGAGATAGACCACCAGGGTGCCGTTCGGCCTGCCCCAGAAGAGGTTCAGCTCCCGGATCCTGCCCAGGGACGTGAACGACGCCGCCTCGACCGGCAGGCAGATCACGTTCATGCCCTTCTGGAGTCCGGTGGAGAAGGTCTGCTGTCTGCCGACGCCGTCTATGACCTTGAAGGCCATACTGCCCGGGGTGGACTCGGCCTCGGGGCAGAAGACGTTGAAGCTCAGGAGGTCGTAGGTGAGCCAGTTCGGGGGCACGGCGATGTTCACGCCCGGGTAGTTGCCTTCGGGGGTCAGCTCGAGTTTGAGCGTCCGGCCTCCCTTGCCCTCGGGGTCCGGCTGGACGCTGACGTTCGTCCCGGCGGAAGGCGTCACCTTTCCGGGCACGTCGTCGAAGTCGGCGATCGTGAGCCGGTCGGGTCCGGTGGGCGCTTCGCGGACGAGCCGGAAGTTGTCGAAGTAGAGCGAGATGGGTCTGTTGAGGCCGCCGAAGAAGATGCGGAACAGCTTCACGCGGGTGGGGTCGATGCCCTGGGATTCGGGCGTCCCCTGCCACAGGGAGCCGATCGGGATCTCGAACGCGTTCTTTCCCGGCTCCAGTCGGAGCGCGACGGTTTGGTCCTCGAGGTTGAACCGGGTGCTGTAGCCCTTGCTGTCCGCAGCGTCGATCCTCGTGGTGAACCACCGCGTCCCGCCCCGTCCGTTGTAGACGTCGAAGCGCAGCACGTGATACTTCGACCAGTCCTGGCTCCTGAGTTCGATGCCGATCCCGGGATACTGGCCCGCTTCGAGGTCCGCACGCAGCGACCTTTTGCCTTCCGTCGCGTGCTCGTCGGAGACGGCGATCTTCGCCCCGGCGCCGTACCACGCGCCCGGGGTCCCGTCCTCGAAGCCCCCGATGACCTTCACCTCGTCCTCCGGGGCCTTCTTCTCATCCGTGCCGGCCGCTTCCACGTGGCCCGCCGGGGCCGCTGGCTCCTCCGCACCTTTGCCGCATCCCACCACCACAAGCACCGCGCACGCAAGCCACGCGACCCACCCGCTTTTCGTCCCTGTCCGCATTGTCTCTCCCCCTTGCCTATGTTCAGTCCACACGGGCTATTGTGCATCCCCTGCGTGCGCCCGTCAAGCCGATTCGAGGGCCGCTCCGCAGCCGCTCTTCGCCATGACGCCTTCCGGACTCCCTCTCCCCCGATGAATCGCGCGGGGAGAGGGAGAAAACGGCCGGCGCCGGCACTGACAACGGCCTGCAGCGAGAATGGTTCGACGGGGGATGTTCTTGACCCGCACGTCTCCACCGGGTAGAATCGCCCGGGTCACCGGGCCCTGGCGTGCCGGTCGCAGAACCTTCGGAGTCGTCCATGCGCACGACAGTGAGACGCTCACTCTGGGTCCTCCTCGCCGGGGTCGTGCTGGTGGGACTTCTGGGACTGCTGCTGGTGAGTCAACGGCCGCGGGGACGCGGCAGCGCGCCGGGACCGTGGCTCATCATGCGCATCCAGGAGCCCGGCGGCACCCTCAACCCCATCATCTCCAAGGACTACTACGCCGGCGCCGTCAACGGATACGTCTACGAGTCGTTCCTCCGCCGCGACCCCATCACCCTCAAGTGGGTGCCGAACCTCGCCGAGAGCCTGCCCGAGATCAGTCCGGACAAGAAGCAGTTCACCTTCCGGCTGCGCAAGGGCATCCTCTGGCACCCGGACGACAACGAACTGACCCCTGACAACGTCGAGATCACCGCCGACGACGTCATCTTCAGCCACCACACCATCATGAACCCCAAGGTGGAATGCCAGAACATCCGCAACTACTTCCAGGACCTCGAAAAGGTGGAGAAGCTGGACCGCTACACGGTGCGCTTCACGGCGAAGAACGTCTACTGGCGGTGGATCAGCGTCCTGGGCTCGATGGACATCGTGCCGAAGCACATCTTCGAGTATCCCGAGAAGAATCCGGAGCTGTTCAACATCAACCCGGCGGGCCGACACCCCATCGGCACCGGACCCTACCGGTTTCTCACGTGGGATCACGGCCAGCAGATCATCCTGGTGCGCAACGAGGTCTACTGGAACAAGGAGCGGATGCCGAAGATCCCGCGCATCGTCTTCAAGTTCATCATCGACGACACGGCGGCGATGGAGCACGTCAAGAAGCAGGAGATCGACCGTTTCGGGTGCAGCAGCGAGCAGTGGTTCCGCGACGCCGCCGAGCCGATGGTGCTCGACCACTTCCGACGGTTCAGGATCAACAGCATCGGCTACAACTACATCGGCTGGAACCAGAAGACGGTGTTCTTCAAGGACCGTCTGGTGCGACTGGCGATGACGCACGCCGTCCCCAGACAGCGGTTCCTCGAAACACGCATGAACAACCTCGGCCGCGTCGTCACCGGCAACTTCTACGTCGGTCATCCCTCCTACAACCAGGCCATCCAGCCGTGGCCCTACGACCTGGAGAAGGCACGAGAGTTCCTGGAGGAAGCCGGCTGGAAGGACACCGACGGCGACGGCATCCGCGACAAGGACGGGAAGAAGTTCGACTTCCAGCTGCTGCTGCCGAGCGGCCGACCCATCTACACCGACCTGGCCGTCACGGTCAAGGGGGAGCTGGCCAAGATCGGCGTGAAGATGAACATCCGCGGACTCGACTGGGCCAGCTTCATCTCGGAGCTGGAGAAGCGGAACTTCGACGCGGTGACGCTCGGGTGGGCCATGGGACTCGACCCCGACCCCTACCAGCTCTGGCATTCCAGTCAGGCCGGCGTCACCGGCTCGAACTTCATCTACTTCAGGAACGCCGAGGCCGATCGGATCATCGAAAACGCCCGACGCGAGTTCGACGACGACAAACGCAACGCCCTGTTCCACCGCTTCCACGAGATCATGCACCACGAGCAGCCCTACACGTTCCTCTACAACCGTCCGTCACTGATGCTGGTGCACCGACGGTTCGAGAACGTCCGCAAGTACGAACTCGGCTTCGAGGACAGCGAGTGGTGGGTTAGACCTGAGAACCAGAAATACGGGGTGAGCTACTGACATGCGTGCCTACATCATCCGACGACTGCTGCTGATCGTACCGTCGTTCCTGGGCATCACCCTGATCATCTTTCTGGTGATGCTGGCGACCCCCGGGGACCCCACCATGCTGGCCCTGGGCGACCAGGGGGCGCTCCAGCAGACCGAAACCACCAAGATCCACCGGACGGAGACAAGGAAGCTCTACGGTCTGGACAAGCCCCCGCACGTGCAGTACTGTCTGTGGCTTCGGAACCTCGTCACCTTCAATTTCGGCCGGTCGTTCATCGGCTGGCGGCCCATCCGCGAGAAGATCGCCGAGCGACTGCCCGTCACGCTCACGCTCAACATCTTCGCACTCCTGATCATCTATATCATCGCCATTCCCATCGGCATATTCGCGGCGGTGAAGCAGAACAGTGCCGCCGACCGCATCATCACACTGGTGCTGTTCATCCTGTACAGCATGCCGGCCATCTGGGTGGGGACGATGCTCATGATTTACGTCGGGGGGACCGGGGCGTTTCCCACCGACGGACTGAACAGTGCCGGTCACGAGCGTCTGACGACGCTCGGCTGGACGGGCGACCGTCTGTGGCACATGGTGCTGCCGCTGGTGACGCTGACGTACGCCGGGTTCGCGTCGTTGAGCCGGTACATGAGAAGCTCGATGCTCGAGGTCATCCGGCAGGACTACGTCCGCACCGCCCGGGCCAAGGGACTCGCCGAGAAGGTGGTCATCTTCAAGCACGCCCTCCGCAACTCCCTCATCCCCATCGTCACCATCTCGGTGATGAGCCTGCCGGGACTCCTGGCCGGAAGCGTCATCGTCGAGAAGATCTTCAACATCAACGGGATGGGACTGATGATGTGGGACGCGGTGCTCAAGCGCGACTACTACGTCGTCATGGCCGTCACCACCATCTCGGCGTCACTGGTGCTGCTGAGTCTGGTGCTGGTGGACGTGGTGTACGCCCTGGTCGATCCGAGGATTTCCTATGAGTGAGGCGACGGGGCCGCTCAAGTCGGTGACGTATGGCGCACTGGTGTGGTCTCAGTTCCGCCGGAACCGGTTCGCGGTCGTCTCGCTCGTCCTCATCGTGCTGCTGTTTCTGGTGGGGACGTTCGCGCCCTTCCTGGCGAACGACCGCCCGATCCTGGTCAAGGTCGACCCCGCACGCGCCGAACCCCTCCACACCTTCGAGGGCCAGAACAAGGTCGTCCGCACCGGGTGGTTCTCGCCGGTCGTCGAGAACCTCACCACCGGCGACGTCATCGTGCTCATCATCTTCGGCTGGGTGTTCCTGCAGGTGGCGCTGCGTCTGTTGACGGTGCCGGCGGACAACCCCACGCGACGTGTCCTCCGTCTGCCGCGCGCGTTGCGCCGCGGCATGCTCTGGACCGTCACCGCACTCGCGGTCGCGGCCGCCGGCTGGACCCTCATGCAGCCCGACCGTCTCCACGACGAACAGACCGACTGGAAAACCTGCGTCCAGAAGCGCTCGCCCGGCGACGTCTTCCTCATGCCCCCCATCCCCTACCGGCCCTACCAGAAGAACCTCGACCACCTGCTCCAGCGCCCCACCTGGCGCATCGGCTCTCAGGAAGAGGAGATGAAGGCCCTGAGCGATCGGCTGGCCAGGGCGGACCTCGAGCCGGACGACCGCGAGGCCATCCTGAAATCCAAAGAGGACGAGGGACTGCACCGCCCCACCCAGAGGGCGTGGTACCACTGGCTCGGCACCGACCAGGTCGGACGCGACGTCGCCAGTCAGCTCGTATACGGGGCTCGCATTTCCCTGGTGGTGGGCTTCGTCTCCGTCGGCATCGCGGTCACCATCGGGACCTTCGTCGGGGCGCTCGGCGGCTATTTCGGTCGGAAGGTCGACTTCTGGGTCATGCGTCTCATCGAGGTGATGATGTGCTTCCCGACCATCTTCCTCATCCTCACCATCTCGGTGATCGTGAAGGAGAAGTCGATCTTCAACGTGATGGTGATCATCGGGATCACGGGGTGGACGGGAGCGGCGCGGCTGGTGCGGGGAGAATTCTTCAAGCAGCGGGCGATGGAGTACGTGACGGCGGCCGAGGCGTCGGGCGGGACGCCGCTGCGGGTGATGTTCCGTCACATCCTGCCCAACGCCATGGCGCCGGTGCTGGTGGCGGCGACGTTCGGCATCGCCGGGGCCATCATCACCGAATCGACGCTGAGCTTCCTGAACCTCGGCGTGCCCGAGGACGTCGCAAGTTGGGGCCGCACCCTGAGTTATGGCATCCAGTACGCCCAGTACGCCCCGTGGCTCATCCTCTTTCCGGGGTTCGCCATCTTCCTGACCGTCACGTCTTACAACCTCGCGGGCGAGGGCCTGCGTGACGCCATCGACCCGAGAATGAGGATTTGACGCCATGAGCACCCAAGCCGACGACATCCTGATCCGTGTGCGTGACCTCCGGACGCACTTCTTCCTCGACGAGGGCGTGGCGAAGGCGGTGGACGGGGTGTCGTTCGACATCCGTCGCGGACGGACGCTCGGACTGGTCGGGGAATCGGGCTGCGGCAAGAGCGTGACGGCACTGTCCATCCTGCGTCTGGTGCCGCACCCGCCCGGGAAGATCGTCGGCGGACGCGTCGAGTACGAAGGACGCAACCTCCTCGAACTGTCCGAAGGCGCGATGCGCTCGATCCGCGGCAACGACGTCGCCATGGTCTTCCAGGAGCCCATGACCTCCCTCAACCCGGTCTTCACCGTGGGGAACCAGATCATGGAGGCGTTGACGCTGCACCAGGGGATGTCGAGCCGCCAGGCGCGCGCCCGCACCCTCCAGATGCTCCGTGAGGTGGGCATCCCGTCGCCCGAGGTGCGCATCGACGCATATCCCCACCAGATGTCGGGCGGGATGAAGCAGCGCGTGATGATCGCGATGGCCCTGGCGTGCAGCCCGGCGCTTCTCATCGCCGACGAGCCCACCACCGCACTCGACGTCACCATCCAGGCACAGATCCTCCGTCTGCTCAAGCGCCTCCAGGCCGAGCACGGGATGGCGATCCTGTTCATCACGCACGACCTGGGCGTCATCGCCGAGAACGCCGACGAGGTGAACGTGATGTACGCCTCGAAGATCGTGGAGAAGGCGTCCGCGGCCGAGCTGTTCGCCCGTCCGTGTCATCCGTACACCGTGGCGCTCTTCCGGTCGCTGCCGCTCCTGGGACACGAGCACGAGAAGCTCCAGGTCATCCCGGGGACCGTCCCCAACCCGCTCGAGTTCCCTCAAGGCTGCAAGTTCCACCCGCGATGCTTCCTGCGGGAAGACATGCTCCGGCGCGGCGAGACCGTCAACGCGACGAAGTGCGCGAACCATGAACCCCAACTGCGTGAGGTCGCACCCGGTCACACCTCGGCCTGTCATTTTGCCGAGAAACTCACTCAAAACTCTAGACTCTAAACTCGAAAGTCAAAGAAGCCACATTTCCAAGCCACTTTGGAGTTTCGAGTTTCGAGTTGCGACTTCCGTTGGTCGTCCTTTGCGACCTTCGCGGTTGATGAAGACGAAACGACAGCGAAAGAGGATACGGTATGCCTGACAACCTAACGATGGACAACGTGACGACGCTCGCACAGAACGCTCAAAGCTACTGGGTCAGCGGCTGGCTGCTGTTCGGGCTCTTCCTCATCGCCGCGTGGGCGGCGGTCACGGTGACACTGGCGCTCAAGGTCCATGCCGCCACCACCCGCCGGAAGCAGTCCGTCGGACTGTGGGTGACGCTGACCGCCGTCTTCGGCGTCGCGGGATACGCCGCCTATCGCGTCTACGACGACTGCGAATCACGGCAGATGGGGGGTCTCGTCCCGGCCATGTTCGCCGGCTTCACGACGCTCTGGCTCATCCTGGGCGTGCCCGTGAGTCCGCGCACGGGCTTCCTCGCACTCATCGCTGCCCTGAAAGCGCTCGATCCGGGACTGTTCCTGCTCTTTCTCATCCCGCTCGCGTTCTTCGCCGCGCCGGCGCTCATCTTCGCCGTGGTCTACATGGTCGTGCGGCCGCGTCTCACCATCGACAAGATCCGCGACCGGCTCGACCGGAACGGACAGCTCGTCGACATGGAAGGCCGACTGCTCATCGTCGAGGACGTGGTCAAGCATTTTCCGGTCAGGCGCGGGGTGTTCGGCCGCGTGTGGAACCAGGTCAAGGCGGTGGACGGGGTGAGCTTCACGCTGGAGCCGGGAAAGACGCTCGGACTGGTGGGGGAATCGGGCTGCGGCAAGACCACGCTCGGACGGGCCATCCTGAACCTCCTCAAGCCCACCGCGGGCCGCGTGGTCTTCGACGGCGTGGACCTCTCGCTCCTCTCACCCGGCGAGATGCGGGCGATGCGTCGGACCATGCAGCTCATCTTCCAGGACCCGTTCGGGTCGTTGAACCCGCGCATGACGGTGCTGGGGATCGTGGGCGAGGCACTGGGCATTCACCACGAGGCGCACGGCAAGGAGCGTCAGGAGCGGGTGGCGGAGCTCCTGGAGCGGGTGGGGCTCGACCGCCGGCACGTCCGACGGTATCCGCACGAGTTCTCGGGCGGACAGCGTCAGCGGATCGGCATCGCCCGCGCGCTCGCGCTCAACCCCGAGTTCATCGTCTGTGACGAGCCGGTCAGTGCACTCGACGTCTCCATCCAGGCGCAGATCATCAACCTCCTCGCCGAACTCCAGAAGGACTTCGGTCTCACCTACCTCTTCATCGCGCACGACCTCTCCGTCGTCCAGCACGTCTCGGACGACGTCGCGGTGATGTATGTCGGGAAGATCGTCGAGAAGGCGGCGTCGGCGGAGATCTACCGTCACCCGCTGCACCCGTACACCATGGCGCTCCTGTCGGCGGTGCCCGTGCCCGACCCGGCCGCGAAGAAGCAGGAGATCGTCCTCGAGGGCGACCCACCGAGCCCGCTGAACCCCCCGCCCGGCTGCCGATTCCACACCCGCTGTCCACACGTCATCGACGCCTGCAAGCGTGAGGTCCCGCCGCTCCGTGAGATCGAACCCGGCCACTTCGCCGCCTGCATCCGTGTCGAGGACATCCAGACCGGGCTTCGCCCGGAATGACGACGATTTCCCCTCCTCCTGAAAGGGAACGTTAACAACTTAAGGGCTAACCGCCAACGAGTGTCATGCTGAGCGAAGCGAAGCATCTGGCCGCGCAGCATGAGAAGCGGCGATTCTGGTCAAATTTCGTTGATTTCCCGACAGGTGAAGCCAGATTCTTCGTCGCTTCGCTCCTCAGAATGACCCCCTTTGCAGGCAAGAACCGTTAAGTTGTTAACACTCCCTGAAAGGGGGAGGGAGACGCATCTCACCCGCTCTGGTTCATCCACCTCTCATAGAGCGCGTCGAGTTCCTTGGAGAGCTGTTCGAGCTGTCTGGAAGCGCGGCGGCCCTTGTCGAGGTCGCGTCGGGTGAAGGCGTCGGCGACGCGCCGCTCGAGTTCGAGCTTCTTGCCCTCGGCGTCGGCGATCTGTTTCTCCAGTGCGGCGAGCTTGTTGCCCGGTTTCGCCGTGCGGGCCGGCCGCCGGCGGTCCTTGCGCCGCCGGCCGGCGCGTCCGCTGGTCCGCGTCATCAGTGCCTGTCGCGTGAAGAAGAACTCCGTGAAGTTGCCCGGGTACGAGATGAGCTTCCGCTCACGCACCTCGACGACGCGGGTGACGACCTTGTCGAGGAAATAGCGGTCGTGCGAGACGACGAGGAGGGTGCCTTCGAAGTCGGCGAGTGCGTCCTCGACCGCTTCGCGCGCGGGGATGTCGAGGTGGTTGGTCGGCTCGTCGAGGATCAGGAAGTTGGGTTTCAACACCATCAGCCTAGCAAGCTGAAGCCGGTTCCGCTCCCCGCCCGAGAGTTCGGACACCTTCTTCCGGTGGTCGTCCACGCCGAACATGAACCGTGCGAGAAGCCCCGTCGCCTCCCGGCGGCTGAGCCGCGTGCCCTCCATCACCGCGTCGAGGAGGGTCCGCTCGCCGCGGAGGACCTCCTGCTCCTGGGCGGCGTAGCCCACCTCGAGGCTGGGGCCGACGCGGATGACCGGGCTCTGCCAGTCGCCGTGCTCGACGACGTCGCGAAGGAGCGTGGTCTTGCCGCAGCCGTTGGGTCCGACCAGTGCCACGCGCTCGCCGCAGGCCATGTCCAGTTCGGCGTCCTCGAACAGCGTGAGGTCGCCGAAGGCCTTCGAGTAGCCGCGCAGCTGGAGGGCGACGTTCGCACGGGTGGGCTCGGTGGAGAAGTCGGCACGGATGGAGGACTCGTCGAGGACGGGTCTGTCGACGGCGCGGCCCCGCTCGCGTTCGAGCTGGGCGCGTCGTGCGCGCAGACGCTTGCCCCAGGCGGGGCTCGTGTTGTTGCGGGCGATGTCGGCGAACCGACGCACGAGCGCTTCCAGTCGTGTGAGCCGCTTCTGGTTGGCGATGTAGTCCGACTGCCGGGCCATCAGTTCGCGCAGCCGCGTCGCACGGTACGTCGAATAGCCGCCCTCGTAGTAGCGCACGCGTCCCGCTTCGAGCTGAAGCACGCCCCCGACGATGCGGTCCAGGAGGTAGCGGTTGTGCGACACCAGTAGCACCGCCCCGCGGAACCGGGTGAGGAAGTCCTCGAGCCAGGCGATGCCGAGGTAGTCGAGGTGGTTGGCGGGCTCGTCCAGCACCAGGAGGTCCGGCTCGGCGAGGAGCGCCTGGGTCATCGAGAGGACGTTCTTTTCGCCGCCCGAGAGCGAGGCGATCTTCTGGTCGCCCCTGCCCGCGAGACCCAGTGCGTCCAGCATGGCTTTCGCCCGCCGGGGAAAGTGGTCGCCGGTGACGTGGTCGTATTCGTCGCGTGCCCGCTGGTAGGCCTTCAGCGCCCGGGACATGTCGTCCCCGTCGGCCCGTGCGAGGCGCTCTTCCTCGCGTCGCAGCGCCGCCGTCAGTCGACGGTGCTCGCCGAGCACGCAGTCCATCACCGTCTCGTCCTCGTCATACGTGACGACCTGCGGCACGTACCCCACCCGCACGCCGCGCGTCAGCACCCCCGCCCCGCCCGTCGGCGCCTCCATCCCAAGCAGAATGCGCAGGAGGGTGGTCTTCCCGGAGCCGTTCGGCCCGATCAGTCCGAGCTTCTCGCCGGTGCTGATCCGGAACGACACCCCCCGCAGCACGTTCTGGATGCCGTATTCCTGCGTCACGTCCTGAAGACTGGCTAGAAGCATGACCGTTATCCCCGGCGGCCCGGAAAAAGTACCAGGTACTTTTTTTCGAGCCGTTTTTCCGCGTTTTTGGGCAAATAATCAAGATTTAGAAAAAGTACCAGGTACTTTTTCCGACCGGTGGGCCGGCCATCGGTCCACAAAAAAAGCCACGGCATGCCGTGGCTCGTGAAGCGCTGTCAACGGACATCCTCAAGCCACGACGTACCTCGAACCCCCGAACCGCTCCCGCGGTTCGTCCCCACACCATCAGGATGGAGTCCGCTAGGATTTCACGTCGCAGCTCCCTCAAGAATCGTCGTCGCACCTCTCACGACGTCCTCATCCTACCGGCTGCAGGAGATTTGTCAAGACGAATTCATACGCATTGGTCCCAGGGGCAGACAAGCTCTCTCGCTACGCTCGGGATAAATGCCACTGGCACACAACCCATGTCTCATCACCCACGCCCCCCCCGCCTCCGGCTTCCCCGCCGCTTCTTTCCCCGTGACCTGGCCGCCGATTTCTCGGTGTACTTCAGTCGGTCCTTCGGCTTCTTGGAGGGTGAGCGCTCACGGGTGCGGAGTTCGATCTTGACCGGGACCTCGCTGAACGGGAGTTCCGCACGCAGGGCGTTGGCGAGGTAGTGGACGTAGGCCCCGGTGAAGAGTGAGCGGTCGTTGACGAAGACGACGACGGTGGGCGGAGCAACCGTGACCTGCGTGGCGTAGAAGACGTTGGCGGTGCGGTTCCGGCGTCTCGGGGGATGACGTCGGGTGAGGGCGCCCTGGATGACGCGGTTGACCTCGGCGGTGGCCACGCGGGTGTGGGCCTGACGGTGGAGTCGCTCGACGAGCGCCATCGTCGGCTCGACGTTGAAGCCCTCCCGTGCACTGACGCACGCGATGGGGGCGTAGTCGAGTCCGGGGAGGAGATTGGCGACGTAGGCCTCGTAGCTCTCGGGGGTGAGTCCACGTGCCTGGGCGAGGTCCCACTTGTTGATGACGATGACGACCGGACGGTACCAGCTCTCGATGGCGCCGGCGAGTTTCTTGTCGACGCGACCGACGTCGGCGGCGGCGTCGAGGAGCAGGAGGACGACGTCGGCACGTCGGATGGAGCGCTCGGTGCGCACGGTGCTGTAGAAATCGACGTTCTCGTGGACGCCCCGCTTCCGACGCATCCCGGCGGTGTCGATGGCGATGAAGCGACGTCCGGCACACTCGAACGGGACGTCCACCGCGTCACGCGTGGTGCCGGGCACCTCCGAGGTGATGAGCCTTTCCTCTCCGACGAGACGGTTGACCAGCGTGCTCTTGCCGACGTTGCGCTTGCCGACGACGGCGACCTTGACCGCCGCCCCGGCATCGACGTCCACCCCGGTCGCGGGCAGCGCCGTCGAGATGCGGTCCAGGAGTTCCGTGCGTCCGTAGCCCTCCGTCGCCGAGACCGCCAGGGGCTCACCGAACCCCAGTGCGTAGAACGTCCCGGCCTGGTCCTCCCACCGGCCCGTGTCACACTTGTTGACCACCGGAAGCACCGTCTTGCGGAGACCGCGAAGACGGGTGGCCACCTCAAGGTCGAGCGTGGTGATGCCGTCGCGCACGTCGGTGACGAAGAGGACCACGTCCGCCTCCTCGATCGCGATCGTGATCTGACGCGCCACGTCGTGCGCGAGGTCGTCACGGTCGACGATGCCCATCCCGCCGGTGTCCACCAGACGGAACCGCTTCCCGACGTGACGCACGGTCACCTCCACCCGGTCACGCGTGGTCCCGGGCGTCTCGTCCACGATCGCCACCGGCCGACGGTACAGACAATTCAGCAGCGACGACTTGCCGACGTTGGGTCGGCCGACGATGGAGACCACCGGAAGGGACATGACGACACCTGGGCCAGGAAGAAACACTAACCGCAAAGGGACGAAGACGCTAAGACGCTGAGACGCTGAGTCAGAAACACCAGAAGAAGCGTCGGCGAGCTGTTGCTTTTACTTAGCGTCTTAGCGTCTTAGCGACTCAGCGTCTTGTGTCTCAGTATCCTTTGTGGCAGGAAAAGGTCATACGAGAAGGTTGCCGGGGACCTCCCTCACACCCGCTTGACGCGGGCGAATTTGCGTCGGCCGACCTGGACGATCATGCCGGTCTTGACGGGGACCTCGGCGTCGACGTTATTCATCCGTCGGCCGTCGAGGTAGACCCCGCCCTGCCCGACCAGTCGGCGGGCCTCGGCGTTGGACTTCGCCAGGCCCAGTGCCGTCACCAGCGCCACCACCCACAGCCTGCCGTCGGTGAGCTTGTCTTCGGGGAGCTCGACGACGGGGACGTCGTCGGGCAGTGCGCCCTGGGCGAACACGCGGTCGAACTCGGCGGCGGCGGCCTCGGCCGACTGCCGGTTGTAGTAGAGGGTGACGATCTCCCGGGCGAGACGGACCTTGGCGTCGCGGGGGTGGGTCACGTCGGACAGGAGCGTCTCCACCTCGTCCATCGGCACGGAGGTCAGGAGCTCGTAGTACTTGCGCATCAGCACGTCCGGGATCGACATCACCTTGCCGAACATCTCGGCGGGGGCTTCCGTGACGCCCACGTAGTTGCCCAGGGACTTCGACATCTTGAGCGTCCCGTCGATCCCCTCGATGATGGGCATGGTGAGGATGACCTGGGGGGACTGACCGGCGTCGCGCTGGAGGTCCCGTCCCACTAAGAGGTTGAACGTCTGGTCGGTCCCGCCGATCTCGATGTCCGACTTCACCATCACCGAGTCGTACCCCTGCATGAGGGGATAGAGCATCTCGTGGACGTAGATGGGCACGCCGGCCTTCATGCGCTCGGCGAAGTCGTCACGCTCCAGCGTGCGTGCCACGGTGGCCTTCGAGGCGAGCTTCACCACGTCGAAGAAGGTCATCTGTCCGAACCAGTCGCCGTTGCGGACCACCTCGGCACGGCCCATGTCCAGCACCTTGGAGACCTGTGCGAGATAGGTGACGGCGTTTTCGGCCACCTCGGCCCTCGAGAGCTGCGGACGCGTGCTCTTCTGGCCGGAGGGGTCGCCGATGAGTGCGGTGCCGTCGCCGATGATGAGCACCACCAGATGACCCAGCTCCTGGAAGGCGCGGAGCTTGCGGAGCTGCACCGTGTGACCCAGGTGGATGTCGGGGGCGGTGGGGTCCACGCCCAGCTTCACCCGCAGCGGCCGGTCCTTCGCGATGGACGCCTTCAGCTTCTCGACCAGCTCCTCCTCGGGGAAGATCTGGACGGTCCCGCGCCGGATGACCTCGAGCTGTTCGTCGATACTCGCAAACGTCATAAGACAGACTCCCGTCAAGGCTTTCTGAGCACACGACTTGCGGCGGGAGTATATGCGGTCTGGGGCGGTTATGCAAGCGGGATTTTGGTGAACCGGCGCACCCGAGAGGCGTCTAACCATGCGAACCGGCCACAGGATGTCTCGCCTTCACCCGTCAATTCGGTATAATCGACATGTGAAGTCCCGGTCAAACCGCCCGTCTCCACGGAGGAGAACCCCATGTCACGGAGAAGCGTCCGGACAGCTCTGGCGTCGGTCCTTGCCGTGCTGATGCTGGCATCGCTCGCCGCCGGACAGGAGGTGCCGACGGAACCCGTCAAGATCGGCCGGGTGCCGGACAAGGACCATGGCAAAGCATGGAAAGAGGCGGAAGAGGCGGACCGTCTGCTGGCCGAGTTCCGCAAATCGTATACCTGGTACGTTCACAGACCGGGCCTCACGCTGCGAAACATCCCTCCCGACAGCCCACGCGCGACAGAGGATTTCGAGCGGGTGCAATCCGCCCTCCGAACGGTGATCCAGACATACCCCGGAACGAAGGTGGCCGCCTACTGTGCCTCAAATCTGCTCGGTCTCTATTCGTATCGACGCGACTATGACAAGGCGATCGAGACGGCCGAGCAGATGGCCAAAGACTACCGCGGCACGGCTTACGAAGTGCAGGCGTATCGCTCGATCGCATTGATGCACCTGCAGAGCCGACATGACCCGGCCGCGGCGCTCCCCTGGGTCGAGAAGATCCCGCTGCCCGAGGTCCGACACCCCGACAGCATCGAGAAGCCGACCGTCGGCGCCGACGGGAAGCGATGGACCCAGGCGGATGAGGCCCGGTGGTATCAGAACCGTGCCAAGGCCTTGTCGGCGTACGAGCAGGCCGTCAGGGATCACGTGAGCGTCGCGCAACTGTTTGCCCGGTGTCAACTCGACCTGGGGCGGCCCGGGGAGGCGGCGGGACGATACGAAACGCTGATCGCGCTTTTCCCCGAGCGCAAGCAGTCGTTTGAGAACGAAGTTGAGGACCTGGCGCGAAGTGTCCTGTCGGGCCGGCCGACCCCGGAGGTGCGGCAGGCACTCACCGCCTGGCTCGCAACATATCAAGAGAAGAAAGCCGAGGCGGCGGAAAAGGGGTGGGGCGAAGAAGTCAACGGACTTCGGTGTGCCATCGAAATCAAGCCGACCGAGATTCGCACCGGCGACCCGTTCGTCATCAGCGTCCGGATCAGGAACGTCTCCGACGCGCCGACCACCGTCTACTACCAGGACCTTTACGTCGCGCAGAACCTCCTCCTCAGGAATGAAAAGGGGGAAGCGGTCAAGTCGCAGCAGACGGCCGTCTACAACTGGCCGCATCCGAAGACGTTCTTCCGGCCGCTGAAGGCGGGGGAGACGTTCGCGGCCGAGATCAAGGGACGCGCGGCGCTCAAGTTCCTGAAGGCCGCAGACGTTCCGGCGAATCGGTCGGACCGGCCGGTGATGCTCGATTTCCGTGACGTCGCCTGCGACGTCGACCGCCCCGGCCCCTTTACGGTCGCACTGCGCCTGGCCGCCGACGAAAAGAAAGCCGCGCAGGGAAAACAGCTCGGCTTCGAGCCCGTCTGGACCGGGGAACTGGTGAGCAACACGCTCGCATTCTCCGTCCGCCCGATGACGCGAGAAGAGCTGGACCGAGTGATTTCGACGATCCGGTTCGGGAAGAGCGACGAGAAACGCGAAGCGATCAAGGTGGTCGCGGCGAACGCCGACCCCAAGGCCGTGCCGGTGCTGATGGGCATCCTGAGCGGCGACGATCGCGACCACACCCCAGCCGCCGCCGACGCACTCGTCGCCATCCAGGACGCTGGCGTCGTCGCCGACCTCCTGTCCCTCTACCGGATCTCCGTGCGATATCGTCCGGAGGAATCGGGCGATCTCCAGTCGATCCTCCTGCGCACGATCTACGGCCTGGGGGGGAACCGAGAGAAGCGGGCCGAGCTGGCGCTCGAGGTGCTGAAGTCGGACGCGTCGGTGGAAGCGCGGAACACGGCGGCGTGGGAGCTGATCTCCCAGAAGCATCCAGAGGCGGCATCCGTCCTTATCGAACTCGCGAGGAAGCCTGAGCCGCGCATGCAGCGCTCGGCCATCGACGCCCTCGGCAGCATGAGCTGGCGCGTGGACGCCGCCGCCAAGGCCGAAGTTCTCCGTGCCGTCATCGACATCATGCGGATCGACCCGGACAAGACGGTTCGCCGTCGCGCGGCGTCGGCGCTCAGAAACCTCGGCGACCAATCCGCCGTCCCCGCGCTCATCGAAGCCCTGAAGGACCCGGATCGTTCCGTCGGGTTCTACGCGGCCAATTCGCTCGGCGTCTTCGCCGGGCCCGAGGCCATCCCCGCGCTCGAAGCCTACGCCGAATCCGCCGAGACGGAGGGCCACAAGGGCGCGGCCCTGAGCGCGATCAAGTTCATTCGACAGCGGTCCGCCGCCAAACCCAATCCCTGACACCGCCGGAGGAACCCTTGAGAAAGCCGTCAACCCTGATGCTGCTGGTCCTGCTGCTCGCCGGGGCGGCTCGGGAGGCCCCCGGCTCGATGCACGCCGCCCGCCGGTTCGTCCTGGACTTCACGAAGCCCGAGACGGTGAAGAAGCAGGCGGTCTGGTCGCCGGTCGACAGGCTCGATATGACCGATGCGGGTCTGGGCTGGGACGGGGCGGCCAACGCCTCCTACGACGCGTGGATTCAGACCACCGAACCCATCGGCATCGGGTGGTCCTGGCGGCCCGTCCAAAACGCTCGCGTGTCCGCGGAGATCATCCCGGCGGGCGAGTTCACCTTCACCGGCGAGCACGGGGTCGCATTTCCCAGCGGCACGCTGTACGTCCGTCACAGTCCCGACACGAAGCACTGGTCCGGATGGCAGGTCCTGGAGTTCGAGACGCCCCGCGACAAGGAAAACCCGAAGCAGCGATACCACGGAGACCTCAGGATTCCCTACCGCGAGCGCGGGGCATACGGGGGACTCGTGCGGCACTACGGCACAATGGACGTCCCCTGGAAGAGCGACGAGGAAGCGGCGGTGCGCTGGATCGTGAAGAACGACCCGAAGTTCTTCGAGAAGCACACGCCGTTCATCGGATACCTTCAATTTCTGCTGGAGATTTCACTCAGGGGCAGCCGGCGCATCCAGCGGATCACGTTCGACGTCTCCTACGGCGCGGGAGGGAGGCACAGCCCGCCCAGGGATCCGGAGGCTGACAAGGACCGCCAGGGCCCCTGGCGGTTCAAAGCGGAGGACGTCCCGGAGCCGAAGACGGAGAAGGAAGCGGAAGGCGGGAAGCGTGAGCGACTGGACGAGGCCACGCGCGCGGTGCTGCGCCGCGACGCACAGGAGGCGTTCTGGGCAGGCGAATACGCAAAGATGATTGCGCCCTCGGAGCGTCTCGCCCGCGCCGAAGCCCCCACCCTCGACGACCTGCTGTGGCACGGGCACGCCTACCAGTTGTCCGGCGACTGGCCCAGGGCGGTCGCCGCCTACCGCGAGGCTCTCCACGGAATCCGGGACCGCTCGGACGCCCTCGGCGGGAACCGTCGGCAGAACTGGGCGAAGCTGGTCAAGGTGATCATCCGGCTGGAGCGCGACCAGTTGAAGGACGCCGCATCCGCGGCGGCCACGCTGGAATGGGCCGTCAAGGAACTCGAAGCGTCCGACAGCAAGGTCGACCACCTCCAACTGGAAATGCTGAACATGCTGGCGGAGATGCAGATCGACGGCGGCAACGCGAGAGGGGCCATCGACACGTGGGCGCGTCTGCGCGCGGCCGCCGCAACCCTCGAGCGCGTCGACCCGCAGCGGTACATCAAGATCGACCGGGAGGCCCAGGCGCTCAGCATGCTGCCGCCGGGCAAGGCGCCCTCCGCATTCCCCAGGATCATCACGTTGACACCCGGAAAGCCCGACGCAACGCTCATGCTCCACGAGCCCCGGACGCGCGAGCGAAGCTACCTCCCCAAGGGCCCGGGAAACCCTTACTGGCGATACGCCTTCGCCCCGCCGCCCGGAACGGAGTTCGAGACGCTCCGGTTTCAAGCCGACATCGAGCAGTTCATACACGGTCGCGGCGGGCACTTCAGGTGCTTCGTGCAGACCGAAGACGCCTCACCCGGCCGACGGCAGCTCGGCAGCATCCACTGGCCGAACGACAAGGAACTCGGACGCGACCTGATGGGGACGCTCGTCGAGGTGCCGCCGGGCGTCAGGTGCGTCCACATCCAGACCCGGTCGTGGGAGGACTCGTTCAACGTCTACAGCGTGGAGGTCTCGGCGACGTTCCGCCCGGCCACGCACAACCCCCCGCCGGTGCGTGCCGATGCCTTCGTGCAGACCGAGTTCCTGCCCCCGGGCGGCGAGATGACCTGCGCCGACAGGAAGCTGGTCTCCGGTCGGGCCTACAGTCCCTTCCTGCCCGGCGACTACCACCTTCGTTACGAGGTGCCCGGGTACGAGCGGACGTTCGAGACCGACCTCACGGTGGTGCCCGCCGGCAGACATTTCATTTTCGTGAACCTGGACAGTCCGTTCCGATGGACACAGGCCCGGCCGGCGGATCTGGCGGAGAGAACGCCGGCCCGTGCGAGCGTGCAGCCGCTCCCGGGCGGGGAATGCCTCGCCGTCTGGTGCGGTGAGGGCGAGCGGATCATGACCTGTCGAACGCGCGACCTCGTCACGTGGACCGATCCCGAGGCCCCGCCGTTTGACAACATCTTTCAGAGCGCCGCCCCCGCGACCTTTGCCGACGCCGACGGAGCCGTCTGGCTCGCCTGGTTCTCCCGACGCACCTCGTTCCTGGAAGAGACCGGCGGCGGATACACGCTCTACCTTGCGAGCACCCGTGACGGGAAGACCTGGACCACGCCCCGTCCCGTGGCCGTGGGCATCCTGCGCACCGGCGGCCCGCGAACCGTCCAGATGCTCCGCGGCCCGAAGGGAAAACACTGGATCTTCTACGGCGAGCACGCCGGGTGCGCCCCGTCCATCCGAGACATCACAAAGCTGACGCCCATCACACTCGAGAAGGAGAAGAACCCCTATCTGGCCGACCAGCACGTCTCGGTGGACGAGACGGGCCGGTTCCACATGGTGTTCAGCCACCATCAACGGGGCATCCTGCACACGACGTCGGACGACGGGCGGCGGTGGTCGGCGCCGACGCTGCTGGTGGAACAGACGGAGGAGCACCAGCGGCTGGAACATCCGCAGCTGGTGCTGCGAGGCGAGAAGGCGGTGCTGCTCTATGAGACGATCGGCGCCTACATGACGCCTGTCCAGTTCGGCGGCCGCCCCCTCAAGCCCTGGGAAGCCATGAAGATCACCGGGAACGTGGTTCCACTCATGGGCGCCCGCCTCACCCTCACCCGGGACGGGGAGGTGCTGCTGTTGGCGGGTCGAACCCGGACCTGGCTTTTGCGCGCGAAGCTCAACGACCTGTTGGGGATTTAGCCGTCTACCCGTTCCGCAGGTCCAGGATCCGGAGGACCGTGACGAGGTTGTGAAGCACGTGGAGCATGAGGGGTGCGGCGAGACGCTGCGTGCGGTGGTAGGCATACCCCAGCGCCAGCGCCAGGGGAAACACCAGTGCCGGGACGATGAAGACCTTCGAGCCGGAGTAGTGGATGAGCGAGAAGAGTACCGACGTGACGACGATGGCCGAGGGGGCGCCCAGACGACACGCCAGGAACGGCTGAAGGAACCCGCGGAAGACGATCTCCTCCCAGAAGGGCGCCGCCAGCAGTGCGAGTGCCGCCAGCACGCCGAGCCCGAAGACCGAGTCTACCTCGTGCATGGTGGTGACCATCTTCTGGGGCTGCGGGGGCTCCCCGGCCCACCGACTGAGGTGCTCCAGAGCGAAGCCCATCGGCCGCTGCACCGCCAGCACCACCAGGAGCAGTGCCGCCGCCAGCACGAGGTCCCACAGCCACCCGTCGAGCCGCAGTCCGACGTCGCGCGGCCGGAGACCGTACCGTCGGCCCAGGTGCCAGAGGATGAGGACACACGTCGCGACGCCCACCACCCCCATCGCCGCCGCCTCCCGCCACGGGTGGTCCTCGCCGGGAATGAACGTCTCCGCGACGGTCGTGACGGCCCACGAGAAGATCACGAACACCCCCAGCGCCAGGAGGATGTCCGCAGCTCCCCACGGACAGAAGAGCGGTCGGACGCGGTCGCGTCTCTCCCGCGAGGCGTGCCAGAGCCACAGCATCGCGGTCCCGACCGCCAGCAGCACGGCCGCGAGCACGGCGTCGTGCGTCGTGAACCTCACCGCCTCCTCGGCCGCTGCGGCACCCGCTGTCCCGAAAACCATGTTGAACATAGTTTTTTCGCCCTCACTGCGGGTCCGGGATGACCTTGACGTAGAGCTTCCGGCTGCGGGGGCCGTCGAACTCGCAGAAATAGACCCCCTGCCACGTCCCCAGGACCGGCTCGCCCTTCTCCACGAGGAGGGTCTGGTCGCACCCGACGAGGGAACTCTTGATGTGGGCGGCGGAATTCCCTTCGGTGTGTGCGTAGCCGTCGTCGAACGGGATGACCTTGTCGATTTCCGTGCGCATGTCGCGGGTGACGTCGGGGTCGGCGTTCTCGTTGATGGTGACGGCGGCGGTGGTGTGCGGCACGAAGAGGACGCAGATGCCGGACTTGACCCCGCTCTTTTTGACCGCCGCCCGCACCTGGGCGGTCACGTCCACGAACTGCGTCCGGGAAGACGTGCTGACCGAAATGACCTGCATGGTGGTCTCCTTTGGACTGACCTGGACCTGTCTCGGACGCGTCCTATGGTATCGCAGGGGCACGTCGATGACAAGGACAGAACCGGCGTGACGAGACGGTTTGACGCGACAGAACGTCATTGACCTGCACGGCCGGGACGGTTACACTGTCTGGGGGAGGAAACCGTGATGGAAGACATCCTGGTCGAGATCGTGGCGAACACGCGTCGGGAGCTGGTCGAGCGGAAGGAGCGCACGCCGGTCTCCGAGCTGGAGGCGGCACTGGCGGATGCGCCGCCGGTGCGTGATTTCGCCGCCGCGCTCCTGACGAAAAAACCCGTCGGCGTCATCGCCGAGGTCAAAAAGGCCTCCCCCTCGCGCGGAATCATCCGTGAGGACTTCGACCCGGTCGCCATCGCCCGCGAATACGAGACGGCCGGGGCCGCCGCCGTCAGCGTCCTCACCGAGGAGAAGTTCTTCCAGGGAAAGCTCGATGACCTCAAGGCCGTCCGTGCCGCGGTGTCGCTGCCGGTCCTGTGCAAGAACTTCATCGTCGACCGCTACCAGCTCTTCGAGGCCCGTGCGGCCGGAGCCGACGCCGTCCTCCTCATCAGCGAGGTGCTCTCGCCGCTGCTCCTGAAGGGGATGGTCGATGCGGCGCACGAACTCGGCATGCAGGCCCTCGTCGAATTCCACGACCGCGAACACGCGGAGGGAGCACTGCTGTCGGGGGCACGACTCATCGGCATCAACAACCGGAACCTCAAGAGCTTCCGCGTGGATCTGATGAGCACCGAGCGTCTGGCGCCCCTGGTGCCGGCAAAACGCCTGCTCGTCAGTGAGAGCGGGATCGCCTCCAACGACGACGTTCGGCGTCTCGCCGCCTGCGGCGTCAAGGCCATCCTCGTCGGCGAGACGCTGATGCAGGCCAACAACGTCGCGAAGAAGATGCGGGAGCTGATGGGGGAAAAATAGTCGCAAGTCGCAACTCAAAACTCGAAAGTGCCGGGAAAACATCGCCTTTTCCGACTTTTGAGTCTGGAGTTTCGAGTTTGGAGTGTCTGGCATGTCCGGTGACATTTCCCGTGAGACCCTGGGCGACGCGACCGAAGGGGTGCCCGGGAAACTCATCTACACGGCGTTCCTCGGCGTGACGCTCTGTGCGTTCGGCATCTACGGGGGACTCTACCTCCTGCACGGGGCGACGGGGTGGCTGCGCGTGACGGGCGGGATTCTTGTGCTGGTGGTGTCGGTGGGGGTGGCGGCGTCGTTCGTGGCGCTGTTGACGGGTGCCGCCTGGGCGCTTGTCGTCTGCCGCGTCTTCCTGGTCCTGGCCGTCGCCGCCCTCGCGGCCGGCCTCGCCTGGGCACTCACCCTCGTGGTCCGCTCGCCCGAGTGGAACCCCTCCGGTGCGAAGCTCTGGCGCGTCCTCCTCGAGACGACACTCGACCCGACCGTCCTCATGCCCCTGGCGGGACTCACGCTGACCGTCGTGATGACCTGCTTTCTCTTCGGCAGGAACACGAAACGGTTCTTCAGCCGGTAGGCAAATGGGGACATTCTACTTTTTTGACCCCGTTTTCGACCCCTTCCGGGGCGTTTTTCGGGCAAGAAAGTAGAATGTCCCCATTTTTCCGGTTTACTCGACCTCGAAGACCATCTCGAGTTCGACGGGGACGCCGAGGGGCAGCTCGGCCACGCCGACGGCCACGCGGGCGTGACGTCCCTTCTCGGCGAAGACGGCCAGGAGCAGTTTGCTGGCGTGGTTGAGGACGCCGGCCTGGTCGGTGAATCCGGGAGCACTGGCGACGTATCCGGTGAGCTTGACGACGCGGGTGACCTTGTCGAGGTCGCCGCCGACGGCCGCCCTGAGCGCGGCCAGCCCGTTGAGCGTCGTCGCACGCACGGCCTCGGCCACACCGTCCGTCGTCAGTTCCGCACCCAACTTCCCCGTGACCAGGGGTTTGCCGGCCCGCATGGGAATCTGTCCGGCCAGGAAGACGAGCTTCCCGGCGCGGACCCACGGCACGTACGCCCCCACCGGCATCGGCGGCTCCGGCAGCGTCAGGTGCAGCGTCTCGAGCGTCTCTTCAACCTTCATGAGTCCCTCCTGCCTTGAAAGGGGACGGTCCCCGGGGAGACGCAAATCCGAAACCCGAAACTCGAAACCCCATTCAAATCCGAGGCACGAAATGCAAAACAAATCGACACTGTAGCATCATTACAGCATTGAATGTCATTCTGAGCCCCTCCCGGTTTATCGGGAGGGGGAAGAATCTGGCCACGTTGCCGGAAAGACCTTCGAACCAGCCGAAACGCTTCGGTCTTCCGGCGCCAGATCCTTCGACTCCCCCGACAAGTCGGGGTCGCTCAGGATGACATGAGTGCGGATGTTTCCCGCTGTAATGGTGCTACAGTCTCTGCTTGTTTCGGACTTCGTGCCTTGGATTTCAAAGGTCGCGCCAAACCGGCCGGTCCCCTCAGGCCACGCCCGCCTGGACGGCGGTGACGGCGGCAACGTTGACGATATCGATGACGCTGCAGCCGCGTGACAGGTCGTTCCCGGGTCGGGCGAGTCCTTGGACGATCGGACCGATGGCCTGGGCCCCTCCGAGCCGCTCGACCAGCTTGTAGGTGATGTTGCCGGCATTGAGGTCGGGAAAGATGAGGACGTTGCATCGGCCGCCGGCGGGACTGTCGGGACACTTGCGCTCGGCGATCCTCGGGACGATCGCCGCGTCGCCCTGCAGCTCGCCGTCCGACGTGATGTGCGGGTAACGCTCCCTGAACATCCCGGCCGCCTCACGCACCTTGTCCACCAGCTCGCCCTTCCCACTCCCCTTCGTCGAGTAGCTCAGAAACCCCACCACCGGCTCCGCTTCCAGCAGCGCCTCACAGGTCCCCGCCGACGCCGCCGCAATCTCCACCAGCTGCTCCACCGTCGGGTTCTGAACCAGTCCCGAGTCGGCGAAGATGAACGCCCCGTCCACGCCCAGGTCGTGCACCGACGTCGCCATCACGAAGCAGCTCGACACCGTCTTCATCCCCTCACGCGGTCGGATGACCTGGAGCATGGAGCGGATGAGGTCGGCACTGCTGGCCACCGAGCCTCCCACCATCCCGTCACAGCGTCCCTCCCTGACGCACATGGCGGCGTAGTAGATGTGCTCCGACATCGCTTCCGTCGCCTTCTCGGGGGTCATGCCCTTGTGCTTGCGCATCTCGTAATAGGCGGTGACGTACTCGTCGTGCCTGTCGTCGGTGACGGGGTCGATGACGACGGCGCCGGAGACGTCCACGCCCAGACGCAGGGCGTCCTCGGCGATCCTGTCGGCACTTCCGATGAGTGTGACGTCGGTGAGCTTCTCGACGAGGAGGACCTCGGCCGCTTCCAGCACCCGGTCGTCGGTGGTCTCGGGCAGACAGACGTTCTTCGTGCTCTGTCGGGCACGTTCACGGATGCGTGTCAGGACGGCCATGGATTTCTCCCGGAAAGACATGCAGGGGCCGCGGGGTCGGACGTCCCGCGGCGGGGGGTCGGACGGTGGTCACATCTGGCCGCTCAGGTACTTCGCCTTCGCTTCCTTGAAAACCTCCATCGTCACTCGATCGACGCCCTTCTCACGTGCGAACGATTCGAGACGGTCCCGCACGACCGCGTGAAAAAACACCGGCACCTGCTCCTTGATCGCTTCTTCCACCTCGGGGTCAAATTCCATCCGTGTCTCCCGCTGGTCGCTGAGCCGTCGTCCGTGGAAAGCCCTTCCGCGGCGACCGACTCCGGTGATGCACCGTCGTGAACGGTCAGTCGGCGACTTCGACGTCGGTGCTCGAACGTCCGTCGTACCTGTCCAGGGTGGCGGCCTCCAGCACGGCGAGCAGTCGCTCCTGTGCCTCGCGCCAGACCGGCGCCAGGGGACACTTCGCCGCGTTCTCACAGGGGTCCTCCGGCATCAGGCACTGGTTGAGCGACACCGGGCCCTCGACCGCCTCGACGATGTCCCTCAGACTGATCTGGCCGGCCGGACGGCCCAGACTCACCCCGCCCGCCGCCCCCCGCTGCGACTCCACCAGTCCCGCCTTCGCCAGACCCTGGAAAATCTTCGCCAGAAAGCTGACACTCACCTGCTGTGCACGCGCGATGTCGCCGATGAACGTCGGACCGTCCGTGGGTCGTCGCGCCAGATAGACCATGCCCCGCACCGCATACTCGCCTGCCCGCGTCAGTCGGACCATCGAACCCGTCCTCACCAGGAACATCCCTTGCCCCGATGAGCATTCTGCCGCATGACCCCCGGCGGGTCAAGGGAAAAAGCCGTCGCCGGACGGCCCGACGGGGTCACCTGGACGTCTGAAACGCCTGGTGCCAGGGACTCCAGGGGTCCCCGTCGCCGTCCGTGCCCGTCTCCCGCACGCGGCAGAAGTAGGTCCGGCCGCCCTCGAGCCGATTCCTCTCGGCCATGACGCCCGTGAACCGTCCACTGCGACGGTCCACCTTCACGTGCAGCATCGTGCCGTCGATCGGACGCGACCGCCACACCACCTCGCCCCAGACGTCCTCACCCACGGTGACCTCGACGGGCGGCCGGCGTCTCCGCCGCTGCTGCCGCACGTCGCTCCGGAAGATCTCGACGGCGTCGGGGGCTGCACCGTCCAGACGGACGGCGACTTCGACTTCCCACGGCCCCCCGGACCCCGGACCCTCCCGGGACGTCCTCACCAGTTCCGGGTTGGACGGCGCGAAGACCGTCCCGATGGGTTTGGTGCTCACCACGAACTCGTCGAAGTAGCGGCTCTGGGTGACGGGGGAGGTGCGGTTCCAGTAGGCCTCCAGGAAGACCGCGTTGATGCCGTGACCGGTGTAGTCGCCGACCCAGTCGAGGTCCCGACGGTCGGTCTGGAAGAGTCCGTCGATCCAGAGGACGTTCAAGCCGTCGCTCTTTCCGGGGGCGTTGAGCCGGGCACGGCTCTCGACCGCGACCCAGCGTCCGGCCTCTTCCGGAGCATGGATGCGAAACGGGGACCCGGGATTGTTGCCCAGCCACCGAAGCCGACGGAAGTCGTTATACATCCGGGTGACCACGCTGCCGTCCCGCACGCCCGAGGCCGGGTCCAGCGTGACGCCGTCGCCCGACCCCCACACGTGCGCGATCATCGCCTGCGACCACCGGGCGGACGTCAGACTCGTCGCCCGTGACATTTTCGCCGGGTCCCCGCCCGTCCACCCCCGCGGGTGCTTCACGTAGATCCGCCAGTAAACGTCCGTGAACCGCTCCCCACGTCTGAGGGCCTTCTCACGATAGACCGGGGAATCGCCGAAGAAGAGCTTGCGGTTCCCGATGCCGCGGTGTCCCTTCGGGTAGTGCATGCACAGGGACTTGCCCTGGCCGCCGAAGCACACCTCCGTCGTCGTCTGCCCGCTCTTCTCGGGGTAGGCCGACTGCCGGACGTCACTGTCGAAGTCGTCGTACCAGATGACGTCGGCGTCGTCGGCGAAGGGCTGCGGTCGGACGGGCTCGACGTAATCGATCCTCGGCGTCCCCGCCGCCGCCACCGCGCCCGACAGAACCACCACCGCAAAAACTATGTTCAACATAGTTTTCACAGGCCCCTCCGGAGCTTGAACGTGCGGCTGTGGTGCTCACGGCCGCGCCGGGTGGTCAGCGTCACCTCCCTGTCGTGGTCGCACATGAGGAGTCGTGCGGCCTGCCACGGTTCGAGTGTCGAGGCGTCGGCGCCGTCGATGGCGAGGACGACGTCACCGGGACGGACGCCGGCTTCCCCGGCGGGGCTGCCCGCCAGCACCTGTCCGACCACGAGACCGCCTGAGTCCCGCCTGAGGATCAGTCCGCTGATGCAGGGCGTGACCGGACACACCGGCTGCATCAGCTTCATCAGGTACATCTTCCGGTTCGGAAAATCGAAGGTGACGCGGTGTCGGGCCAGGAACGCCAGACCCAGTGTCGACCACCGTCCTTCGGTGAACGGGAGGTCACGATAGGTGTAGTGACCGATCCGGAGTCCAGTCACCCGGGTCGACTTCGTCGTGTGGATGCCGCCCAGGCTCACCGCCGTCACCTCTCTCGACTCCGAATCGTCGGCGCCACCGAGACGTCGGAACACCTCGGGGCTCAGGTCGCCGTAGGAATTGTCCCCGCTGTCGATGTCCATCCGCACCTTGACGTTGGCGCCGACGGACGCCGTCACGACGGGGATGCCCGCCCAGTCGAACTCGATCGGGACGGCCATGCCCCACTCGGGGTGCGGGAGGTCGTCCGGGGTCATCAGCTCGACTTCCGACCGGTCGAAATCGATCCGGACCACGTAGTCCCTGAGCACACTCATGCCCACGATCCCGCGAACGTCGCAGCCGTAGAGCACCCGGAAAGCGCTCAGGTCCGCACACCCCGCCAGACCCCCCGCCGCCAGGTCGACGCTTCCCAGGAACGCTTCCGGCGGACGGAAGAACGGGACCCTGTCGGCGCCGTATCCGGTGTGGAGCCGACGCGTCGCCTGCGGCTTGCCCAGCTCCTCCCTGAACATCTCGTCGAAGATGACCCCGGACGATCCCGTGTCGAGCAGGAAGGCGTAGGTTTTTCCGCCGGTGTGCACGGGCACGAGCACACAGAGTCCCCTGACGTCCTCGGCCGAGGCGAAGCTCTCCTGGACCGTCGGCTGCACCGGTACGTGCAGCTGCGTCATCCGCGACGCCGTCGAGCACCCGGCAACCGCGAGGAGGAGAAGACCCACCCAGACAGCGGCTCCACGTCTTCGCACCCCAAGTCCTCTACGAAAGGAGGGTCAGGAAGGTTCTTTCAGTCGCATACGGACGACGAGAATGGGCGGGATCTCCGGCATATTCCGCCAACTGAGCGGCCGGTGAAACGGACTCTCGTCCCCCGGCGGCGCTTTCAGCGCCGGCTCCTCGAACCCGTCGACGATCAAGCCGTTCTCGAACGCGATCCCGAAGATGAGCGACAGCGGCCGGTGGAAGTAATACTGCTTCTGCGGCTGCCCGAGGATGCCTTCGGTCTTGCGGGCGACGGGCGTGCGATATCCCGTCACCTTCACGCCGCTGGTCACGACGTAGCGCCCGTCCTCTTCCGACACCTCGGCGACCTTCGTGCACTCGGCCGTGTCAAAGCACGGGTGCGAGACGGAAAAGACGAACCGCCCGCCGGTCTTCAGCAGCCGACGGAGCGCGCCGAAGAGCGGGCCGACCTCCGCCAGGTCCATCAGCACCATCGTCGCGACCGCGGCGTCGAACCGCCCCTCCCCCAGCGCGAGCATCTGCGCCCCGTCCGTCGCGTCGATAACATGATACTCGATGTTCGTCACGTCCCCGGGCGTGCGCTCCTTCGCGCGCGCGATGAACCGTTCGCTGTAATCGAACGCGACGACGTGTGCGCCGAGCGCGGCGACGCGACGCGTGAACCGCCCCGCACCGCATCCCACGTCCAGCACCGTCTGGCCGGGCTGAATGTCGAGCAGCTGCAGTTGCGTCGGCTCGATCAGCTCGTCCTGGAAGTCGTTCCCGTCGCCGATCCGGTCGTCCCACCACGCCGCGTTCCCGTTCCAGATCGCACGGTTCTCGTCGTTCAGCTCCGGGAAGTCCCCTCGTCGATGCGCTTCGCTCATTCGCGGCACTCCTCCGGGAAGGACACGACGTCACCGGACGTCGTGGTCAGAGCTTGCGGTAGTAGGTGACGGTGGGGAGTGCGCGGTCGAAGCCGGCGTTTTCATACGCGCGTCGGGCGGGCAGGTGTGCGTCGTCGCCGCCGGTCGACACCTTGACGAACCGCATCCCCATCGCACGCATCTCGTCGAAGACGTGTGCGTACATCCGCCGGCCGATGCCGCGGCCCTGGAAGTCCGGATGCACCGCGTTGTTGCCGATCTCCCCCACCCCGGTGCGTCGGTCGGCGTAGAAGGTGACGAACCCGGCGACCTTGCCGCCGGTCTCGGCCACGCGGACGTGCGCGGCGTGCTCCGGCTCGCACGCCCGGCGGATCTGCGCGGCCTTGTGCGCCAGTGCGTCCGGCCATACCGCCTCGTAGATCTCGTCGCCCACCAGGGCGCGACGCACCTCGTAAACCGGACGCCACGCCGCCACCGCAACCTCGGCAAGCGTCTCCACGTCGTCCGGCTTCAGCTCCCGGATCGTCACGTCTTCGGGCATCTGCCCCCCCTCACCCCAGCCCTCTCCCCCCGCAAGCGGGGGGCGAGGGGACAAGAAGCAGCTGCGTCATTGCGCTGGACGCTCTTAGAACACGGGCCGACCCCGCGGCCGGCCCTCCCACGCACACAAGGGGTCAGACCCCTTTACCGTCATATGTCGATGCCGTGCGACTTGACGTACTCGCGGATCTCCCTCGGCGTCCGCAGGCCCTTGAAGAGCACGGCCTCGTAGATGTAGTATCCGCTGCCCTGGGGCGTGCGGCCCTCCGGGGTGATGACGGAATGCTTGATCTCGACGATGAGCTTGCGGGCCTCGGGGGTCATCTCGTCGGAAAGACGTTTCATCAGCTCCTGGTTGCGCGTGAACTCGGTCTCGTTGGTGGCCCACACGTCGATCTTCCACGGGACGTCCCACTGGTGCGTGTCGAGCCGGACGCCCCAGTAGAGTCCCTTGGGCAGGTTGTGCACGTCCCAGTTGAGCGAGTTCCAGTATTCGATCTTGTCGACGCCCTCCACCCGGGCCAGGTCCTTGCCCATCTTGAAGAACGTGTCGAAGGAGTACGGGTCGCCGTCGAGCATCATGGTGATGTCGATATCGGGCCAGGCCATCAGGTCGAGGGCGTAGCTGCCGGTGTAGTGCACCTTGCCGTAGGACCGCAGGATGCGGTCGACGCCCCGCTCGCCGTGGAGGATGTCGTCCGCTTCCGCCCGAAGCTTGTCGGCGATCTCATGTGCCTCCATGTGCCCCCCCGATTCGATGCCGTCCCCTCCTCCCTCCGATGCCCCGCTTGCCGAGGGCATATGATGACGCCTGAACCGGCATTATGCAAGGGGTTTGTTGGGGGGCAAAATGGGGGTTTTTCGGGTCCGATACCTCAACCGCAGAGAACGCAGAGAACGCAGAGAACAGCGGAAACTCGGGATACAACCGCAACGACGGGCAGCCGAGACTTTTGAGTTTCGACTTTCGACTTGCGACTGTTGTCCTGACCTGCAACCGCCTTCCACATCATGTCTTGCAGTTGGAAAAGTCGACGTATCCGGGGCCGAAGAGGTCCGTGAACCGTCCGACCCTCGCCGCGGACAGCAAGAGTCGCACGAACGTCTCGTCGTCGCGCTTGATCGTCTGGAGGTCGGCCAGGTGATCGAGGAGATACTTGACCGGGATGCGCAGGACGTCGAACGAGCAGCACCCGCACGCCGCCGCGCGGCAGACGAGATAGCGGTGCTCCCCTTTGCCCTTCTTCAGCGCGGCGAGCGGCAGGTCGAACCACCACACCGGACTCCGCGTGGGCGAGGTCCGGCCCGGGTACCGCCGCGAGATGCTGATCGCGTGGTCGGCAATCGGTCCGAACCGCTCGCGCAGCACATCCACGAGCGGCGTGCAGCACACACACGCCAACGCCTTCATCGGTCATGCCTCGATACGGATCAGCGCTGCCCACCCAAAAACGGTCCATATACATGATACCGGGAATCCGCGCGCAGGCAAGGCAAAAAGCCTTAACCACCAAGAGCACCAAGGACACCAAGAACAGCACAGGCCCGGGGGGTGAAGAAACAACAACATGGAACCACCAAGACACCAAGGCACCAAGGAAAACTACAGACTTGGGGTGAAGAAACAGCGGCCGGGAACCACAGAGGACGACAAGGCGCAAGGTCCAAGGCCTAAGGCCGAAGGGGACGACAGATCAACGCGGAAGGAGGAATGTAGTTTAGGGCCTTGTGCCCGTTGTAGTGCGGGTCCTTGTGGCCCGCGTCAGAAACCCGAAACTCGCCTCTCGTCCCGAGGACTCGGGGTCCGAGGGAAAACCAGAAACCCGATTCAAGCCCGAAACCGGAAAGACGGACAAGAGATA